>JAFLRV010000035.1 GCA_022511245.1 Coprobacter sp.
AAGAGGTTTATCTTGAAGTTGGCTCCGCTGGAGTTGTAGGTTCCGGTCTCGCCGCGATCGTCGGTCTGCTTCTCGCTCCGATATTTGAGGCCGAGTATGCCGAAGGAGACTTCGGTGCTGACGTTGTTCATGATGAAGACCGAGAGTCCGGGATTGAAGCCGAGCTGTACTTCGGTAATGGTGGTGCGGGTATCCTGGCGGTTCTCCTCACCCTCCTTGCCGTGTGTGAAGCGGGTGCTGCCGCGTCCGACGGAGAGGGCGGTCTCGTTGAAGAGGGCGAAACGCATGCGGGAGTCGAGACCGACGTAGGAACGGTGAAAGAGGGTTCCGCTGATGAGGTCTTCGGAGAGGTACATCTCTTTGAGGGAGAGGTCGATGTCTTCGACGACAAGGCCGAGATTGCCGAGCCGGCCGATGGTGCGGCTGTAGCCTACCTTGAGGCCGACGCACTGGTTGTCTTTGAAGAAATAGCCGGCATAGGGATTGACCTTGACGGTGTAGCCGTAGAAGTCGAAATCGTCGATCAGGGAGAGCAGCATGCGGCTGTCTTTGCTGTCGAAATTGGCGTAGGAGGCCGAGAGACCGCCCATCCACTGTTTTTTGGGGACGAAGAGGTAGTTGGTCACGCCCCGACTGTACCGTTCTTTGGCCCGGTGGGTGAAGAAGTTTTTGCGCCGCTGGGGGAGCACCCGTATCGAGATGTCGACTTCGGGCAGGGTGTCGCCGGGCAGGGCATCGAGCACGAGGGTGTCCTGCATGAGGGCGGTTTCGGAGGGAGCGGACAGCGGCTGTCCGGCGCTTGGGGTTTCCGGAGCGGCGGCAAGGGCGGGCCGCCCGGCCAGGCCGAGCAGAAGCAGGGGGATAATATGGTGCAGTTTCTGTTTCACGTTGTCATTTTTTAGAGGTAAAAGGCGATGCCGAGTCCGACGGAAAAGAGGTTTATCTTGAAGTTGGCTCCGCTGGAGGAGTATTCTCCGTTGTAAATCTGGTCGGTGGTCTGCCGGGTTTTGCTGTAATTGAGGCCGAGCACGCCGATGCTCACCTCGATGGCGGCGAAGTCGTTGACAAAGGCGACCAGACCGGGTGCGAGGCCGAACTGGAGGTCGGTCGACCGGGAAAAGGTGCCGCTGACGGTCTCTCCCTTGCCGGTGACGTATTTGGACTGGCTGCTGCCGATGCTCAGCTGGGCTTCGTTGAACAGCCCGAAACGGGTGGAGCTGCCCAGACTGATGTAGTAGCGCATGACGGCCATGCCGGAACCGGAGTGGCTCAGGCGGTAGATGTCGCCGGTGTTGAACCGGAGGTCGTCGTTGAGTTCCAGAGCGAGGCGGTCGACGCGGGTCAGGGTGCGCTGGTAGACGGCCCGTCCGCCGGCGGCGAGGTTGTCTTTGAAGGTGTAGCACAGCAGGGGGCTCACCTTGAAGGTGTAGCCGCTGGCATCGAGTCCGTTGACCACGAGCAGCTTGTAGTTGTCGCCGTCGTACTGGGAATAGGAGATGGAGCTGCCCACAATCCACTGTCCTTTGGGGACAAAGGTGCTCTGCCGGATGCCCCGATCGAATTCTTCGGCCTGCAGCGGGGAGCCGAAGCTCCCCAGCAGCAGGATTGCAGTCGTAAGTGAGACAACTTGCCGCAATTTTCTTCTATGTCGTTCTGTCTTATTCATAAATCAGGGAAAAATCGTCTAACCAAAGGGTGCTGGCGGTACTGCCGGTAAAATAGTCGCCGTATTTGCTGGCGCTGGCCACCACCACGATGTAGGTGGGTTTGCGGTTGTAGTCGCGGTAGTCGAGTTCGAGGGTAAACTCTTCCCAGCCGGGCTGCGAACCGGTGATGTCGACGCTCTTGTAGGCGATGATATGGGGGTCTTCGGGGTCGAAGAGCTTCTTGGTTTTGGTCTCGATGCGCACGGGACTGTCCCAGTCGCCGATGGCGATGTAGATGTTGCCGATATCGGGCTGTCCTTTGCTCACGCCGTCGGGCACACCGGAGCCGGTCTCGTCGATGGTGCCGATGTTGTAGCGCCACCAGCCTCTGAGGGCTTTGGGCCGGGAGGTGAAGGGACGGCCGAAGTCGAGAATGCCGTCGGTGCCGTCGGTGCCGACATAGGCTCCGGCAAAGAGGTTGCCGGCGGCGAACTTGCCGATTCCGAGTAAAGCGACTTTCTGCGATTTGAGTTTGGCGCAGCGGATGCCGCTGTGGGGGTTGCTCTCATCGTACTCGGTGACGTTGACGTTGAGGGTCGAGGAGCCGGTGTTGCCGCTGTCCCAGAACATCTCCTCTCCGTCGCCGTAGATGTAGAGTATCTTGCCGGGCTTGCTCCAGTTCTCGAATCCGGAGTTGGGGAGCTGTGCGGCGGTTTCGGTGGTGAAGGTGCAGGTGATGACCGAAGGCTGTGTGCCTTCGAGGGCCACATATTCGTAGGTGGTGGCGGGTTCGAGGCCGTCGATGTCGGCCCAGAAGGTGCCGCCTTCCGGGTCTTCGGTGGCTTCGACGGAAATCCAGTCGCTGCTGCCGTCTTTCGGGCGGTAGTTGAAGGTGAGGGACAGGGGCTCTCCGTTGACGTCCTGCCGGGCGACTTCCTTGATGCGCCGGCCTTGCAGGCGGGCGCGGCCGGTCCAGATGCTGCCGGGTGCGGCATTGACCGTAGCGACGGTGGCATCGGTCAGGATGATGACAAAGTCTTGTGTGCGGGTATATCCGCAGGAGTCGACGGCGTCAAAGGTGAAGGTGTATTCGCTGTCGTCTTCCAGCTGTGCCATGAAGGTTTCGTCGAAGGTGACGTCGAGCACCGAAGCGTCTCGTTCGGGGTCGTAACGGCCGGCGAAGGTGATGCCGGGTATGTCGTCATCGTCGTCGGAGAGCAGGTCGATTTGCGTTGCGGGAATGCCGAAATGGCCGAACTGCGTGCTCGACAGGGTGGCCTGCATCAGCCGGGAGGTGGTGCGCAGGCTGACGGTGCGGGCGGGTTTTTCGCCGTCGGGGCTGAGGTAGAGGGGCTGGCGGATGTCGAATCCGTCGCCGGAGATGTCGGGCCGCCGGCGGATGTAGACCTCTTCGTTGACTTCGATGCAGGTTTCGTCGACAATCACGTCGAAGAAGGCTCCGCCTTCTGCCCAGTCGCCGCTGCGGCTGACAAAGGTGAGGGTGTACTTGTGGCAGGGTTTGACGTCGGGAATCTCGCCGCTGAGGGTGATGGGGGTGCGGTCGGCCAGATTTTCGGCCTCAAGGGTGTATTTCAGGGTGGTCTCGCCGCCGTGCATCATGTAGTAGCCGAGACTGTCGCGGGTGGCTCCGGCAAAGGTGAGGCTGCCGGTGGAGGAGCTCACGGTGAGGGAGGCGGTCCCGGTGTCGATAAGGGTGGTCACGCTCTCGTCGTAGGTGACGGCGGCCACGACATCGACCAGCCGGCAGGTAATCTGTGCGTCGGTCACCCGGCCGCCGCCTTCGACGGTGAAGGTACCGGCTCCCCGATAGAGGGGGGTGTCGAACGAGGCGGGCAGGGAGTCGCCGGCAACGACGGTCACGGTATAGGTGTCGCTCACCAGGTGGAGCTCGCCGGGCATGGTGGCCAGGTCTTCGTAGCGGCGCACCAGCCCTTTGGGGTTGCGTATTTCGATGCGGCAGCTCTTTTCGAGGTCGGACCGGGTGAGGGCGGCGCGGGTGGTGCGTCCCAATTGCACGGGTACCATTTTCACGGCGTCGTCGACCCGCACACCGATGCGCAGGATGCCGTCGCCGTCGGCTCCGGAGAGGAGCTGTTCGTCTTGCCGGCAGGCTCCGGAGAGGAGGGCCAGCAGCGCGGCCAGCAGGCCGATATACAGGGTGGTGCTCTTTTTCATGTCTCGGCCGGGTTTATTTTTGGACAATGATGGTGAGTGTCTCGGTCACGCCATTTCCAGTGCTGTCTTCTACATGGAGGACAAAGCGGTGGGTGCCTGGATAGATACCCAGCATGGGCGTGAATCGGGTAATGTCGAAGTCGAGTGCAGTCTGGCCCACGACCTCGTCTTCAACGGGGAATTCAAAGCCCATAATTTGTTCTTTAAATTCGCCGGGATGAACCAAGTCGATATGATCGGTAAATCCGACTCCTTTCAGCACGTCGGGGCTAAGCGTTTCGGAAACGATATCGACATAGAGTACCTGCACGCCGGCAGGGGCATTGATGCCGACAACTACCGGAACACCCTCGTCGGGTATGTCGCCCAACAGGGTGACGGCGCCTTTGATGTCGAAGGGGGCTCCGTTGAAATCCTTGCCGAAAACAGTGACTCCTTGCGGCTGGGGTTCTTCTTCGCCGGGACCGGGTTCGGGTTTTTCTTCTTCGATGATTTCTTCTTCGATGATGATGTTTTCATTCCGTTCGATGCGGGTGACGGAGGCGTCGAGGCGCACGGAAGGGGTGGCGCCGCCCCGTGTGAGTTCCATATCGGTGGATTTGAGTTTGAAGGTGATGACCAGGCGCTGGGTCTCGCGGCTGAACGAGCCGCTGATTTGCTGGCGGGTGGGCTGTCCGTCGACGGTGCCGTTGAAGAAGGCGGCCCAGAAGATGTCGCCCTCGCCGGGTGCATAGAAGTAGCCGAGCGTGTTCTGGTCATACTGGGTGCGGGTGTAGGTGAGCTGCCCTTCTCCTATCTCGACCTGCACGGTGTAGTCGTTGTCGAGTATGGCCAGGAGGTCGGGCTCGAAATCGACGGCTACGGCGAGGTTGTTCTGGGTGCAGCGGACGGCGACTTTGTCGTTGATTTTGTTTTCTTCGATGTCGAATGGGGTTTCGCCGTAGTACCAGGGGTTGTTCCACTCGGCGGCCTGCGGGGTGTGCGAACTGGCGGTGAGGCGGTAACGGCCGACCCGCAGTACGCGGCCGTCGTCGCCGATGTCACCGTAACGGATGAGGTCTATCTGTGTGCCGTCTTCTTTGTAGAGGCCTATCAGGTAGTCGTCCAAACCGGCGGAGCGGGTGGCGGCATAGGTTGCGACGTCGGAATCGTAGGAGAGTCCGGGTTTGGCCAGAATGCCGAAGGGGCCGTCGGCTTCGTCGCCGCCGGTGGTGGCGGTGTTGTCGTCGACTAATCCGTAATCGATTCGTTCCCGGTCGCAGGAGGCGAACAGGATGAGCCCGGCGGCGAGCAGGCTGGTGAGGGCGGTTATCTTTTTCATATGGGTCAATATATGATTTTCTTAGTTTTGTTGCTTGTTTTGTCTTATTTTATTGGGTTGTCGTCCGGTTTTATTGGTTTTTATGCTTGTCCGGAGCGGCTTTTATCTGCTTTTATTAGTTTTCTGTCTTATTTTTATAGTTCCTTGTCTTATTTTCTTCGTTTTTTCTGTCTGCTTTTATTGGGTTTTATCTGCTTTTCTTCGTCTTTCATCTGCTTTTATTAGGTCACTATCCTATTTTCTTCCTCCTTTGTCTGCTTTTATTGGTTTTATATCCGTTTTTATTAGGTTTTCCGTCTGCTTTCATTGGAGGCTAT
Organism: Coprobacter sp.; assembly: GCA_022511245.1. Taxonomy (GTDB): domain Bacteria; phylum Bacteroidota; class Bacteroidia; order Bacteroidales; family Coprobacteraceae; genus Coprobacter. The sequence continues at coordinate 5,481 of JAFLRV010000035.1, forward strand.
CTTATTTTCTTCGTTTTTTATCTGTTTTTATTGGGTTGTTGTCCTATTTTATTCGTTCTTTGTCTGCTTTTATTAGTTTTACATCTGCTTTTATTAGTTTTTATCTTGTTTTTGTCGGACTTTGTCCGATTTCAATAGTTTTTATTATTCGGTCTCCCGGACATGTCACGACATTTTTGTCGTTTCACGGGTTCGGTCTCCCGGACATGTCACGACATGTCCCTACACTTGACGGTATCTGCCGTTGTTCGGTCTCCCGGACTTGTCTCGACATGTCCCTACATCTGACGGTATCTGCCGTTGTTCATTATGTCGTTTGTTTGGGGCATGCCGCTGCTTGTCCCTGCATCAATAGACCACCGATATGTCGTCGACATACATATTGCTGCCTTCGTAATGGGTGTATCCTCCAATGGAACCTTCTTTGGTGAGTTTGGCGTCTTTGAGATTGGAGGTCTCGGTGGCTTCATTGTCGCTGCAATCGGCCGACGAGACGAACACGACATACATATGGGTGGCTTTCTTGGTGGTGTCGATATAGTCGAGGGTGATGGTCTGTTCGGTCCAGACGGGCTGTTCTCCTCCGGTGAGGGTGCCTTCGGCCAGCCGGGTGACGGTACCGTCGCCGGCCCGGTGTTCGACCACTGCCCATGCCTTGAAGTTGTCGCCGTTGTAGGGTTCGTAACGGCACCAGAACTTGATGGCGGCGGGCCGGGAGGTGAAGGGCTGACCGTAATCATAGACTTCGGGGCCGTTCTTGTGGGTGAAGCTGTAACTGCCCATAAAGAGGCGGCCGGCGGCTACATGGTACAGAGTGAGCGAGGAGTTGCCGGCGCTGTTGTCCCACCCGACGGTGCGCAACTGGGCGCAGCGTCCGCCGTTGTGGCCCGACTCGTTCTTGAGCGTGGACATTACGGTATTGTAGGTGGAGGAGACTGTGGGCGAACCGCCGAAGGTCTTCTGGTTGACATCGGCCCAATAGGAGGTCAGCACATCGGAGGTGAGGGTTACCCTGCTGGTAAATATATTGGCGCCGTTTATCATACTGCTCTTGGTTATACCGGTAGTCCACGACTCCAGCGAGGGGTCTTCGACCTGCTGTTCGGCTTCGGTAGTGAGTACGGTGGGGGCGCAGTGTTCGCTGCCGTCGTTGAGGACGGAGGCGCGCACCTGATAGGGGGTTCCGCCGGAGAGTCCGTCGAAGGGATAGCGGCCCCGTTCGTCGGCGGGGGCGGTGACGGGGGTCCAGCTGCCGAGTCCGGAGGGGGTATATTCGTAGGTGGCGTAGCGTTCGACGACGGCCTGATATTGCGGGTCGGCGGCTTGTACGGAGACGGCGGCCCGGTGTGCCCACACGTCGGCGGGGTCATAGACGACGCTGTAGGCGGGTGCCTTGACGCCGAGCGTGACTTCGGGGGATTCTATTTTTCCGCGATAGAGGGCTTTGACTTGTACGGGACGGTTGCCGATGGCGACTTCGGAGAGCACGGCTGGGGTGCTGCCGGGCACGAGGTCGTTGCGGGTGCAGTCGTGCCAGTCGTTATCGTAGTAATAGCGGATGGTGACTTGTGCGGGGTCTCCGTTGGTGTGCAGGGGGAAGCGGGCTTCGCCGCCGCCGATGTAGACGTTGTCGGGGGTGTCGAGGGTGATTTCCAGCGGGAGGTTCTGCACGACACAGACGAGGGGCTGGCTGAGCTTGCCGAGCCGGTCGGTGACTTCGAGGGTGAAGGTGTGGGTGTCGTCGCCGCTTTCGCTTATCATGAGCTGGGGAATGAGTTGGGTAAAGTCGGCGGATACCATCGTGCGCCGGTGGCTGTCGTTCTGGAGCCAGCCGAGACGGAATCCGAGTCTTTCGAGCTTCGAGAGGTCGGCTTCGGGGTCGGCCAGGTCGATGGTGGCGGGCCAGCCGAGACTGAGCAGGTATTCGGACCGGGTGGTGAGCAGGCACGAGGCGATGCCGGAACGGGCGTTGACGACGGAGCGCACGGCTGACAGACCGGACTCGCACAGCTCGACGGACTGCAGGGGTTGTCCGGGCTGGAATCCTTCGCCGTAGGCTTCGGGGGCCCGGGCGTTCCAGAATTCGTCGGAGAGGTCTATCTCGACGGGTTCTTCTTCGGTCTGGTTGTCGAAGACGATGACCAGACGGGCTCCTCCGGCTTCGCCGTTGTTGACGTCGAACGTGAGGTGGTAGTGCTCCCGTGCGGCGGTGTTGCTTATCTGGGCGGGCTGGAAGGTGACGGTCTGTCCGGTCTGGGTGGTCATCGTGAGGATGATGCGTATGTTGCCGGGCATGAAACAGGCGGTGCGGCTCTCTTCTTTGCTGAACTCGACGGGCTGGCCGCCTACCCGCTGCAGGGTGAGGCTGTAATCGTCGAAATAACGGCGGAAGGCGTCGGTGTAGCCGACGGTGACAAAGGTATTGGCCAGCGTGCAGGTGACGTCGACGGGGGTCTCTTTCTTGTGTTCGATGACAAAGGCGGCTTCGCCGATGTAGGCGGGGCAGTCGAATCCTTCTTCGGTGACATCGCCCCACGAGGCCCGCAGGGTGTAGGTTCCGGTGGAGTAACGGAAAGCGGGGTCGTATTGGGAGAGGTGTTCCCAGTCGGCATAGGGGAGCCCCCGTGCGTCGAGGACTTCAAGGCGGAACTGGTCGATATCGGGTCGGGTGACGGGGGCTTCGCCGGGCCGGGTTTCCAGAGCCTGCGAACGGACGGCAGGGCCGGCGGCATTCTTATCGATGATGCGGCTGTCGGTCGAAAGGCTTACGGCCATCGTCCCGTACCCGCTGCCGGCGGGGGCTTCTTTTTCGGCACAGGCGGTCAGGAGCAGCAGGCTCAGGACCAGTACCGGAGAAAACAGGTGTTTCATTCGTATTTCTTTTAATTCATACTCTGAACCGGGACAAAGGTACGACTTCTAATCGAGAAAATAAATGTCTATTTGTCTGTTTTTGTGGTCTATTTTTAAGATTTTCGTTTTTTTTGTCCCTTTTCGGGGCTTTTTTACGGCCAAATCTGTAATATTCGGGCGGCGGGGGATTGGGATTTACCGGGAAAGTGTTTATCTTTGCGGTGTTCTGCGCCGGACGGCTGACCGGACGGCGGGAATTCATCACATACATTAATATATTATGCACGGGATGGCAACTCACATCATCAAATCTGTTCTGGCCGGTTTCACTATCGGCATCGGGTCTATCATGTACCTGCGCACGGGCGGCGTGGCGGGGGCGGTTCTGTTCGCCTTCGGCCTTATCGTCATCGTACACTACGGGTGGAACCTGTTTACGGGTCAGGCGGGGTTCTCGACCCGGCCGGGCTTTCTGGCACTGGTGCTGGGCTTCAACATCGTGGGTTGCTGGATGGCTTCGCTGCTGGTGGCCAAAGGGATGAATCCGATTGTGGAGACCCGGCTGGCGACCGGCTGGGCCGACGTGCTGCTGCGCTCGGCCGGATGCGGCTTCATCATGACGGCTTCAGTGCGGTGGGCCAGAGAGGACAAGTGGCTGCCGCTGCTCTTCGGGGTGCCGGTCTTTATCTTGTGCGGCTTCCCGCACTGCATCGCCGACGTGGTCTATTACCTGAGTTGTCCGACCGGATTCCTGCGGGAGCATGCGGGGGAAATCGTCCGGGTGTATGCGCTTACGGTGGCGGGCAACTTTATCGGGTGCAACCTCTACCGGGTGGAAAATCTGGGTAAAAAATCGGAAACGGCATGAAACTGAGCGATGTCTGGTTTACGGCGCTGGCCGAAGGGGATAACGGCGAAATGATTGTGGTGTCGGGCCGGGACGACGTGGAGGCTTTCCGGCTGTCGGGCAAGCTGGCCGAACGGGTCGAAATCTCCTGGCCGTACCGGCCGGAGGCTTCGGGCATGCCGTCGGAGGCGGAGGCCCGGCGCATGGAGGCTCCGCAAGAGGCGCTGAAAAAGTGCATGGAAAAGAACAAACTGGCTATCCTTACCGGTGTGTATACCGGTGCGGGGGAGCGCACTTGGGTGTTCTACACCCGCAACATCCCGGCTTTCGGCCGCACGCTCAACGAGGCGCTGGCGCCTTTTGAACGGCTGCCGCTCTCTATCTACTGCGAAAAAGACCCCGACTGGAACGAATACCTCGAAATGTACGCTCTCAAAGTGGAGGACGACGACCCGGCGGTGGACGGGTCTGACGTGTAAACCGCCGCCCTCGCCCAACGGCAAAACGCACCCCGCCGGACAACCGGCCGCCCCTGCCCAACGGCAAAGCACACCTCACCGCCGGACAACCGGCCAACCACCCCCCTGCCCAACGGCAAAGCACACCTCACCGCCGGACAACCGGCCAACCAAACGCCCTGTCGCCCTCGCCCAACGGCAAAACACCTCTCGCCGCCGGACCGTTCCCGACCGGACGGGACCGCCCTCTCCCCTCTTCTTGCGGAAATGGGACATTTTTTGTTCTAAATCTCCTTGTCCTGAAAAAAATTTTTCCGGCAATGTGGCGGCCGACGGGGATTTTTCTGATATTTTATAACTATATTTGCGACAGCCGATGCCGGAATGCCGGAAGGGAAAACAGGTTTTTCCGGCGGTCGGCTTTGTGTTATTCATACCTTAATTCGTACTGAAAATGAGAAAATTATCGTTCTGGTGCCTGTGTGCGGCACTGCTGACCGGAATGTCGGCCTGCGACAAAGGGGAAGAGACGCCCGGCGGAGGTGATGGACAAACCCGCCCGGATTCTGACATCGTTTTTTTCGATGATTTCGACAGCGGCACCGTCCCCGACCCCGAATGGTGGAAATTGTGCGAGTATGTGCATGTGGCTTGGGCGCAGTACTTTAAAAATACCGACGGCTACTCCAACGTGCGCATCGAAAACGGCTGTCTGGTGCTCACGGCCGACAAAACGGCCGACGGTCTTTACCGCAACGGCGGCGTGCGCACCCGCAAGGGTTTTCAGCCGGGCACCATCGTGGAGGTGCGGGCCCGCTTCGACAAGGCAAGGGGCGGTTTCCCGGCTATCTGGCAGATGCCGGTGGGCGGCAAAAGCTGGCCCCAGAGCGGCGAAATAGACATCATGGAGTGGATTCAGGGCAACCCCAACTTGATTTACTATACCATACACACGGCTTACAAGGCCGATGACCCCTCTTATACGGGCGACGTGAGCGAGGGCCGCACCTGGTCGTCGAACACGCTCGACTCCGAGTTCCACACTTATGCGGCGGCCCGCTCGATGGATGCGGTCAAATTCTATATCGACGGCGTCCTGATGTGGCAGTACAAGGATGCGGGGCTGTACGGGACGGCCGCACAACGGCAGTTTCCGTTTATTTTCTGGAATTTCGACCTCATCCTCAACTACTCGCTGGGCGGCTATCTGAACGGAAACCTGACCTGGCCGGGCGAAATCCATGACGAGGACCTGCCTGCCTCGATGTATGTCGACTGGGTGCGGGTGCGCAAACTGTAACCGGCAGACGGCCGAAAAAGTTTTCGGACCGAAATGTTGGAGATATGGAAAAAAGTCGTACCTTTGCCGACGCTAATACAATTTTTTAACCAAAACAAATTTCAAATGGCAACAAAAATCAGATTACAGAGACACGGACGCAAAGATTATCCGTTCTATCAGATTGTAATCGCCGATAGCAGGGCACCACGAGATGGTAAGTTTATTGAAAGGATAGGTTCCTATAATCCGAACACTAATCCTGCTACAATAAATTTGAATTTCGACCGGGCTTTGTATTGGCTGCAGGTGGGTGCCCAGCCTACCGACACGGCTCGCAACATCCTTTCGGGTGAAGGCGTACTGCTGAAAAAACATCTGCTGGGCGGCGTACAGAAAGGTGCTTTCTCGACCGAAGAGGCCGAAAAACGTTTCGAAGCCTGGAAATCGAAAAAACAGGCTGCTACCGAAAGCGTGAAAGCCAAACTGAACGAAGCCAAAGCTGCCGAGACCAAGAAACGTCTCGAAGCTGAACAGGAAGTCAACAAGGCTATCGCTGAAAAAGTGGCTCAGAAAAAAGCTGAACTGGCTGCCGCTGAAGCTGCTGCCGCCGCTGAGGCTGCTGCTGCTGAGGCTCCTGCCGAAGAGGCTCCCGCTGCCGTTGAAGCTGAAGAGGCTCCGGCTGCCGAAAGTGCTGAATAATCATTTATACAGCATATTGCCGAAAAGCGCATTCTTTCACCGGAATGCGCTTTTTTTTTGCGGCATTTACATGGATAAAAATATATCTTGCTTTTGCCCGAAGGGTGAAACGACCGAAAAATGAGTCTCCCCGACCTGTTTTCCCGTTTCGCCCCTGCGGCGATTCTTCTCCATTTCGACTGCGGCGATTCCGATTTTTGTCCGGATATATTCGCTTTTTGCAGAGATTTTGCCAATTCTTTTTTATACCTTTGCGGGGAAATCGTCTCCAAAGTGAACAAGACAACAATGAAAAAAAATGTCTCCTTTACCCCGCTGATTCTGGCGGCCGTCCTGCTGACAGGCTGCCTGGCTGCTTCGTGCCGGCAAAAGAAATTGGAACAGACCGTCAACGGTCAGGCTTATGTCGATCTCGGACTGAGCGTCAAATGGGCCTCCTGCAATGTGGGGGCCGACAAGCCTTCGGAGTTCGGCAACCGGTATGCGTGGGGCGAAACTTCGGTCAAGGAGCGTTATACCGTCCGCAACTGCCGCACGTGGGAGCGGAACATCAGCGACATCGCCGGAAACCCCGTGCATGATGCCGCCCGTGCCAGCTGGGGCGGTTCGTGGCGCATGCCTACCCGCGCCGAACTACAGGAGCTTATCGACAGCTGTCAGTGGTACTGGGTGCTGCAGGACAAACAGCGGGGCTATCTGGTGAAAAGCCGCCGCAACGGCAACTCGATATTTCTCCCGGCTACGGGATGGCACAGCAACGATTCGGCGGCCTGCTATACCCGCCAGTATGGCGACTATTGGAGTTCTACTCCCTACGAAGGTTCTGCTCAGGGGGCCTACAGCCTCGATTTCGACGGCAAGGGCAACCGGGAAGTGAGCTGGCTCGACCGTAGTATGGGCCGCAGCATCCGCCCGGTATCGGAATAATTTCCGGACAATCTCCCGGACATGTCACGACAGTTCGGTCTTCCGGACATGTCACGACATGTCCCTACATGTGTCTCGACGTTTTTTGTTGTTTCACGGGTTCGGTCTTCCGGACATGTCACGACATGTCCCTACAGGGGGCCGACGAATCGGTCGTCCGAATAAAATAAAACACGTCCGAATATACGCACCCCGACAGGCGGATTCCGGTTGCGGATTCCGTGTAGGGACGTGTCGTGACACGTCCGAATAAAATGTTGTTTCACGGGTTCGGTTTTCCGGACATGTCACGACATGTCCCTACACGTTATGGCCGCACTCAGTCGGCCCACTCGATGCGGGTCGAGGGGTCTATGCAGTCGGCCGAGCGCTCTTCGGTGACACCGGGAATGCAGCAACCGGCAGGCAGGAGGAGCTCCTCCAGCGGATTGTCGCTGCACCAGAGGGAGCGCCGCTCGTCATCGTCGCCCATGTTGGTGGGCGTGAGGTCCAGCCGGGTGAGCCGGTTGGAGGAGCAGATGAGCCGCGACAGGAGGGCACAGTCGCCCAAGTCGAGCGAAGCGATGCGGTTGCGGGAACAGGCGAGTGTCTCCAGCGCTTCACAGCCGAACAGGTCGAGCTCGGTCAGGGCGTTGTTGTAACACATCAGCCGGAAGAGGTTGCGGCAGCCGGCCACCTCCAGGCGGGTCAGCCGGTTTTCGTGACACATCAGTTCGGACATGGCGGGACAGCGGCTGGCATCGAGGGCGGTCAGGGCATTGCCGGAGCAGTCGAGACGGGCCAGTGCCGGACAGCGGGAGAGGTCGAGGGCGGTCAGGGTGTTCCGCCGACAGAGCAGCACCTGCAAAGCCGGGCAGCCGGAGAGGTCGAGGGCCGACAGCCGGTTGCCGTAACACATCAGCCGGGACAGGGCCGCACAGCTGTCGAGAGCCAGTGCAGTGAGGTCATTTTCGGAGCAGTCGAGGCTGACCAGCGAGGCACAGCCGGTCACATCCAGCTCCGAAAGCGCCAGGCCGGAACAGTTGAGCTCGGCCAGTGCGGGAAAGAGGGCGATGCCTTCCAGCGAAACAATGCGGCTGCCGTTGTCGGTCCCGACAGGTCGGGGGAGCACCATACGGGTGACGGCGGCCGTTTCTTCGGGCGAAAGCAGGCTGTCGCCGTCGGTGTCGAACTGCGCCAGCACCCAAGCGCGGAACACGCTGTCGGGTATAGCGGCCGACACATCGACCGCAGGCCGGGTTTCGGGGCTGTCACCGGTCACAGCGGCCGGAGCACTCCCCGCAAAGGCAAACAGGAGGACCAGTGCGGCCCATCCTTTCGATATTCGGGTTCGTTTCATTGTCTATTTCCTTTTTTTGATGGGTTTGCATCGGCGAATATAGCGATTTCCGGCCACATATGCAACCGGTCTGCGGACAGATTACGGACTCTCCCCGCTCCTGCGGCAGCCTGAAACGGCCCTGACGGCTCTCTTCCGGACTTTTTTCTGAGGGGGCGACGGAACGGAAAAACAAAAAAATGTTTATCTTTGCCGTATGTGAGATTTTTTCTGCCTGAAAAAACGGGAATCACAGATATGGGCCGCCCTCGTTTTGTTTGCGGGGCTTCTTTTTTCATTTTTATACTTTTGTACAATGGATACGCTGCTTTCCGGCGACATGACCGCCGCTTTTCCCGACCCTCTTTTCCGCCACCATCTGCTGGAGTGTTACGACACCGACCGTGACGGGGTTGTTTCTCCGGCCGATATCGAAGAGGTCGACTGGCTCGATGTACACAACTATTATTCGAATATCGACTATATCACAAAGATTCGGTCGCTCGAAGGCATACGGTACTTTACCCGTCTATCCTTTCTGAATTGCTCCCGCAACCGGATTACGGAACTCGACGTGTGCCACAACAGCCGGCTGAAAAGAGTGATATGCTACTGCAACCTTCTCACGGCATTGGATGTGAGCCTCTGCCCCGACCTGACGCTGCTGACCTGCAGCAGCAACCGGCTGACGGCTCTCAACGTAAGCGGCAACCCCCGACTGAGGGTGCTGCTTTGTGAGGGCAACCGGCTGGAAGCGCTCGATGTGCGCAACAATCCGGCCCTGACGTCGTTGTATTGCAGCGGCAACCGACTGACGGAGTTGGATGTGAGCCATTGCCCGGACCTGTCGATACTGACCTGCTACCGCAACCGGCTGACAACGCTGGATGTGAGCCACTGCCCCGACCTGACGCTGCTGTACTGCGCCGACAATCCGCTGGAGACGCTTTTCATCCGGAAGGGTCAGCGCATCCCTCATGTTACCGAAGAGCGCTCGGCCGACTACATTCCCGCCGAAACCCGCATCGTGGAACGGTAAAGAAATTTTTCATAAACAAACCCAACTATAATGATATGAATAAATATTCTCTTTTATTGTTGCTGTTTCTGGCCTTGCCGACGGCTTTTCCCGCCGCCGGACAGACGAAACAGAGCGGCTATGTCAAGACGCGGGGACGGCTGGCCGACGACGGCCGCCTCCTTCCCGGAGAACGTCTCGCCGGTG
>JAFLRV010000036.1 GCA_022511245.1 Coprobacter sp.
CGAGATACACAAAATCTCGCTGAAAGAGCGGGGCGGCTCTACGCTGGGCGGCCGGCAGGTATGGTTCGACCGGGATGTGCTGCGCCTCAACTACGACGGACGGGGCGAGTACATGGGCGAGTTCCACAGCGGCGATCTGATACTGGTGGTGTTGCAGAACGGCGAGTTCTATACCACCTCGTTCGACCTGACCAACCATTACGACCCCAACATACAGGTTATCGAAAAATTCGTTCCCGACAAAAACTGGACGGCGGCCCTGTTCGATGCCGAGCAAGGCTATCCCTACCTGAAACGGTTCCGCTTCGAAGCGACGACCCGCAAACAGAATTTTCTGGGCGAGAATCCGCAAAGCCGGCTCATCCTGCTGAGCGATGTGGCCTATCCCCGTATCGAAGTAGTGTTCGGCGACAAAGACGCTTTCCGGGAGGCACTGGTGGTCGATGCCGACGAATTTATCGCCGTGAAGAGTTTCCGGGCCAGAGGAAAACGGCTGACCACCTTCTCGGTGGCGGCAATAAACGAGCTGGAACCGGTGAAAACAGCTCTGCCGCCCGAAGAGACGGTGCCGGAACCCGTTGCAGACGATGCGGAGACGCCGGAAGAGCAGATGCCCGGCAACGACGATTTGCTCGATGAACTGAACGGTCAGATGAGACTATTTTAACCCGATTGCCGATGTTTTGCCGGAAAAAGATAGTCCTATGGATATGCGGGTGGATGATACCGGTGATGTGCCTTGCGGCCGAACCGGACAGCCTGCCCTTGCGGCCCGTGCTCACCTCCACGATGTTCGATATGGGGCGCACCGGAAGACTGTACGATTCATACCTCTCTATCATGAACTATGCCGGCTGGAATGTCGGACTCCGGCACGAACGGCTGCAAATGTCCCGCCGCCGGCCGGCCCGGATGCTGACCCGGCACGATTTGTCGCTCGATTACACATCGGCCCGCAACAAACCCGGCAACGGCATGATGATGATGGGCATGCTCGGCTACGATTACGGCCTGCTGTACACCGCCCGCATGCCGGTGCGGGGATTGACCCTGTACGGCGGCGGACAGGCGGGGACACGCATCGGATTTATCTACAATATGCGCAACTCCAACAACCCGGCGACGGCCAAAGTCGACGCCCGTCTTTCGCTGTCGGGAATGGCCGTTTACCGCTTCCGGATAAAACGGTATCCGCTGACGTTGCGTTACCAGTTGTCGCTGCCGGTGGCCGGCGTATTTTTCGGCCCGGAGTTCGGCCAGTCTTATTACGAAATGTTTGAACTGGGCAATCGGGCGGGGACGGTTCATTTCGGTTCGTTCCACAACCAGTTTTACATGGACAATCTGGTGTCGCTCGATTTGCCGCTGGGGCGGGGCGCCTTGCGGCTGGGCTATCGCAACAGCATCTATTCGACCCGGCAGGATTATATCGATACCCGGATATATACCAACAGCCTCGTTATCGGGGTGACGACAGAGTTTATAACCTGGAACCGGTACAAGCCGGCGGTGTCCGGACGGCGCATATCGCCCGTTTACGAATAAACTGTTTTTCGATGAGCAGAACGATGACAACATATCGCTTTTGGATAGTCGGCCTGTGGCTGAGCCTGGTATCGGCCCTGTTTTCGTGCCGGGATACCGAACCGTTTGCCAATGACCCGCAGGGCAATTTCGAGGCGCTTTGGACGTTGATGAACGAACATTACTGTTTTTTCGAATACAAAGATATCGACTGGAACGATGTGTATGCCCGATACAAGCCCCGCATCCGGGAGACGATGACCAACGAGGAGCTCTTTTCGGTACTGGCCGAAATGCTGGCCGAGCTGAAAGACGGCCATGTCAATCTGGTTTCGCCTTTCGACATGGCCCGGTATTGGGCGTGGTACGAGACGCATCCGACCAATTTCGACATGGAACTCATCGACAGATATTACCTGAACCGCCCCGACTACCAGATTGCCGGCGGCATCAAATACCGGGTGTTGCAGGATGCCAATATCGGGTACATGTATTACGGCAGTTTCTCTTCGGCGGTGGGCGAGAGCAATCTCGACTATATTCTGGCCGCATTCTCCTCCTGTGACGCTATTATTATAGATGTACGCAACAACGGCGGCGGGTCGCTTACCTATGTCGACCGCATCGCCGGCCGGTTTACCAACGAAGACCGGGTGGTGGGCTACATCCGCCACAAGACCGGGCCGGGACACGACCAGTTTTCCGATTACTATCCGGTAACGTTGAATACCGCCCCGACCAACCGCATCCATTACCAGAAACCGGTGGCCGTGCTGACCAACCGGCACTGTTTCAGTGCCGCCAACCAGTTTGTGTCGGTCATGTCGCTGCTGCCTAATGTGGTGCAGGTGGGCGATACCACCGGCGGTGGCGGCGGACTCCCTTTCTCGTCGGAACTTCCCAACGGCTGGAGCGTACGGTTCTCGGCCTCGCCCATGTACAATGCCAATAAAGAGCAGATAGAGTTCGGCATTGCCCCCTATCCCGAAAACCGGGCCGATATCGGCGATATTTCGCTCGGACGGGACGGCATCATCGAGAAAGCCATCGAGGTGCTGAAGAAAAAAATCGCCCGATAAATTGTCAGTCTCGTAAAAACATGTTACTTTCGCATCACACGAATGCGGATGTGGCGTAATTGGTAGCCGCGCCAGACTTAGGATCTGGTGTCTTGCGACGTGTGGGTTCGAGTCCCGTCATCCGCACTGAACCCGACGAGGAATTTCCGAAAGGATTTTCCTCGTTTTTTTTACATATTGTCAAAATTTTTTGTTTTTTAATTGGATGTATTATATTTATGCCAAATTTCATGATATTATTAAATTCTTTGAAAATATGACAAGAGAGATACAAGAAATAAAAGAGATACAAGAAATAAAATCGATTAAAGAAAAAAATCCTTGGAAAGAAGTAGTAAAAAAATATGTAGATAGCGAATTTTTGTATTCAGAAACGAACGATTTTGTTTGTGAGTCAGATAGAGAAATAATAGAGGCTTTTAACCAAAAAGTGGATGATGAGTACAAATATCATCTGAATGTGCCAGCTTATCCGTGGTATGGTAATCCTCTTAAAGCAAATGTAATTGTTTTGTCTCTCAATCCTGGTTATGTTGAGCGAGAGGTTGTTATTGCAAAGGTTATTCAAAATATCGAGAAACAATATTCGGAAGGATATACGGAACATTTGCGTAAAATGTTGACTTTTGATTGTGACGGTTTTCTCCCGGATGATAAGGGAGCGCACGGCATGACCTATCGAGATTTGGCAAATCTTCATCAGAGTTGGTATTGGTGGGATAGGCTCAATAAAGCATTTGTAAATAATGAAACTGGTTTGACTTTTGAAGATGTTAATTCTAATTTTGCAGTAATTCAATATATTGGTTATTCTTCTGAAAAATATTCTCCGTTTAAGAGTGGGGTAATTTTACCTACACAGGAATATATGAAGGAATTAATAAAATATTTGCTCATTCATAATCAGAATGTAATATTCATTGTTCCACGGAATGTTCAGAAGTGGAACCACATTCTTGGAAATTTGTGGGATGATGAAAGATTTATTGTTTCTAAAGATTATTTGGGCCAACGCTTCACTAAAAGTATTTTAGGTGAAGATGCTTTTAATAAAGTGGTAAAAGCGTTTAAAAGTAAGATATAAACGGATTATTAATAACAGAATTGTTATTTTTTTAGCGTGAAGATAAATTCTACATTCAGCGTTATCATCTGATTCAAAATGTAATAATTTCTCATGTTATGCGTTATAAACAAATTCCTTTTTTGAACCGATAATAAAAATTGTAAAAACGAATTGCTATGAGCCATTGTATTGAAGATAATATTACCGAATTGTCGAAATGCGAGATTTTTGTTTTTGGCAGTAATTTGCAAGGTCTCCATAACGGTGGTGCCGCTCGGACTGCATACAAAAAATTTGGAGCAGAATGGGGCGTAGGTGTCGGGAGAACAGGTCAGTGTTACGCTATCCCGACCATGCACGGCGGTTTGAAAGATATAAAACCGTATGTGGATGATTTTGTAGAGTATGCACGGACACACCCCAATAATCGTTTCTTGGTTACTCGTGTCGGATGCGGCATCGCCGGGTTTACCGATGAAGAAATGGCCCCGCTGTTTAAAGAAGCATGGAAACTGCCCAATGTCAATTTTTCTAATGATTGGCTTTTAATTCTTGATGAAGAAGAAGAGTGGGTTAGTGATAGTGAAGGTGGAAATGATATATTCAATGCTTTATGTGAAGAAATAGCTGTACCTAAAGCAATCACAGAAGAAGACCTTAAGAAATTGTGCGAAGAATATAAATATATCATTGGTATCGGAGTATTTATGCCTGTACCTAAAATTAAGATTCGGTATGTATTGGACCGAGATAAATTTGAATATGCAGAGTTCGGAGATTTCTTTATGTGTGAAAATGGCGAACTTTACGTTTGGTCGTACAACAAAGAATCTGAACCGTATCATAATCAGAATATGGTCGAAGAAATATTCCAAGATGAATGTAAGAAGAGGTCCGGATATTTCAGAAAAGCGATTTTTGCCGGAGTCGAGACACCTTATCTCGACTGCAACAGGATGCAGCTTTATACCGGCGATGTTGTCCGGGCGTGGCTAAAAGGATATGACGGCTCCTCTCCCCAAGATTTTGAAGATGAACATGCTATGGTATTGGCATTAGGCACATTAGGCTGGAACGATGAGAATAGAGAAGCCCTGTATGCTTGTGTGCTTGACAATCATTTCATACACCCGGATATGTGTGCCCGGATAGAACGGTGCGGAACGGTCATGTATCGTCTTGACTGGAACCAGCCTCCTATCGAGATGGCACAAAGATGTTTGTTGTTTCAGGACATTTATGGTACCAGCGGATTGAAGCCGGAGGATAAATTGGTGCTTGCCAAATATACGCCCAGTTTTAACAAAGAATTCAATAAAAAAACTTGTAAAACGAATCATTATAATAAATTAGGTACAATGCAAAAAATAGGAAGAATCTCATCATGGTTTATTGACCCAAACGACCCGAATGGCATTCGGGTCATGCGCACCACTCATAATTATTTGTTGGTGACAATAGTTGACAATCATAAATTTTATGCGGCCCTTCATGATACTGTAGAAGATGAAAATTATGCTATGGCATTGGAATTTGGAGATTTCGAATTGAACGGTATGAATTTTAATGCCCGCTTTGAAGATATAAAAGGTGTAACTAACTATACCAATGTAAGTTTAATCTAACCCTATTAAGAAGAGATTTTAAATAAAATCACAATTATGCAAAAAGAAGAAACAAAGATGTGGTCTTGTAAAAAGACTGACCTCGAATTTCTTCAAGGAAATACCCATTGGTCATGCGCCCAAACAACCGGCTGACGGCTCTTATTCCCAATCTTGCGCCATTGGTCAGGAAATGATTTGGGAAGCCACGCCCGAAGCTATGGAATGGTTAAAGCAGATATGCTCTTATATTGAAAAATAAAGATGCTTATCCCGGTAAAAGTAATTATGAAGAAGCCTTTTAAGGCTTCTTCATAATTACACATTAAAATAATGGATACAAAATTATGATTGAGATGAAAAAAACGGATTTTGCGAAAATATTATCTTTTGTTTCAGTTCCAATTTTAAAGAGTTTTGCGATAGACTTAGGGATTGAGATACCTTCCAAAATAAAGAAAAATGAAATAACGAAGATTATTTCGGGCAAAATTCTCAGCAACCCTCAAATTCTTTTAGACATCTTATTCACATACGAACTTAAGATTATTAAAAAGATAATTGAGCAACCTCAACTTAACATTTGTATTAATAAGGAGGTATCGTTCCCTCCGATTAGTTGTATAATGACAGATGATTCTGCTGATTCTCCGAATCAAATAAAAAGGTCCTTTATTCCTTGCGATTTAGTTGCCGTTTTGAGTCCATTGCTTGATAAAGAAATTCAAAAACGTTCGTTAAAGGAGAATAAAGACATAGAAGAATTTATATTGGGGTTGGTAAATCTTAAAGGATGCATCAACACAGATGATATTGTCAATCAGCTGAGTGAAAAACCGTATGGGAAAGTTAATCTGAAGACGTATTCAAAACTTATAAATAAATCTTTTAGATTGCTAAATCGACTGTATATGCCTGAATATGGTGTATATGTTTCTCCCTACATGGATGAGAATCATAAAATACAACTACCGGGCGACTTGCCTCAAGATAAAAAGGAATGTAAATTCACTACAGAAGAAATAAAAGATGCAGCTGATGTTCTTAATCCCCAATTTAAGAACTGGGCGGCTAAAAGATTGATTGATTTTCTAAAAGAACAGAAATTTTCAAATGAATATATCCATAACATGCTGTTTGATATATGGTATAGAAAACAGGAAGGCAAAGAGATAGATTTTAAGTCTTTTTTGCCAGTTGAAAAAGGACTTAAGAATATTAATGATTATTTATATTTTGTCTGCACTTATTATAACGATTTACCCTATTGGAAGATTCGGGGATGGTCATCATTTGCAACAGGAGTCGAAATCATAAATCCTCCGATTTTGTGGGGTTGGACATGTTCTGCAAGTGAAAGTTTTTTGCGTAATATCGAAGAATACATTGATCATCTTTGTGATACAGTTCACACGTTTGAGGAAGATTCTTTTTATGGAGGTATAGAGGAGGAAAATCTGTTTTTATATATAGAAAAAAATGACATCTGGTCTATTCATGTTGGTACTGACGAAGCGAAAGATTTCCAAGAATATTATACGCGCATTTATTTCCCTGATATAACATTTGAACTCCCTTATTTTTATCGAACTTTTGGATATGAGACCTTGTGGGCATCGAGGACTCTTATTAGAAAATTTATATATAATAATTTTGACAAAAGTTTCTTCGACGACTTTTCTCCAATTTTGTGGAAATTTAATGAAAAAGATATTGGAGGTGGCATTCAAGGTCGGAGAGTAACCGATTATATTGATTTCCTATGTGAAGCTATTAATGAGTTTTATGGTGACGATCCGTTATATTGGCAAAAAGATGGTGATGAAGGAATATTTCTATATATTGAAAAAGATAATATATGGTCGCTATATGCCGGTCCCGATGAAATGCAAGATATTCCCCCGTTTTATCAGAGGTTAAGATTGGCAGATTATAAAACGAAAGGTAGACGGCGTTTCATTGCCGATAGTGACTTGATAAGAAAGTTTGTAAATGAGAATTTTGATGAAAGTTTATTTAAAGAATAAAGGCTTTTACGGAAAATTTTCGGTAATTTCCGCAAGATAGAAAATGTCTGTTATATCCGTTGGAAAAGTGCATGAAGACCTGTAAGAAAATTCTTGCAGGTCTTTTTTGTATCAGCCCTCTGATTGCTCTTTGAACAAATCGACAGAGGAGATGTTATAAGGGGAGAACAGAAGATGTTGAATTTGTAAGTTTTAAGATTATGGCAAAAGAGAGCGTTGATATCTTGAAAGGAAAAATCGATGTGAAAAAAGTCATCGAACAGTTGAATGCTGCGCTGTCCGAAGAGTGGCTGGCGTTTTACCAGTATTGGGCCGGTGCCCTTATTATCGAAGGGCCCATGCGCACGGAGGTGCAGCGGGAGATGGAAGAGCACGCACAGGAGGAATACAACCACGCCAAGTGGCTGGCCGACCGTATTGTGGAACTGGAAGGCGTGCCGGTGCTGTCGCCCCAGCAGTGGTTCGACCTCGCCCATTGCAAATATCTGGTGCCCGACGATTTCGGGGTGATGGAGATTCTCAAACAGAACATCGCATCAGAGCGTTGCGCCATCAACCGGTACAGCGATATTGCCAACTTTACCGACGGTCTCGATTTCACGACCTGCGACATTGCCAAGCGGATTATGGCCGAAGAGGAAGAGCACGAGCAGGATTTGCAGGACTTTGTCAGCGATATCGAACGTGCCTTTAAATACTATTGCAGTTGCAAGACCGACAAGTAGGATAGGGTTTATGAAAAAGGAGAAAGGGTTGGAAAATACATTTCCAACCCTTTCTTTTATCGTATGCTGTCGGTTACTGGCAGCTGCTGCAACGGGGCTTGATTTGCTTGAAGAAATCGTTGCCCTTGTCATCGACCAGAATGAAGGCGGGGAAATCCTCGACTTCGATTTTCCAGACGGCTTCCATCCCCAGTTCGGGATATTCGAGACATTCGACTTTCTTGATGTTGTTCTGTGCCAGTATGGCGGCGGGGCCGCCGATGCTGCCGAGATAGAATCCGCCGTGTTTGTGGCAGGCATCGGTCACCTGCTGGCTGCGGTTGCCTTTGGCAATCATAATCATCGAACCGCCGTTGGCCTGGAACAGGTCTACATAGGGGTCCATGCGGCCGGCGGTAGTAGGCCCGAACGAGCCTGACGGCATGCCTGCCGGAGTTTTGGCCGGCCCGGCGTAATAGATGGGATGGTCTTTGAGGTACTGCGGCAGTCCCAGTCCGGCATCGAGACGCTCTTTGATTTTGGCGTGGGCGATGTCACGGCCTACGATAATGGTGCCGTTCAGCGACAGCCGGGTAGCTACCGGATATTTGGTCAGTTCGGCCAGAATCTCGTTCATGGGGCGGTTGAGGTCTATTTTGACCGCATCGCCTTCGCCGGCCTGACGCAGTTCGGCCGGGATAAGTTCGGCGGGGTTGTCGTCCAGTTTCTCAATCCACAGCCCGTCTTTATTGATTTTGGCTTTGATGTTGCGGTCGGCCGAGCAGGATACGCCCAATCCCACCGGACAGGAGGCTCCGTGACGGGGCAGACGGATGATGCGGATGTCGTGGGCGAAATATTTTCCGCCGAACTGGGCGCCGATGCCCGAATCCTGTGCGGCTTTCAGCACCTCTTTTTCCAGTTCGATGTCCCGGAAAGCCTGTCCCCATTCGTTTCCTTGTGTGGGCAGGTTGTCGTAATATTTGGCCGACGCCAGTTTAACGGTTTTCAGGTTGGTTTCGGCCGAAGTGCCGCCGATAACGAACGCTACGTGGTAGGGCGGGCAGGCTGCCGTACCCAGCGTTTTCATCTTTTCGACCAGGAATTTGACCAGCGTGTCGGGATTGATGAGCGCTTTGGTCTCCTGATAGAGATAGGTTTTGTTGGCCGAGCCGCCGCCTTTGGTCATAAAGAGGAATTTGTATTCCATGCCGTCGACCGAGTACAGGTCGATTTGTGCCGGCAGGTTGCATTTGGTGTTGACCTCGTTGTACATGTCGAGGGGGGCGTTCTGCGAGTAACGGAGGTTCTCTTCGGTATAGGTCTTGTACACGCCTAACGAGAGGGCCTCTTCATCCCGGCCGCCGGTCCATACCTGCTGTCCTTTTTTACCGACGACAATGGCGGTGCCGGTGTCCTGACAAACCGGAAGCACCCCTTTGCAGGCCACTTCGGCGTTGCGGAGCATGGTCAAGGCGACATATTTGTCGTTGTCGCTGGCTTCGGGGTCGTTCAGAATTTTGGCGACCATCTGGTTGTGTTCGCGGCGCAGCAGGAACGAAACGTCCCGGAAGGCGGCGTTCGACAGCCGGGTGAGGGCTTCGGGGTCGACGACCAAAATTTCTTTGCCCTGAAAGGTTTCTACCGAAACATACTCTTTGGTGAGCAGATAGTATTCTGTATTGTCTTTTCCCAGCGGGAAAGGCTCCTGATACTTGAAGGGAGGAGGTGTTGCCATATGCGTCTCTGTTTAATTTAGGTATATTGAATGTTTATGTATGCAAATTTATATTTTCTTTTTGGAAAGCGGAAAGCCCGGCCGCAAAAACATTGCCGACTGCCTCAAATTTTTAGCGGTTCTTTTCGGTTTTGTCCTTTATCTTTTCGGTCAGCGTTTGGATGGGCGGCCCGATGAACCGTGCGCCGGTGAGGTATCCGGCGGCGGCACCGGCCGTATTGGCCAGAAAATCGAAGATGTCGCCGCTTCGGTCGGCCGTAAGCAGTGCCTGTGCGATTTCGAGCGCTCCGCCGAGCAGAACCGGGAACAGCCAGAGCCTGTACAGGTGTCGGAGCGGAAATTTCCTTTTGGCGGCGGCATGTCGGGCGTCGTCGAACCAGAACGTGGCTGTCAGTCCGAAATACATGCCGAAATGTACCGCCTTGTCCAGGTGCGGGAGACGGAACAGGTTGTTGTCGGGTATGTCCGAAAACGAATGCAGCGACAGGTACAGGATGCCGGCCACTACGACGGCGGTGGGCAGGTACGGCGGGATGCGGCGCTGCAGGACGGTGAATAGATGGTCGGTCATAGGGCTTCGATGTACGGTTCGGGAGGTAAAGATACTCTTTTTGGAGAATATGTCGTGGGTTGTCGCCGGTTTTTGTGAATGATTGAACGGATAATCTCTGTTTTGGTGGCGAAATGTAGTTTTTCTGTGCCATAATATAACGATAATTAATCATTAATATTATTTTTGCATTTTATTAAGTATATAAGTGCAGGACATATGACAAAACGTGCGACTTTTACAACGAAACTGGGTGTGATAGCAGCTACCGCAGGTTCATCGGTGGGGCTGGGAAACATATGGCGCTTTCCGTATGAAACCGGACAGAACGGCGGAGCCGCTTTTCTTTTACTCTATTTTATCTGTGTGCTGGTACTGGGGCTGCCGGTCATGGTGGCCGAGTTTACCATCGGACGCAGTGCCAGAGCCAATGCGAGCCGGGCGTTTCTCAAACTCACCCCGAAGACGCACTGGTATGTTGTCGGGGTGTTGGGTATTTTTGCCGCCGTGTTTATCATGGGTTTCTATTCGGTGATTGCCGGCTGGACGCTCGATTATGTTTATCAGTCGCTTACGTTCGGTCTGGCCGACAAGTCGCCGGAGCAGTTTCAGACAGCGTTCACCCAGTTTACGGCTGATGCCGTTCGCCCGATTTTCTGGACATTTTTGTTTTTGTCGATAAATTATGTGATTCTGGTCAAAGGTGTGCAGAACGGGATAGAAAAGGCTTCGAATATATTGATGCCGGTGCTTTTCATCCTGTTGGTTATATTCGGCGTGCGTTCCCTGTTTATGCCGGGAGCCGCCGAAGGTCTCTCGTTTATGTTTAAGCCCGATTTCTCGAAAGTCGACTCCGGAATTATTCTGAAGGCGATGGGACAGGCATTCTTCTCCTTGAGTTTGGGAATGGGGACGCTCATTACCTATGCCTCCTATTTTTCGGACAGGACATCGCTGGTGAAGACGGCCGGAACGGTGGCGACACTCGATACGCTGGTTGCCATCATGGCCGGGATTGTTATCTTTCCGGCGGTATTTTCGTTCGGAATCAGTCCGTCGCAGGGCCCGCAGCTGATATTTATTACTTTGCCGAACGTGTTCCAGCAGATGCCCGGAGCCTATTTCTGGTCGCTCCTCTTTTTCGTGCTGGTCTCCGTTGCGGCCCTGACCTCTACCATTTCACTTTGCGAGGTGGCGATTTCCTATCTGCACGAGGAGTTCGGGATGAGCCGCCGCCGGGCTACGCTGATACTGGTTCTGGTCTGCTTCTTCATGTCTACGCTGTGTTCGCTGTCGTTCGGTCCGTTAAGACAGGTCACGATAGGGTCACTCACCATTTTCGATTTCTGCGATTTCCTCTCGTCCAACATCCTGCTGCCGTTGGGAGGCCTGCTGATTGCGATTTATGTCGGCTGGGTGCTGGATAAAAAGTTTGTCCGGAATCAAATCAGCGATGGCGGCCGCATCAACGTATGGTATTTCGATTTGTTGATGATTTCGTTGCGGTTTATTGCTCCGGTAGCGATTTCTCTTATCTTTTTGTCGGGACTGGGATTGTTTTGATGGATGAAAGAGGAGTCGATTTTCTGTTTCTACCGGCAGCAGCGTCGGGCCATTCTCTTTTTGCTGGTGCTGACCGGCGGAATACTCGCTTTCCGGTATGGAAGACAACATTCGGCTTCGGACCCGGAGCCGGAGTTGTTGTATGAACAGTTCCAATCGGAAATAGATGCTTTCGAAGCGCAGCTGAAAGAGAAAGAGGCGGCGCCCAAAGCGAAGACGAAGAAAACGCCCCAAAAAACGGCTCCGAAACGTCGGAAATCCCCATCGGAAGTGCGGCCGAAGGTGCAGTCGATGCAGGCCATACAGGAAACAGTGGAGACGGATGTGTCGAAACCGGTCGGCGAAAGCCGGCGCATCGTCCCGATGGAAGAGGAATAAAAGATGTAAAATATCCGTCGAGGTTTCGGTAAAAACACTAACTTCGTCCCGCTAAACAGTTCCCGAACATGAATATTTGTCAAAAAAGAACGTTTTCACTGAATCTCAACGGTACGTTGAGGGAAATGAACCGGCCTCAGGTGATGGGGATTCTGAACCTGACTCCCGACTCATTCTACGCCGGCAGCCGGTGCCGTGATGCCGAAACGATTGTCGGCCGGGTGCGGCAGCTGGTGGAAGAGGGGGCCGATATGATAGATGTAGGGGCCTGTTCGTCCCGGCCGGGTGCGGAGGAGGTCTCCCCCGAAGAAGAAAAACGGCGGCTGGCCGCCGGGCTGGAGGTCATCCGGAAACACTGTCCCGACTGCTGCATTTCGGTCGATACCTTCCGGGCCGATATCGCCGAATGGGCCGTCCGGGAATACCGGGCCGACATCATCAACGACATTTCGGGCGGCGAAGCCGATGCCCGCATGTTTGAGGTGGTGGCCGATACGGGAGTTCCCTATATCCTGATGCACATGCGGGGAACTTTCCGGACGATGATGGACGACACCTCGTATGACCATGTAGTGGCCGATTTGCTGCAATGGTTCGCCGCACGCATCGACCGGCTGACCCGCATGGGAGCCAAAGATATTATTGTCGATCCGGGATTCGGATTCAGCAAGACGCTCGACACCAATTACGCTCTGATGAACCGGCTCTCTGAATTTGCCGCACTGGATGTCCCGCTGCTGGTGGGCGTTTCCCGTAAATCGATGATATATAAACTGCTCGATACGGTGCCCGAAGAAAGTCTCAACGGAACCACCGTGCTTCATACGCTGGCTCTGCTGGGGGGCGCCGACATATTGAGAGTGCATGATGTGAAAGCGGCGGTGGAGACCGTGAAAATCGTGACCCGAACACTCCGTTCCGGGTGTTGACCCGATTTTGCAATATATATTCCGGAGATAAATTGGCCGATTCCGAAGATATTCTTATCTTTGTCTGTAAACGGTGTCGGCTGACACGTCGGTATAATGATAATTTAGGTTGCAGACTATGTTTGTACATTTCGGTATAAAAGATGCTATCGATATATTGCTGGTGGCCCTGCTGCTGTACAATGTATATAAAATGATGAAAGATTCGGGCACCATCAATGTGTTCGGCGGAGTGATGGCCTTTTTGGCTGTCTGGATTGTGGTGACCCAGATATTGGACATGCGTCTGATCGGTGCCATTATGGACAAGCTCGTCAGTGTGGGCGTATTGATTCTGGTCATTCTGTTTCAGGACGAAATACGTCGTTTTCTGGTGGAGCTGGGCTCCCACAAACGGTGGCGGTTCTTTTTCCGGTTCTTTTTCCCCGATAAAAAGACCTCCAAAAAGCAAGACTATATACTGCCGCTGGTGTATGCCTGCAAAAACATGTCGAAAACCAGAACCGGCGCATTGATTGTGATACAGAAAGATATGTCCCTGTCCCAATATGTGCAGACGGGGGATGTTATCGATGCCAATGTAAATGCACTTCTTATCGAGAATATCTTTTTTAAAAACAGCCCGTTGCACGATGGTGCCATGATTATTGCCGACAACCGCATTGTGGCGGCCGCCTGCATATTGCCGGTATCCCATAATAGCGATATTCCCAAATCGCTGGGATTGCGTCACCGGTCGGGACTGGGCATTTCGCAGGAATCGGATGCGACCGCCATTATCGTTTCGGAGGAGACCGGAAACATATCGGTTGCCCGGAACGGTAAGTTTTATCTCAAACTGTCGGAAAAAGACCTTGAAAATCTGCTGTCGGATACCTCCCTCTGACCCCAGACGGCAGGAAGATTTGGATAAACATGAGAAAATTAACGTGCCGCCCGACGGTAATATAAGAGCGGCCGGAGAAACAATCTCCGGCCGCTCTCCTTATATATAAATATCGTTCGTTATTTACGGTCTCCGAAAATGCGGAGAAGGTAAAGGAACAGGTTGATGAAATCAAGATAGAGGGACAAGGCGCCCAGCAAAGCGGTTTTTTGCGCCTGTTCGGTCAACTCCTGCCCGTTCAGCATCTGTTTGATTTTTTGCGTGTCGTATGCCGTAAGACCTACAAAAATGAAAATGCCGGCATAAGTCGTAATCCAGTATAATATATTGTTGTCCCGGAAAAAGAAAAGATTAACCACCGTAGCCAGAATCAACCCGATGAGCAGCATAAAAAGCAGATTGCCGAACGAGGTCAAATCCTTTTGGGTGAAATAACCGTACAAACTCATCAGACCGAATGTGCCGGCCGTTGTAAAGAACGTCATGGCAATGGACGATTCGGTGAAAACAAGGAAAATAACCGACAGCGTCAACCCGTTGATGAGTGAATAGAGCATAAACAATCCGGTGGCTGTAGCAAACGAAATTTTATCTATGCGGGCCGAGATAAAAAACACCAGCGCCAGTTCGGCGATAATCAGTCCCAGAAACATAAACCGGCCGCCGAATATCAAACTCACTATCTCCGGATTGTTGCTTACGGCCAGTGCCGTGAGCCCGGTAACGGCCAGTGCGGCGCACATCCATAAATACACATTCTTTATCAATGCCGATTGAGCCGCTTTCGACTCGTAGTTGGTAGTGGAATAGTTCGAATCCATAATTGCGATAATTATAAGTTATGTCGCAAATATAATTATTTTTCTTAGAATATATTTTCGAGAAGCACTTTATGGAGAACTATTAAAAAAATATACCGTTTTTAGGCGGCTGATTATTAGAGATATAAAACGGATTATAATATAACCGTCAAAAAAAGATGTAAAAAAATTTGGAAAGGAATAAAAAAGGGAGTACTTTTGT
>JAFLRV010000037.1 GCA_022511245.1 Coprobacter sp.
TCGGTGGAGGAGAACTATATTTCTCCGCTGATGACCAGTTTCAAAATAGAAGCCTGCAACAAAGACACGACGTCGTTTGTCATCAAAATCAATGACATGTACGACGGGAATTCTCCGCTCAATGAATTCTTCTCCAATCTGAATATGAGTGCGCCTATCGACAAAGATTTGTCCAGAATCGTCAAAGTCAAGGCATTCGAAAACAATGTCGTTGTCGTTACCGAACTGACATCCCATACCAAAGAGTTCAATCGGCGAAGCAACATCACGGCCGAAATGAGTTCCTCCATCGTTCTTCTTCCGGAAGTTCCGATGCTGGGACGGTACGATAATCCGGCTGTCGGCTATTTTAATGTGCCTCAACTTTATTTCAGCGATAAACAGCAAAAACTGGAAGCCCGCAAACTGATTACCCGGTGGCGGCTCGAACCCAAACCTGAAGACAAAGAGGCCTATTTGCGGGGAGAGCTGGTAGAACCCCAGAAACCGATTGTATTCTATATCGACAGAACCACTCCCGTACAGTGGCGCAAATACATCAGACAGGGGGTTGAGGACTGGCAGGCGGCTTTTGAAAAAGCAGGATTCAAAAATGCCATTATCGCCAAGCAGCTGCCCGACAGCATATCGGCTGACGAGGACGATATCAATTACTCGGTTATCAACTACATTGCTTCGGACGAAGCCAACGCCATGGGCCCTTCGATATATGACCCCCGTTCGGGCGAAATCATCGAAGCCGATGTTATCTGGTGGCACAATGTCATATCCATCCTCAGAAACTGGATTATGATACAGACGGGAGCGGTAAATCCGGCAGCCCGGCAAAGCAGCCTGCCCGACAGCCTGATGGGCGATGCCATGCGTTTCGTGGCCTGTCACGAGATAGGCCATTCTTTGGGACTGCGCCACAATATGATTGCATCGGCCGCCTACCCGACCGACTCCTTGCGCTCCAAGACATTTACGGACAAAATGAAATCGACGGCCTCTTCTATCATGGATTATGCCCGGTACAACTATATCGCCCAACCGGAGGACCATATCGACATCCACAATTTGTCTCCTCACATCGGCCCGTATGATTTGTTTGCCATCGAGTTCGGATACCGGTGGAGAGACATTCAGTCGCCTGACGATGAAAAAGAGGAGGTTTATGAATTTATAAGCCGGCACAACAGCCCGCTGTACCGGTTTGCCGACGCCCAGTCTCCCAGAGAAGCGACCGACCCCAGAGCCATGATTGAAGATCTGGGCGATGACAACGTAAAGGCGGCCCGTTACGGCATGGCCAACATCAAACGCATTATGCCTCACCTCATCGAATGGACGACCACCGGAGAGAAGGGGCAGACATACCAGGAAGCCGGAAGATTATACAACGCGGTTATCGGTCAATGGAATCTGTATGCCTATCACGTGCTCTCGAATGTCGGTGGCATGTATCTGGAAAATACCACTATCGGCGATGGAAAAGAAACTTATGCCTTTGTCGAAAAAGAACGGCAGAAAGAGGCTGTGCAGTTCCTGCTGGACGAGGTGTTGAACAGTCCGGAATGGCTGCTGAATGCCGAAATAAACAAATATACGTTTCCGTTGCAAAGCTCCAGAGCAGGAGTGATAGAAAACTCTCCGTCGTATGTTTTAAAAAACATGCACGGGTACATTTTCTGGGATTTGCTGACCAACAACCGCCTCATCCGGATGATTGAGAACGAAAAAATTAACGGAAAGAAAGCATTCACCGCCATAGAGATGCTGGACATGATGCACAACCACATTTTCGGAGTGACCGAAAAAGGGAATACGCCCGATGCCAACATGAGAGCGTTACAGAAAGGATTTCTCGATGCGTTACTGGTAGCGGCACAGGAAGAGGCTACGACCAAGAGCGCACCTAAAACGACAAGTGTAGAACTGCTGGAGGGAGTGCTCCCCTGTTACAGAGAAATTTTTAACGAAGTGCAGGTACAGGCTGTACGCAATGTGAACTATTACAGCGGACAGTCGAACCGCACCTCAGACGCCATTTCGTTGAAACGGGGCGAGTTGCTGCGCATCAAAGAGTTATTGCAGAAAAGAATTAACACGACGACCGATTTAAGTGCACGGTATCATTACAACGATATGCTGTTGCGCATAAATACGGGATTGGGACTGGTCAAATAGAGAAGAGCAGAAATGTAAAGTTAAACCCGTCCGGCAAAGCGAAAGGTTTCCGGACACAGGATTTGAGCCAATGAAAAAATACATCTTGATTATCATTCTGACAGCCTGTTCGATACCGGGATTTTCAGCCAACCGGGAAATCAAAGGGTTGGTAACGTCCAGTGAAGACAATCTGCCGCTGATCGGAGCATCGGTATTCGTATCGTCCGACGATTTGAAAAAAATTGCATCCCCGACAGACGCTTTGGGAGTTATGACGGCTATCGACGGAAGTTTTGCGCTTAACATACCGGAAGGTATTACCCGCATCTATTGCAGTTATCTGGGCCATAACCAGAAAGAAATCAAACTCGGCAAGGAGTCTTTCTACAATATCGTTCTCGACCCTTCCTCGTACCAACTGGACAATATCGTGGTTACGGGTTATCAGAATATCGAGCGGAGAAAACTGACATCGGCCGTATCGAAAGTAAAAATTACGGATGAATTGATTGGCAATACCCATTCTATCGACCAGGTACTGGCCGGCCAGGTGGCCGGACTTTCGGCGGTTACCTCTACCGGTGCGCCGGGCGCACCGGTCAAGATTCGTATTCGGGGAACATCCTCCATCAACGGTACACAAGACCCGCTGTGGGTGCTCGACGGTCTGCCGCTGGAGGGAACCGACATCCCGAAAATAGAGGATTTACAGGATATCGACAACATTTACAACACCACGATTGCAGGCATTAATCCGAACGATATCGAAGACATTACCGTACTGAAAGATGCGGCTGCAACGGCCATATACGGTGCCCGTGCGGCCAACGGCGTTATCGTCATCACCACCAAGAGCGGTAAAAAAGGGAAAACCAAAGTTTCGTTTTCGGCCAAACTTTCTTATACGCCCAACGTCAACATAGACCGGCTGAACCTGCTGAATTCCGATGAAAAAGTGCAGTTGGAGATGGATTTGCTGCAATCGGACTACACCTATCGTGAAAATAAAGGGGGTGTGTCCCAGTTGTTGCAGCAATACGGCCAGCTGGATGCGTTCAAAACGGGCGGATTCAGTGCCATTTCTCCCGAAGCGCAAGCGGCTATTAACCAGTTGCGGAACACAACGACCGACTGGAACGATATTTTGTTCCGGGATGCTTTCAACCAGGAATACAACCTGAATCTTTCGGGCGGAAGCGACCGGGCGACTTACTACACGTCATTGGGATATTACACGGAGAAGGGCAATGTTATCGGAGTGGATGCCAACCGGTTCAACTTCACCGGTAAAACCTCCTACACGGTAAACAAATATTTGAAACTGGGAGCCGGGATTTTCGCCAACCAGATGAAAAACCGCTCTTTCCTGACCGATGCCGACAGTTTTTCCAGCCCGACATATTATTCACGCAGAGCCAATTCGTACCAAACCGTATACGATGAGAGCAACAACTATGTGTACGACAACAATGTACAGGGCAAAGGGGATGACCGCAACGCCGACTTCAACATTTTTGAAGAACGGGCCAACACCTCGCATCAAAATACGGCTCAATCGTTCAAAAGCATCTTCGATGTCGAGTTGAAGATAAATTCCATGTTCAAAATCGTTTCGCAGGTAGGGTTGCAGATAGACCGCAGCACCATCGAAAAAATTGCCGATGCCGACAGTTATTCTATCCGCAAGGACCGGTTGCGCTCTCTTGTCGGTGGTCAATCGTTTCTGCCGGAAGGCGGATTCCACAAACAGACCGAGACAAACAGTTCTCAGGTAACCTGGAAAGCAATGGGTGAATTCCGGAAAAATATCCGGGACGAACACGAAATCGAAGCCATGCTGGGTACGGAAATCCGGAAAACATGGTACCGCTCTTTATATTCGGCGGCCTACGGATACGACCGGAAGACCATGCAGTCGAAACCGATTCTTTTCCCGGAAGAACGGCATGCAGACCTCTTCCCGTTAAATACGCTCACCGAGCAGATTAACGCTTATGCATCGGGATTTGCCACATTCTCCTACTCCTTCAAGCACCGGTATACTTTGGGGGCCAGCATCCGTTTTGACGGGTCGGATTTGTTCGGCGTGGATAAAAAATACCGCTATCTGCCGTTGTATTCAGTCAGCGGATTATGGCGCATCTCGTCCGAATCGTTCATGCAGGATATCGACTGGTTAAACAATCTGGCCATACGGGCTTCTTACGGACTGCAGGGGAATATCGATAAAAACACCTCGCCCAAGATACTGGGACAATATGTAAATACGTCCATTTTACCCGGACAGACCGAGACGGCGATATACATCTCTTCTCCGCCCAACGACAAACTGCGCTGGGAGAAAACCCATTCGGCCAATGCAGGAATAGACCTGGCTGTACTCAACGGACGAATCAATTTTACCGGCGATTATTACTACCGTAAAGGCGTAGACCTCATCGGAACCCAGATGCTGCCGTTGGAAAGCGGATTTTCATCGACCAGCATAAACTGGGCCTCGATGCAAAACCGAGGGGTGGAACTCAGCCTGAACACCCACAACATCAAAACCAAAAATTTTGACTGGCATACGACATTCAACATTGCCTATAACCAGAACCGGGTGCTTGAAATCAGTACGCCGGAATCGCAATGGACCCCCTCGTTGAAGGGGTATGCAATCGGTTCGGTATTTGCCTATCCGTTCGGCGGTCTCGACAGCGAGGGGTATCCGCTGTTCATTACGCCGTCGGGTGAAAAAGTTTCGGCGGCGCAATATTTCAACATCTCCAAAATCGAGAACGGAAATTATGCCGAAAACCTCACCATAGAAGAACGCCGGAATCTGTACAAATACGCCGGAACCACCGACCCGGTATGGAGCGGGGGATTTTTCAATACGTTCCGTATCCAACGGTTTGAAATCGGTGTAAACTGCATCTTCAATCTCGGACATATCGTGCGCATCAACCCCTCCTACTCGCCGGCTCTGTTCGATCGGGGAATGAACGTAAACCGGGATATCCTGAACCGCTGGACGCCGACCAACACCAATACCGTCTACCCTACTCTGATGTCTGACAACAAACGGGAAGCGGACTACTATGCATTTGAAGATCTGTATGCCGACCGTTCCCTCGACCTGTATGTCAAACGGGCCGATTATATGCGGGTGCAAAGCGTACGGGTCGGCTATCAGTTGCCCGAAAAGGTATTGAATCTGTTCAAAATGTCGTCCGGCTCCGTTTCGCTTGAAGGCCGGAATCTACTGGTATGGGCGGCAGACTATACCAACTATCTCGACCCCGAAACGATGGGAAACGAATATGCACAGCCTATACCGAAATCGATAACGCTGACACTGAATCTGAATTTCTAAACTAAAACCGGAAACAAGTCATGAAAAAGTCGATATATACCACATTGTTCTGCATCCTTTTAGGTCTTACCGGATGTGACAAATTTCTCGATATCACCCCGACCGGACGGGTCATCCCTGAAACCGCCCAGGATTATCGGGAACTGCTGACCCAAGCCTATTATGACATGCCCAGCTCCAGAGGGCTGACCGCATTCATTTCGGACGAGATAGACATGACGAAGATAAACCCGTCCGACTATCTTTCCATTAACACGTTTATGGATCTCTGGCTATGGAATAACGTAAATCCGGGTGGCTCCACCATCGATTTCGACTGGGAAAAATATTATAAAATGATTTTTGTCGCCAATACCGTCATTGAAAACGAAAAATCGATTAAAGAGGGTTCGGCGGCTGAAATCGGCCAGATTGTGGGAGAAGCCTACATGATGCGGGCCTATAACCATTTTATTCTGGTCAATCTGTATGCACTGCCCTACAACACCGAAACAGCCGCTTCAAACAAAGGCATTCCGTTGAAACTGAAAAGCGATATGGACGAAGTTTTACATCCGGCTTCGGTTGCCGATGTGTATGAATCGGTACTTTCGGATATTGACAATGCCGAAAAAAGGCTCAATGTAGAGACGTGGGAAACAGGTCTGAATTACCGGTTCAATACCATATCGGCCGATGCGCTGCGCTCACGGGTCTATCTGTATATGGGACGGTGGGAAGAGGCTTATAACGCTTCGGTCAGAGTGCTGGAAAAGAAAAACGAACTGGTCAATTTAGTTTCCGGCCGGATACTGCCGAATGCTTACAACGCTGATGAGAATATAGTGGCGTTAGAAATGAACATGACCTCGACCTATACGATAAACCGGATGGTTTCCAGCACATTGTATGACCTGTACCTGCCCAGCGGACAAGACCAGCGGGCCAGCAAATATTACAAAAGAGACGCCACCGGCATATATAATCTGACCAAAGGCGGGTCAAGCGAATACCGCTGTTCGTTCCGTACCGGAGAAATCGTTCTGAACGGAGCCGAAGCGGCTTTGCGGAACCATCGGCCGGAAGAGGCCAGAACATTATTGCTGAAGTTGTTGGAAAAACGGTATCAGGCCGCAGCATATACCACCGCAAAAGCCAATATCGAAGCTATGGATGACGATGCTTTGTTGGATGAACTGTTTTTGCAGCGTCAACTGGAACTGGCATTCGAGGGGCACCGCTGGTTTGACCTCCGCCGAATGGAAAAAAGCAAACGTCCGGCTCTTATCCGGGAATATCTCGGCACAACCTATCATATCGAGGACAACTATCCCGAATGGACGATAAAAATACCGGAAGAGGTCCGGAAAGCCAACCCTTATCTATAACCGGGACATAAAACGATAAACTAATATTCACCTAAAATTAAAAAGTATGAGAAAGAAAATTTTACTTCTTATCGGTCTGGTAGCCGTTGCATCTGTCTCTTTTGCACAGACGCTTTCCCAAGATTGGAATACGACCATAGGCGAGTTGAGAACAAATGCGTTCGACAATGACCTCGTCTATATCGATGCTGCCGGCAATACGTATGTTACCGGTATCTTTACCGAAGATGTATCGATTGGAAGCTCCTATCTGGAACAGTTGGGAGAAAGCGCCTATTTGGCTAAACTGAACAGTGCCGGAGACATTCTGTGGGCCGTTGCCTTACAGGGATATGTAACCCCGAAACAGATTACGACCGACAGTGACGGCAATGTTTACATCGCCTGCATATTCGACGGAGAGATTATTCTGGGCAGTACCAACAATGCAACCGAGACATTGACAGGAAACGATGCTTACGGAGAACAGAAAAATACCGTTTTTGCCAAATACGATGCCAACGGTGTACTGAAAAACAGCGATGCTTACCTGTATGATTTGGAAGATTGGTTGTTCGGTTATGCCAAAGTCGCACCCGTAGGCTTGTCTGTTGTAAACAATACCGTATATTTGGGCCTGTCTATTGCCGGAAAAACCCAGATAGGAAATACGGAGTTTTCCGGATATACCTTCCTGCATGAAGAATTTTATATGGACATCAACCTGAATTCCATGTATATACTGGCATTTGACAAAGATTTGAATTACCAGAAAAAGGTGGCTTGCGTTGAGTTTACCGATGCAGATGCCTATGCAAAAATCACTTCATTCACCATGACGGCAGACGAAGAAAATCTTTATGCCGCATTCTATGCCCCCGCCACACTGAAGATTTCAGCCGGAACAGCTTCCTATACCATAGAATCTGAATACGGGGATGATATGTATTACCGGAATTTCAGCATATTCCGCATTAATCCTGCCGGCAATATTGATTTTCACAAGTCATTCCAATCGAAAAATATGATCAGTGCTTACGCTATCGGATACGAAGAGGTAAAACACAGTTTCATCTCCAATAATGCCTGGATTATTACCGGAAACTACAACGACACGTTCATCTTCGATGAAAGTGCACCCGAAACGGGAACATACGATTCGGCTCCCTATTTCGTCATCTTCAACAAAGAGGCCGGCAATGAAACAAAGACCTATTACGGAGAGACAAATACTACGCTGAATTCTTCCGCCGTCGGCAATGCACTGGTATTCAGCACATACAATGATTCCGATGCAACATCCACGCTCTATGCTTATGATTTCGGCACCAGAAACATAGCGACACTGGAAACCACAGCGGCCAATACCTCGATTAACGGAGTAGCCGCCAGCGGAGAAAAAATATCGGTAAGCAGAGCGACTGCCGGAGACGGAATTGCTGCTGTAGCCGTAAGCAAACACACGCTGTCGAACCTGTCAGGCATCGAGACCCCGACAGCCAAAGCAACAGAAATCAAACTCTATCCGAACCCGGCCGTTGATGTTATCAACCTCTCGGAGGCCTGTGACGTAACCATCGTAAATATTCAGGGCAGTGTGGTAAAGGCTGCATCGGCATCTACACAGATACCTGTAACTGAATTGAATGCCGGTTACTATGTTGCGAAAATCAAAACCACAGAAGGCGTAACGGTGATTCCCTTCATCAAAAAATAATCATACACAACCGTTTAACAAAAACAGCATCTCGGCCGAGATGCTGTTTTTGTTTTACCGTCTTTTCTTGTCGGGAGAATAAATAACATTGTCTATGGCCCGACTGCCGTCCGGTGTAACGAGAACAAAAGTAAACATCCATTTTACCAGTCGGGTTTCGGCTGTTGAAAACTCCGCTACCGGCAGTTTTATCAACACTTTGTTCCAGCCTTTTTTCAAAATGACCCGAATCGGCTCCCTTACCTCGAAATTTTCATTCCCCAACAACGTTTCATTACCGGCAACCGTATGGGCGCATGTCCACACCGGCGGCGCTATCACCTCTCCGTTCAGCCAGAAACGGCTCTCCCGATAATCCCACTTACCGGCAGGCGGCGGCAAATCTTTTTCGGAGCGGCTGTAATTCTGCGTATTGGCCCACAAACCGACCTCCTGCCGGCAGGGCGACCAAATCCATGTCCAGGCATAAGCCGTACCGAACGGCTGCGCATCATCATACACCGCCGGGACAGTCTGCCCCCAGACATGCCGCAAATAAATTCCGGCCCCTGTCACGTTCCGGGTGCCATACGGCTTGCCCCGATAGGTATATCTCTTTTTCAAAGAGTGTTCAGGGGGAAAAATCCGCTCCAAATCGCCCTCATTCGGGAACGGGTCAGAGATACGCCAGTTTACATCGGTCTGCCTGACATAAGCGAACGGAAAACCTTCAAAACAGTTTTCTTTATGCCACAGCATACGCTTTTCAAAATCGGCAAATTGCCGGAACCGGTCACTCTCTTTGGCGCCCAATGAAGTACCGAGTTCATAAAAATAGCCTTCTCCTCCACCCCGCCACGCCCGTTCGGACATGGCCAGCATCGAGGGATAGAAGGCATTCTGTATCAACGACTCCTCCACCCGGTCGATGCGCCGGTCGTTCCATACGGCCAGAATGGTACCGGCAAAATCGGCACTGCCTTGCTGCTGACCGGCGATATTGCTGTTATAAAGTGCCGCCACATCGGCAAAAGCATCGTAATGGTTCAGGTAATGCAACCGGCTGTCGATAACCGGAATGCCGGGATGCAGCTCGCCTCTTGAACTCCACATCTGCAACAGGTCTATTTCTCCGGGAGCATATCGCCATCCGGGATTCCACGAGACCACCTTTTTCCCCTTATTCCGAATATACGCCACCATCTCAGGCACGAAATCCGGATTGCTGAACTGCACCTCATCGGTTCCGATATGGATATAGGGTACATCCTTGAAAATTTCGCACACCTCATCCATCAGCTGTTTCAGAATGACCACACCTTCGGCCGACTGCATATCGCAGTGAAAAGCCCGCCGAAAAACGGCACTGTGTCCCGGCATATCTATCTCCGGAATGAGCAGCACCTGATGCGCTCTGCAAAAATCGACCAACCCGGCCGCCTCTTTCCGGGTGTAATACCGGCCGGGATAACGTTCGAAAACAAGGCTGTCGTTCAACTGGGGAAACCGGCAGCTTTCCAACCGCCAAGCCTGATTCTCGGTCAGATGCCAGTGAAATACATTGATTTTGTAACGGGACAATTGCCGTATCTCCCGTTTCAGTTCATCGACAGGGATATAAGAGCGTCCGACATCGTGCATGAAACCCCGTATGGAAAAAGCCGGCCAGTCGACAATGCGGCAGGTTTCCATGCAGGACAGGCCGTCGTCACCCGGACGGGTCAGCTGGCGCAGTGTCTGCAATGCCCAGTAGGCCCCCTTTTCCGCCGTAACTTGAATATCTACCCCATCGGGATGTACCTGCAACAGATATCCCTCCTCAGGATGCAACGCAACTTCCGGCAACGTATCGACAACCGAAACGGTTATCTTTTTGCCACAGGAAGATACAACCGTACCGGTCGATTCGAGCCAAGCGATATAATCGCTCCGGCAATATCCGGCATCCAGAGAAACCGTATCCAGTACCAAAAAAGAATCGCCCCATGAAATGCACTGGGGTACAGGCAGTAAAACCGCATGTTCTTTGGCCGGCAAAAGCAACGGCAGCACCAACAGACAGCCGATAAGGATTCTTTTCATACATTTTTATTTTGAAGTAAAGATAAGCGGAAATATGGAATTGATAAAAAATTTTACTACTTTTACAACGTTTCCGGTAAAGATGCTTGAATAAGAAGAGAAGAGGATAAAAACCGTGAAATGGGAACAAATAACCGTAACTTGTATGTGTGATTTAACATTCTGCCCGTTAATTTTGTAACTATATAATAATCCCGATTGATTATGCTGCGAAAAATAAGAATTGTCTGTGCATCGTTTTTCTTCCTGTTCATTACGCTGCTGTTTCTCGACTTTACAGGCACGATTCATGCCTGGTTCGGATGGATGGCCAAGATTCAGTTTCTGCCGGCGCTGCTGGCGCTGAACACAGGAGTGGTCATCGGACTTGTCGTACTGACACTGCTGCTGGGAAGGGTTTATTGTTCGGTTATCTGCCCGCTGGGCGTATTTCAGGATATCGTATCGTGGATAGCCGGAAAAAGAAAGAAAAACCGGTTCCGCTATTCTCCGGCACTGTCGTGGCTTCGCTATGGAGTACTGGCCCTTTTCCTGTTGGCCTTGCTTGCCGGAATACACACATTCGTCGTCCTGCTGGCACCTTACAGTGCTTATGGCCGTATGGCGGCATGCCTGCTGGCACCGCTCTATCAGTGGGGCAATAACCTGTTGGCCTTGTGGGCGGAACACCTCGACAGTTACGCCTTTTATTCCACTGAGGTATGGATGAAAGGAATATCGACATTTGTCGTGTCTCTTGTTACCTTCCTGTTGCTTGTGATACTGGCCTGGCGCAACGGACGCACCTATTGCAACACCATATGTCCGGTAGGCACCCTATTGGGATTCTTTGCCGGATATGCCTGGCTCAAGCCCCGAATAGAGACCTCGAAATGTATCGACTGCGGATTGTGCGCCCGCAACTGCAAAGCCTCCTGCATCGATGCGAAAAACCACCGGATAGACTACAGCCGCTGTGTCGGCTGCATGGACTGCATCGAAAAGTGCCATACCCATGCCATTCATTATGCACCGGCCCAAGCCGGAACCAAGACAGACACGCCGGCAAACGGAAACGAGGTCGACCGCTCACGCCGCCGTTTCCTTTCCGTTACCTCTCTGTTTGCCACTACGGCCCTGATGAAAGCACAGGAGAAAACGGTCGACGGCGGATTGGCCCTCATAGAGGAGAAACAGATTCCCGCCCGGCATACGCCGGTATCTCCGGCCGGTTCAGGGGGAATGAGACATTTTGCACAACACTGTACCGCCTGCCAGTTGTGTATATCGGCATGCCCCAACCAGGTGCTGCGCCCCTCGTCCGACTGGGAAAGATTCATGCAACCGGAAATCTCTTTTGAACGGGGCTATTGCCGGCCGGAATGCACCCGCTGTTCCGAAGTCTGCCCCACCGGAGCCATACGGCAAATCACCGCCGCCGAAAAATCATCGATACAGACCGGACACGCCGTATTCATCCCTGAAAACTGCGTAGTCAACAACGATGGAGTAAGTTGCGGAAACTGTGCCCGACACTGTCCGTCGGGAGCGATACAGCTGGTTCCCGTTTCACCGGACGAACCGGAATCGGCACAACTGCCTGTCGTCGACGAAGAACGCTGCATCGGGTGCGGCGCCTGCGAATACCTCTGTCCGGCCCGTCCGTTCAGTGCGATTTATGTAGAAGGTCACGAGAGACACAAAATCATCTAAAACAGACCACCATGAACAAAAAAAATCCTAAAAATATAGACCGTCGCCAATTCTTGAAAGTATTGGGAGCCGGAGCCGTAACGGCATCGGCCCTGTATGGATGCCGTTCCAAAGAGGGAGAATCGGCCGCATCAGGCATCGGAGAAGAATACAACGGAGAGATGACCTGCCGCATCACCCCGTCGACCGGAGACAAAGTCTCCCTGCTGGGATACGGCTGCATGCGGCTCCCGACGGTCGGCAACGGCAGCGCCCGTGAAAGTTCGGACGAAATCGACCAGGAGGCCGTAAATGAACTGACCGACTATGCGTTGGCTCACGGAGTAAACTATTTCGATACATCGCCGGCCTATTGTCAGGGAAAATCGGAACATGCTATGGGTATCGCCCTCAGCCGGCATCCCCGCAATTCGTATTTCATCGCCACCAAACTGTCGAATTTCTCGCCCGACACCTGGAGCCGGGAGAAGTCGATAGCCATGTACCGGAATTCGCTGAAAGAGCTGCAAACCGACTATATCGACTACATGCTGCTGCACGGTATCGGGATGGGAGGTATGGAAGCCTTGAAAGGCCGCTATCTCGACAACGGCATTCTCGATTTTCTGGTAAAAGAACGGGAAGCCGGTCGTATCCGCAACTTGGGATTCTCCTATCACGGAGACATTGAGGTGTACGACTACCTGCTCTCCCGTCACGACGAGTTTCACTGGGATTTCGTACAGATACAGCTCAACTATGTCGACTGGAAACACGCCAAAGAGGTAAATACCCGCAACACCGATGCCGAATACCTGTATGGCGAACTGGTCAAGCGAAACATACCCGCCGTTATCATGGAGCCGTTGTTGGGAGGCCGTCTGTCGAAGGTGCCCGAACACATTGTCGCCCGGCTTAAACAGCGGCGGCCCGAAGACAGCGTCGCCTCGTGGGCATTCCGGTTTGCCGGCAATCCCGAACACGTACTGACGGTACTGAGTGGAATGACCTATATGGAGCATCTGCAGGACAACCTGCGCACCTACTCTCCGCTGGTCCCGCTGACCGATGACGACAAAGAGTTTTTGGAAGAGACGGCCCGGTTGATGCTCAAATACCCGACCATTCCCTGCAACGACTGCAAATACTGCATGCCCTGCCCTTACGGCATCGACATACCGACGATACTGGTGCATTACAACAAATGCGTCAACGAAGGCAACGTGCCCCAAAGCCGCCAGGAGGAGCATTACCGGAAAGCCCGGCGGGCCTTTCTGGTCGGATACGACCGCAGCGTTCCCCGTCTGCGGCAAGCCAACCATTGCATCGGGTGCAACCAGTGCTCCGTCCACTGTCCGCAGAACATCGACATCCCCAAAGAGTTGCAGCGCATCGACGGATTCGTAGAGCAACTCAAACAGGAAACATTGTAACAAACATGGGGTAGACAATGTCTAATATATCAACTATAAATTATTAAATTATGAATGCGAGACTAATCACAATTTCTTTCATTTCAGTATTTTCAATACTTTTCACCTGTTGCAACTACGAAAAAGGAAGAGAAAATCAAAATATCATAGAACAAAATAATAATGAAGAAGATACGAATGAAATAGATGAACCTTTATTTCCTACTCAAGCCGAAATTAATGATACGAATAAGAAATTGCCTACAAAGGTAAATGACTATACTTTATGGACAAAAGTAGAATATGATGAATTGTCTAATACACAGACTTTTTATTATATTATATTAGGCGAAGTAGATGAGAATTTAATCACCAAGGAAAACATAGAAATAATGAAAGATAATATGATACATGCTCTTACATCAAAACAAAATAAAAGATTTTCTGCTGGAATGACATATCTTTATATTTATAAATCAGAAGATAATAAGAAATTGTATGAAATAAAAATTAATAAAAACGATCTCTTAGGTACATATGCCAAATTAGATTTCGGATCACTCTTAACAGAAGCGCAAAATGGTGATGCTATAGCAGAATGCGAACTCGGCGTGCGATATTATAAAGGGGAAGGAGTAAAACAGAATTATTCAAAAGCAATAGAATGGTTTAATAAATCCGCAAATCAAGATTTTTCTCCAGCTCAATTCAATTTAGGAAATATATATCGTTTGGGGCATGGTGTAAATAAAGACTATTCAAAAGCCAAGGAATGGTATTTGTTAGCTGCCAATCAAGGTAATGCTGGTGCCCAATTTAATTTAGGTTGTATGTACAGGGATGGATTAGGTGTACCGCCCGATTATACTATAGCCTATAAATGGTTTATAAAGTCAGCCGAACAAGATTATGCAGATGCTCAAAATAATCTGGGTGTGATGTATCAGAATGGATACGGTGTAGAACGAAATTATAGAACTTCTGTCAATTGGTATAAGAAAGCAGCTGAACTGGGAAATTCTGATGCCCAAAGCAATTTGGCTTTTATGTATTATTATGGATATGGCGTTGCCGAAAACGAGGAACTTGCAATTTATTGGTTAAAAAAAGCAGCTGACAATGGGAATAAAAATGCAAAGAAAATTTTATTAGAAATAAGATAATTGACCCTTAATCATCTACTTTATATACTGGCAGACCGTAACAACTAAAACTCTTCATAAAGAGATTCGGTACAAATATGGTACAAATATACGACAAAAATCCCATAAACAAGCAAAGAAAT
>JAFLRV010000038.1 GCA_022511245.1 Coprobacter sp.
TGTCGCCCCGAAATGAAGTTCGTACCGGAGATGTCGGTTATATCATATCGGGCATAAAAACATCCAGAGAGGTGAAAGTGGGGGATACGATAACCCACATCGCCCGGCCCTGCGAGAAAGCCATCGACGGTTTCGAAGAGGTGAAGCCGATGGTGTTTGCCGGCGTATATCCGATTGAGAGTGAGGATTTCGAAGATTTGAGAGCCTCATTGGAGAAATTGCAGTTGAACGATGCCTCATTGACATTCCAGCCGGAATCTTCGGTTGCGCTCGGATTCGGGTTCCGGTGTGGATTTCTCGGTCTGCTGCACATGGAAATCATACAGGAGCGGCTCGACCGGGAGTTCGACATGGATGTCATTACCACCGTTCCCAACGTTTCGTATCGGGTGTATGACAAAAAAGGAAACATGATTGAGGTGCACAACCCGTCGGGATTGCCCGACCCCACCTTGATAGAACGTATCGAGGAGCCTTACATCCGGGCTTCGGTCATTACCAATACCGATTTTATCGGGCCCATCATGACGCTTTGTCTGGGCAAGCGGGGCGAGCTGGTCAAACAGGAGTATATCTCCGGCAACCGGGTCGAACTGATATATGACATGCCGTTGGGAGAGATTGTCATCGATTTTTACGACAAATTGAAAAGCATTTCGAAAGGATATGCCTCGTTCGATTATCATCTGCACGATTTCAGACCCTCCAGACTGGTCAAACTCGATATTCTGCTGAACGGGGAATCGGTCGATGCGCTCTCTACGCTGACCCATTTCGACAACGCCGTTCCGTTTGGCCGGCGGATGTGCGAAAAATTGAAAGAACTGATACCCCGTCAGCAATTCGATATCGCCATACAGGCCGCTATCGGAGCCAAAATTATTGCACGGGAGACCATCAAAGCCGTCCGGAAAGATGTAACCGCCAAATGCTACGGAGGAGATATCAGCCGGAAACGGAAACTGCTTGAAAAACAGAAACGGGGTAAAAAACGGATGAAACAAATCGGTTCTGTGGAAGTGCCGCAAAAAGCCTTCCTCGCCGTTTTGAAATTGGATTAAACGTTGTCTGATTATAAAAAAAACACCGGGCAAGAATTTTCTTGTCCGGTGTTTCTGTTTTCTCAGCATCGTTATTTCTCCGTCCGCATACTGCTTACCAGCATGTAGCCGATAATGGCCAGATACATAATCAGACCCAGCGACTGGGTAATCGTATCGCTCAGCGTACAGGTATAAGAGAATCCGGCAAAACGAAGTCCTGCACTGACTACTCCCATCAATGCTCCGCCGGCAATGAATCCCGAAGCCAGCAGCGTTCCTTTTTCCAACCGGGCTTTGTTCACTTTCTCGTCTTGGCTGCGGGTGCTCACATACCAGCTGATTAAGCCGCCGACAACCAACGGCGTATTCAGTTCCAGCGGGATGAACATTCCTAAGGCAAACGCCAGTGCCGGCACTTTGCATGCCGTCAGAATAACGGCGATAACGGCGCCTATGCCGTACAACACCCACGGGGCCCCTTTTCCCGACATCAGCGGCTCGATGACTGCCGCCATAGCGTTGGCCTGCGGGGCGGCCAGTCCGTTATCCGAAAATCCGTAGGTGTCGTTCAATATCATGATGACCCCGCCGACAGTCGCCGCCGAAACCAGCGTCCCCAGAAATTTCCAGCTTTCCTGTTTGGCCGGAGTAGACCCCAGCCAGTAACCGATTTTCAAATCGGTAATAAAACCTCCGGCCATCGACAGTGCCGTACATACCACGCCTCCGATAATCAGTGCGGCAATCATCCCCGAAGAACCGGTCAGCCCGGCCGCTACCAGAATGACCGATGCCAGAATCAGGGTCATTAAGGTCATTCCCGATACCGGATTGGTTCCCACAATGGCAATGGCATTGGCCGCTACGGTGGTAAACAGGAACGCAATCACCGAAACGACGACAAATGCGATGACCGCCTGCGGCAGCGTGTGAATGACACCCAGATAGAAGAACAGGAATATCAGTATCAATGTCACGATACAGGCAATGGCGATAAATTTCATCGACAGATCCCGCTGTGTGCGTTTTACGTTTCGGGCGATATTGCCGGCGTTTCCTTTCAGTTCACGGGAGGCCAGCCCGACCGCACTTTTGATGATACTCCACGAGCGGATAATACCGATGACTCCGGCCATCGCAATACCGCCGATACCGATATGGCGGCCGTATGTGGTGAATATCTGCTCCGGCGACATGGCTCCTACGGTTGTCTGTAGGTCGGCATTACCCAAAGAGAGTACCGTATCATGGAAAATAACGCCCAATCCGGGAATAATCAGAAACCAGACGAAGATGGAACCGGCACAGATAATAAGACAGTATTTCAATCCCACGATATAGCCCAGTCCCAATACGGCGGCTCCGGTATTTATTTTAAAGACGACTTTCGCTTTTTCGGCGACCGCTTCCCCGAAAGGCAGTATTTTCGTCGACAAAACCTCGCTCCACCAGCCGAATGTCGACAAAACGAAATCATACAGTCCGCCGACAAGTCCGGCCAGAATCAACGGTTTGGCCTGATTGCCGCCTTTCTCGCCCGATATAAGTACCTGTGTCGTTGCGGTGGCCTCCGGGAACGGGTATTTGCCGTGCATTTCCGACACGAAATATTTTCGGAACGGGATTAAAAACAGTATACCCAGAATACCGCCCAGCAGCGAACTCAAGAATACCTGCATGAAATTGACGGTAAGTCCCGGTATGATGTACAGCGCCGGCAGGGTGAAAATGGCACCGGCCACGATAACTCCGGAACAGGCGCCGATAGACTGGATAATCACATTTTCTCCTAAGGCATTTTTGCGTTGGCTGGATAGTCCTACGGCAATAATGGCGATGGGGATGGCGGCTTCGAAGACCTGTCCCACTTTCAATCCCAAGTAGGCGGCCGCCGCCGAAAAGATGACCGCCATGACAATGCCCCACGAGACCGACCATGTAGTCACTTCCCGATAGTTTTTGTCGGGTGACATGACCGGATGGAACTCTTCTCCGTCATGCAGTTCTCTGAACGCATTTTCGGGGAGATTCATCGATTCTTTTTCTTCTGTTTTCATTGATATCGGTTTAATATTTAATGTATGCGAATGAATTTGGCGGCAAGTTAACAAAAAAAGAAGATATATAAATTAAAAAATAATTTTTATCTTGCACCGATTATAGACCAATACGCCCGAAAATGAAAGAAATATTGCAATATTTGCAGGAACTGCAAGCCAATAACAACCGAATTTGGTTCAATGAACGCAAAGAGAGGTATCAGCATCTCCGTCTCCGTTTTCAAAATAAAATGGACGAACTCATCGGCCGGATATCGGCGTTTGACGAAGAACTGGCCGGAATGAAAGCCGGAGACTGCATGTACCGCATCTATCGGGATACCCGTTTTTCGCCCGACAAGACTCCGTATAAAAACCATTTTTCTGCCTATCTTTGCAAGGGTGGCCGCAAAAGCGTGCGGGCCGGGTACTACTTCCACCTTGAACCGGGACATTCTCTGCTTAGCGGCGGAGTGTGGTGTCCCGAACCGAAACTGCTGAAGGCGTTGCGCCAGTCGGTATATGACTATACCGACGAATTTAAAGAAATTATCCAGAACAAGACCTTTAAAACGGTATATCCCCGAATGGAGGGTGAAATGCTGAAGATTGTACCCCGACCGTTCCCGAAAGACTTTCCGGACGGGGAACTCCTGAAAAGAAAAGATTATGTCGTTATCACATACAAAGACGACTCTTTTTTTGACGACCCCGACTGGATGGAAAGGGTAGTGGCCGATTTTAAAACCGTTCAGCCGTTCAACCGCTTTTTGAACGAAACGGTCGATGATGTTTACGATTTATAACGGAAAGGAGGACTCGATGAAAAAATTTTGGATTGGCAATCTGGCGCTCTCGCTGTCGTTGATTATCGTCTATCTGATTGTCCGGCAGGTCGGGGTCGAATTTTCACATACACTGCAAGTGGCCCGTGCGATTTTGTACATCTCCATTGTGCAGCTGTTTGCCGAGACCCTGTGGGCCATTATTCGTATCGACAGGCAGACTCGGCTGGATATCGTGTTCAGCATATCGGCGATTTTCTTCTCGGTTCTGATTGCCTTGTTTATGTGGCCTTTAGTGTATAATGCTTCTGTTTAAAATTTACTGAAAATCAATACGATATTAACTTGCGAATGTTAGTCGATAGATGTAAATGAATCACTATTCGCGCATCTGTTTCTCAGAAAAATGGCGGCCGGTTATTCCAGTTCCACCACCGTAATGCCGGCACCTCCTAACTGTATGTGCTCGTCTTGGAAATGCGTTACTCCCGGCACCGTTTTCAGGTATTGCCGTATCATCTGCCGCAATACCCCCGTTCCGGTTCCATGCAGGATGCGTACACGGGAACAGCCGACCAGAATCGCATCGTCGATAAAATAGGTTACCGCTTGCAGGGCTTCGTCGGCACGCATGCCGCGTACATCTATTTCCTGTTTGAAATTCAGCCGTTTCTCCCGCATGTCATCGGTCGTGCGGGCACTCACAAACGAGGCTTTGGCATCGGTTTCCCGCTTGAGCTGGTTTTTGCTCACTTTTTCCAGCCGCTTCAGTTTTACGCTCGACTTTAAGAATCCGAAAGCGACAAGAGCCGTTTCGCCCTGTATGTCGAGAATTTCACCGACAGCGTGTTGTCCGTTCAGTCGCACGGCATCGCCGATTTCAAATACTTCGGCCCGGAATGTGCCTTTT
Source organism: Coprobacter sp. (assembly GCA_022511245.1). Taxonomy (GTDB): domain Bacteria; phylum Bacteroidota; class Bacteroidia; order Bacteroidales; family Coprobacteraceae; genus Coprobacter. The sequence continues at coordinate 4,778 of JAFLRV010000038.1, forward strand.
TTCTCCGGATGTTTTCCTTTTTTCTTCTTCTCCTCACGGGATTTTATCTTTTCTATCTTTCGGGAAATTTTGTCATCGACAGTCGTCTCTTCCGAAAGGGCGCTTTTATACTCCTCCAACTCTTTCCGGATGGTGCGGGTTCTCTCTTTTTCGGCTTGCGACTCTTTGATTTGCCGGATGGTGTTTTCGATACGGGCATTGGCTTCGGCTACAATTTTTGCGGCCTCCTCCTTTGCGGCGGACAGAATCTCCTTGCGCTGTTTTTCCAGAGCCCGGATGTCGGTTTCATACCGGCCGGAAATCTCTTCGAGCCGTTTTTCTTTCTGCCGGATATTCTGCCGTTTACTTTCCCAATACCGTTTGTCCCGCACAATATCCTGCAAATACTTGTCCATGTCGATATAATCCGAACCCACTTTTTCCGACGCATCGGCAATCACCTCCTCCGGCAATCCGATTTTGCGTGCGATTTCCACCGCAAACGAACTGCCGGGATTTCCAATCGACAGCCGGAACAGGGGCTGCATCAGATGCCGGTCGTACAGCATGGCGCCATTGACGATTCCGGCGGTGTCTTCCGCAAAATGTTTCAGATTCTGGTAATGAGTGGTAATGACACCGTAGGCCTGTTTCCGGTTGAAGCGGGCCAGCAGGGCTTCGGCGATGGCGCCGCCTATCTGAGGTTCAGTACCGCCGCCGAACTCGTCGATGAGTAAAATCGTGCTGCTGTTGCAGTTCTTGACGAAATACTTCATATGAGTAAGGTGGGAGCTGTAGGTACTCAGATCGTTTTCAATAGACTGCTCGTCACCGATATCTATAAATATCCGGTCGAATATGCCGCACCGTGAATTTTCATATACCGGTATCAACATGCCGCATTGCAGCATATATTGCAACAGCCCCACCGTTTTCAGGCAAACCGATTTTCCTCCGGCATTGGGACCCGAAATGAGTAAAATGCGATTTTCTCCGGTCAGCATGATGTCCAGCGGAACAACCGCTTTCTGCTGTTTTTGCAAAGAGAGATACAACAGCGGATGCACGGCATGATACCAGTCTATTTGCCGGCAATCCTCCACAACGGGCAGCAAGGCCCCGATTTGTTGGGCAAACAAGGCTTTGGCCCGTATAAAATCGATATCGGCCAGAAACTCATACGAGTAGACGATTTCTTCGGTCAACGGGCGCATTTCATCGGTAAAAGCCTGCAATATCCGAATGATTTCCCGGCGTTCTTCGCTCTCCAGTTCCCGGATGCGGTTATTGGCCTCGACCACCTCCGACGGCTCGATAAAAACCGTTTTTCCGCTGGCCGATTCGTCGTGTACGATACCTCTGATTTTTCGTTTGAAAGCCGGAATCACCGGGATGACCAGCCGTCCATCCCGCATGGTGGGGGCGACATCCTTGTCTACGATACCTTCGCTCTGGGCAGCCCGCAATATGTTGTGCAGACTTTTGGAAATACCGGACAGTGTCGACGTCATTTCCCGCCGGATATGTTGTAACTCCGGCGACGCATTGTCTTTCATCCGGCCGAATTTATCGACAATCTGGTCGATGCGGGAAATCAATTGGGGAAACACCGGAACATTTCCGGCCAAAACCGACAGGCGGGGATACAGAGGCGTTTCGTCCTCTGCCGTCGTAAAAAAACTGACAATGTTGCGAATCGTATCCAGTGAACGGCGTAAATCGAACAGCTCGCTTTCATCGATATAAGTGCCCTCTACCCGGATGCGCTTCAACGCCGGCCGAACATCGAAAAAGTAGCTGGCCGGAAACTCTTCCTGCCCCTCCAATATCCGGACAAACTCTTTCGTTTGTGACAATTCTTCGATGATTTGGCCGTAATCTGTCCGGAACGACATTTCTTCCACCCGTTCTTTGCCGAGTGTGCTCAGACATTTATCGGCGGTCAGCTGCCGTATTTTGTCGAATCCGGTCTTTTGTTCGAAGTTATCGGGGTATATCACCTGTTCGCTGGATTTTGATTTGTGGGCAAAGATAATAAAATCGTGCTGATATATACAAAATTCACATATCTGAATCGCCATGACAAATGTATAAAATATGCGTTGCCGATAAAATAAAACGGGTTACTTCTGCCGGTATATATATTAATTATTATCTTTGTGGAAATTTTTAGACAGAGGCCATTATGACACAGATTGAAAACAACGAAGAAGAGAAGAAAAGTCTTAACTTTATTGAAATTGCTGTCGAAAACGATTTGGCCGCCGGGAAAAACGGCGGACGTCTCAATACCCGTTTCCCGCCGGAACCGAACGGATACCTGCATATCGGTCACGCCAAAGCGATATGTATGGATTTCGGTATCGCCCAAAAATACGGCGGGACCTGCAACCTGCGTTTCGATGATACGAATCCGGTGAAAGAAGATGTCGAATATGTCGACTCCATCATGGAGGATATTCATTGGCTGGGATTCGACTGGGGCGACAGGCTCTATTATGCGTCAGACTATTTCCCCAAATTGTGGGATTTGGCCGTTAAAATGATTAAAGAGGGTAAAGCCTACGTCGACGAACAGTCGGCCGAAGAGATTGCCCGGCAGAAAGGAACCCCCACGCAGCCGGGTACGGAGAGTCCATACCGGAACCGCAGCGTAGAGGAAAATCTCGATTTGTTCGTCCGCATGAACAAAGGCGAATTTGAGGAAGGGTCGATGATTCTGCGGGCCAAAATAGACATGGCATCCCCCAACATGCATATGCGGGACCCCATTATGTACCGTATCATCAAACATCCGCACCACCGCACGGGAAATACATGGAACGTCTATCCGATGTATGACTTTGCACACGGTCAGTCCGACTATTTTGAAGGAGTAACCCATTCGATATGCACGCTGGAGTTCGAAGTGCACCGGCCGTTGTACGAATGGTTTGTCAAGGAGTTGGCCGATGAAAGCTATTGTCCCCGACAAATGGAGTTCAACCGGCTGAACCTGACCTATACCGTCATGAGTAAACGGAAAATGCTCCAGCTGGTCAAGGAAAATCTGGTTTCCGGCTGGGATGACCCCCGTATGCCGACCATCTGCGGGTTGCGCCGACGGGGATATACGCCCTCGTCCATCCGGAGTTTCATTGACAAAATCGGATATACCAAGTACGACGGACTGATAAGCGTCTCTTTGCTGGAGCACAGTATCCGGGAAGAACTGAACAAAACCACCAACCGGGTATCGGCCGTCATCAATCCGGTAAAACTGGTAATTACCAATTATCCGGAAGGGCAGGTAGAACAGATGGTTGCCGAAAACAATCCCGAAAATCCCGAAGGCGGTACGCACGAAATACCTTTCACCCGTGAACTGTACATCGAGCGGGACGATTTTATGGAGAATCCGCCGAAAAAATTCTTCCGCATGACTCCGGGACAGGAGGTGCGTCTGAAATCGGCATATATCGTCAAATGCACCGGTTGCAAAAAGAACGATGCCGGAGAGATAGAAGAAATTTACTGCGAATACGACCCGCAGACCAAGAGCGGCATGCCGGAAAGCGGACGGAAAGTAAAAGGAACGCTGCATTGGGTTTCGGCACAATACAACCGTCAGGTTGAAGTCCGGTTGTATGACCGGTTGTTCAATGTCGAGAATCCGGCCGAAGAAAAAGAGAAAGATTTCCGGGAAATGCTCAACCCCGAATCGTTGATTGTCAAGACCGATTGCCGGGTAGAACCCTATCTGGCCGACATGGCCAAACCGGGCGACCGGTTCCAGTTCCAGCGCATCGGGTATTTCTGTGTCGACCCCGATTCGACGGCAGAAAAACTGGTGTTCAACCGAACCGTCGCATTAAAAGACAGTTGGGAGAAACAGAAAGCCAAATAAGGCAGTATCAATTTACAGTTTGAACGAACTGCCGGTTTCCGCCTTTCGGGGGATAACGGCAGTTCCTATTTTCCGATTATAAGATGTCTAAGAAAGAAAAGGGACTGTTGGCTCGGTACGAAAAAATGCTGAAAGAAAACGGGAAAGCCTATTTCGACGCCGACGAGTGGGAGGAGATAGCCTTTCAGTACGAAGTCGCCGAGAAATTCAAAGAGGCATTGACGGCCGTCGAATACGGATTGTCCATGCATCCGGGAAACATTCCGTTAAGCGTGAAAAAAGCCCGTTATCTGCTGGATACAGACGCCGTCGATGAAGCCGAAGACCTGATATATTCTCTGCCCAACAACTCCGAAGAAGCGTTGTTGATACGGATTGAGATTCATTTCATCCATCACTGTTTCCGGGAAGGCGAAAACCTCATTCGGCGTTTACTCGCCGAAGAGGAGGTTACATGCGACCTGTGCCTGCGCATAATGGATTTGTACATCGATTTCGGCTATTTCGATGAAGCGGTCGATTTTGTCGATGAAGCCGACCGCATTTTACCGAACAGCACCGATTTGTTGAGCGAAATGGCCCTGCTATGCGAGGAGAAACAGCGATATGACAAAGCGGTAGAGCTGTATAACCGGTTGATAGACCGAAATCCGTATTCGACCGTCGACTGGTTCAATCTGGCCAAAGTGTATGCTTTGCAGAAAAAGTATGACAAGGCGGTCGATGCCTGCGACTTTGCACTGACGACAAAGGAAGACGACAAAAATATATTGTCGTTCAAAGGATATTGTCTGTACGATATGGGGGCTTATCGGGAAGCCGTAGCGGTTTTTCTCGAATATGCCGAGTTTGCAGAAGAAAAAGCGGTGGCTTATGAATTGATTTCGGAGTGTTATGTCAAACTGAACCAGTTGGAAAAATCGGTCGATTATTTGCTGAAAGCGCTTGCGGTTACCCCCGAAAATTCGAATCTGTATTACCAGTTGGCCTGTAATTATTACGATATGGGCGACTACTCCGAAGCCGAAACAGCTCTTCTGAAAACGATAGAACTCGACCCGTACGATGCCGGAGCACTCTCTTTTTTAGGCGAATTGAAGATGAATGAGGGGATATATGACGAGGCCTATCGATATTTGATGGAGGCCTACGAAATAGACCCGCATAATGTCGAAGTCCTGATTTTTCTGGGCGATATCCTTGCACAGGATAATCCCGGAGAGGCGGTCTCTTTTTATGAAAAGGCACTGGAGGTAAATCCGTATGATGTAAAACTGATTTTTCGATTGATACTGGCCTATTACAATGCCGGAAATGAAGAAAAAACCGTTGAACTCATAAAACATCTGGACGAGACGACTTTAAAAATCGACGATATCGATGAAATTCTGGAAGGGAATAAATGGGAATTGCGCCAGACCAGAGAGATGCTGGAGAAACTGAAAGATATCCTGCGAAACAGTTTGGGCGAAAATCTGTAAATAAAATGAAAACTGCATACCTTTCGATATGCAGTTTTTTGTTTTACAAGGTCAGTTCCGGCATTTCCCACAAAACCGCATCGGGGAAATAGCGGTTCATATAGTATTTTAACATCTGCAGCGTGTCGCCCTCAATCAGGGCATCGGTCGAGGGATAGCGGTTGTAAATCACCGAATGGAGCGACATTTTCCGGTTTAACAGGGCTTCGAAACAGAGTACGGTATGGTTGATGCTGCCCAACCGTCCCGACGTAACCAGGATAACCGGATAGTGATGTTCCGCCACATAATCGAGCGTAAACAGGTCGGGTGTCAGCGGCACCATAGGCCCGCCTGCCCCCTCCAGCAGTACAATGTCGTACCGCTCAGCCAGTTGTCGGCTCGATTCCGTAATTTGCGCCGTATCGATTTCTTTTCCGTCGATGCGGGCTGCCAGATGCGGCGAAGCCGGATAAGAGAAAATGACCGGTGCCGTAAGCAGACTCTTGTCCTCTTCGGTGTACGGGATGCCCATTATTTTACGGTGACACTCGATATCCTCCGAATAACCGACATTTCCCGTCTGTACCATTTTTTGCGTGATGACCGACTCTCCTTCATCGGCCAGTTTCCGGGCCAGCCAACCGGTGGCTATCGACTTGCCTATATTCGTGTCGATTCCGGTAACGAAATATATTCCTTTCATTTAGTAGATTTTTTATGTGCGACAATATAGATGACATGATAGGTTAAAGGCAATCCTTTTTCGGTGCGGTACCGCTGTTCATACGTTTTACAGAGACGTAAAACATCTCCCGCAGAGAGCGGCGGCACATCGATTCCGTTTACTCCGGTCTCCCGCAAATGGCGCAACAGTTCCGGCGGCGAGTCGAAATAGACCGGTATATATTCTTCCTGCAATACGGCGATGTCGAAACAGGCCGATATTAACCCGTTCCATTCCTCGAGCGAGCGATATGATAACCCCTGATGAGTTATCGCCCGTAATTCCCTTAAATTCTCCGGGCCGAACGTAGACAAGGCAAGGGTGCCGTGCTCCGCCAGATTTTTTTCTATCTTCTTCAGAAAAGAGGGGATATCCCGGAACCATTGTACGGTAGAACTGCTGGCTATCAGATTGTAGGTGCCTGCAAACGGAAGCTGCTCCGCATCGCCGGGTAAAAATACGACGCCTTCCGGCAACCGGGATTTGTCTATCTCGCAAAGGTCATTGGCCACCAACGTCCGGCAAGAGAGCCGGCGGGAAAGTTCGGCAGTGAAAAGACCTGTGCCACAGCCTATTTCCAGTATGCTTTCAACCCTCTTTCCGGAGTTGCGAATAATATTATCCGATAACCTTTTTATGGCAATTCGCTGGGCGGTTGCCTGCCGGTCATATGTCGGAAAAGAGCGGGTGAACGACTCTTTTATTTTAGCGGTATTTCCCATTACAGTACAAAGTCAAAACATAAATAATGGGCCGCCGGTATGAACCGGTATTTGCCGGTCTCCTGCCAGCCTTGCTGTTGATTGGCCGTCGTAAAAATTAAATCGTTTGTCCCGATAAAGATTGTATCCCATTCGAATTGCGGTGTCGGGGCAGCAGCCGAAAGCTGTCCGATTGCCGTCAGCTCTTCCCGCAGACTGTCCAAATCCCGGCGGGGCCTTTTCTCCATAAAAGTGTCGTATAACGCTTGGGTGCGGCACATTCTCCGGTAAAATTTCTGCAAAGAGCGTTCGTTCAGCATCTGCCGGGTGGCATCGTATATTTCCGGGATGATTCCCCGCTCCCGGCTGACGGGATAGAGGGTACCGTTCACGGCGATTTTCTCTTCGAAAGCGAGTTTTTTGTTCTGCAGCACGAAAGATGCGGCCCATACTCCCATAGACCAGGCCACGAGGCGAACAGAGCGATAACCGGCAAACCGGGTTTCATCAAACGCCATGTCGGTATAGTCGTAACAGATACATACATCTCCGGCAAAGGCCTCCAGTTCCGGAAAGACATGATAATCCATTCCCCAACCGGCAAAGAACAGCAATAACCGGGATTCGTTGTTTCGTTTCAAAAAATAGAACTTCATGATACCTGTTATTTTACAATGACCGACAACAGTTTTTCCACATCATCGGCCGTACAGTCGGCCGTAAGCGAGATACGCAGCCGGGCCGTGCCTTCAGGAACCGTCGGCGGGCGAATCGGCAAGACATAAAAGCCGGCCTTTTGCACCTCTTTCGCCAGTCGGGTGGCCCGCTCCGATGCTCCGGCAATACAAGGCACGATGTGGCTGCTGCTCCTGAACGATTCGCCGTTCAGTCGGTTCAGAGGCTCATACAGCATCCGGCTGATTCGTTGCAAATGCGCTCTTCGGTCGGTCATGGTTACGATTTTGTTCAGAACGAACAGCGTCCACTCCAGATTCACCGGAGGCAAAGCCGTTGTGAAAATCAGTGTCCGCATCGTATTGACCAGATATTCCCGAACCGTCTGTGTACAGATGACATAGGCCCCTGTCGATGCAAAGGCTTTGCCGAATGTACCGATTAAAAAATCAATCTCCGGCAGCAGGCCGGCTTCTTCACAACAACCCAGCCCCTGCGCCCCTCTGACTCCGACCGCATGCGCTTCATCAATGTAAAGCAACACTTGAGGGTAGCGGCGTTTTATCGCTGTCAGCCGGATTAAATCGGCTTCATCGCCGTCCATGCTGAACAGACTTTCGGTGACAATGACTATCACATCGCATCGGGCGTGCTCTTTGGCCACGATTTCCTCCAGCTGGTCGTAATCGTTATGCCGGTACCGGATGCAGCGGGCGGGAGAAAGCCGGATGCCGTCTATCAGGCTGGCATGAACTAATTTATCAGCCACAATGAGCGAGTTGCGGGTGGTGACAGCCGGCAGTAGTCCCGTATTGGCGTGATAGCCGCTGCTGAATACTAATGCCGCCTCGCTTTTATACAGTTCCGCCAGCCGGGCCTCCAGCCGGTCGTATATATCGAAATTGCCGGTCAATAAACGGGACGATGAAGAGCCGGGCAGGAACCGGTCGGCGGTCAGACCCGATAAAAATGTTTCCCGCAAAGAGAAATCCGACGCTATGCCCAGATAGTCATTCGACGAGAGATTCAGCAGAACCTGCCCGTCGGAAGTCTCGATTTTGTTCCCGGTGTGCCTGAGCGTCGAAAGGGTGCGATAATTGCCTTTTTCTGCAACAGCCGAAAGCCGGTTCTGAAAAAATGATTTCATAACGTTATTCCTGTAGTGAGACAACCCGCAGCAGGGCAGAGGTCAATATGTCGAGTTGTTCATCGGTAACAATGAACGGCGGCATCACATAAACCAGCTTGCCGAAAGGCCGTACCCAGACGCCGGCCTCTACAAATTGCCGTTGAATGACCGCCATATCGACCGGTTTTTTCATTTCAATAACCCCGATTGCACCCAGCACCCGCACATCGGCCACTTGAGGCAGTTCCGCCGCCGGAGCCAGTACGGTGGTCAGCTGACGCTCTATTCGATGCACGTTTCCGGCCCAATCGCTTTCCAGCAATAACGAAACGGATGCTTTGGCGACAGCGCAGGCCAACGGATTTCCCATAAACGTAGGCCCGTGCATAAAGACACCCGGCGAACCGGTCGAAAGCGCCGTTGCCACATCGTCCGTCGCCAGCGTGGCGGCCATCGTCATATATCCTCCGGTCAGCGCCTTTCCGATACACATGATGTCAGGCTCTATACCGGCATGTTCGCAGGCAAACAATTTTCCCGAACGGCCGAATCCGGTGGCGATTTCATCCAAAATCAGCAACACATCGCATGCGTCGCACAGCTTTCTGGCTTCGGCGAGGTATCGGGGATGATAGAACCGCATGCCGCCGGCCCCTTGCACAACCGGTTCCAGAATAAACGCTGCTATCTTTTCTGCATGTTGTTCCAAGCAGGTTTTCAACGGGTCCAGACAGGTCTCGTCCCATTCGTCGTGAAACCGGCAGGAAGGAGAGGGGATAAAGAACCGTTTGGGCAGCGCACTTCCGAAGATGGAATGCATTCCGGTCACCGGGTCGCACACCGACATGGCATTCCAGGTGTCACCATGATAGCCCGACCGGATGGTCACAAAGTTGCACTTTTCCGGCAACCCTTTCGAATACCAGTATTGTACCGCCATTTTAAGGGCGACCTCGACCGATACCGACCCGGAATCGCAATAGAAAATTTTGGTCAGATGCGGCGGGACGCATTTCAGCAGCAATTGGCCCAACTCTATGGCCGGGCGATGGGTAATGCCCCCGAACATTACATGGGACATGCTGTCGAGCTGCGTTCGTACCGCTTCATTCAGCACCGGATGGTTGTATCCGTGCACGGCCGCCCACCACGAAGACATTCCGTCGATTAAACGCTTCCCGTTTTTCAGGTTCAAATAGACACCTTGCGCACTCTCCACCTCATATACCGGCAACGGGTGGGTAGTCGAGGTGTACGGATGCCACAAATGCTCCCGGTCGAAACGAAGATATTCGTTTATGTTTTCCTCAAAATTCATATCCGGCCTTCTCTATCAAAGTTCTGTCTTCATCGATTTTGCAGCTGACGGTCGTAAGCATATCTCCCACAACCGCCGAATTGACCCCGATTTCCAATGCTTTCAACTGCACCTCTTCCGAGATACGGGCCCGGCCGCCGGCAAAACGCATCTGTGCTTTGGGGTGGATAAACCGGAATACGGCAATCGTCGTCAATATCTCTTCGTCAGAAATAGGCGGCGTATTTTCCAGCGGAGTGCCCGGTATGGGCTGCAAAATATTGACGGGAATAGAGCATACATTCAGCTCTTTCAGTTTGAATGCCAGCTCGATGCGTTGCGCCATCGTTTCTCCCATGCCG
>JAFLRV010000039.1 GCA_022511245.1 Coprobacter sp.
GTCACGACATGTCCCTACAGGAATTGCGAACTCCGCAATGTGGGGTCCGTGCCGCTGATACGTTTTTTAGGTATTTTATTGGGGGGGGGATAAAAAAATAGAGTAGAACTCTTAGAGTCTACTCTATCAACATCCTTTGAATTTCTTCGTACAGATTACTGCAGCGTGTCAGCAGCGGGTACAGTGTCAACAGTGAGAGTGTCAACAACCGTAGTGTCAACAGCGAGAGTGTCAGCAACCTCAGTGTTGTCACCAGCTTTGGGAGTACAAGCTGCAAAAGACATTGCAAATGCAACAGCGAAGAACAAGACTAACTTTTTCATTTTCTTTAAATTAAATATAAAACAACAAATTATTGCCTCAAAAACAGCCCAAAGGTATACATTATTTTTTATATGTTATGCTTTTTAGCAGTTTTTTTTCAAAAAAAACTCATTTTTTTGTGAAAGAGCGTTCAATCTTGGGCAAAATTGGTGTAAAGATATCGTTTTATGCTCTTTTTCGGCGTTTTTTCAAATTCCGTAGGGTAGAGTTGTATCTTCGAAATATTTTCGAAGGGGGCGACTTCTTGATTTAATTTTTTCCGGATTTCTTCCATGACAATGGGAAGCTGTTCGTTGGATATGCCATGTTCATCTACAGTCTCGTAGTCGGGATATACCAGCGCAATGAGTTTCCCGGCTTTTTCGATGACGAGGCTTTCGAGTATAAACGGCATATTGTTGAGTTTGGCTTCAATCGCTTCAGGGTATATGTTTTGTCCGTTGGGTCCCAGAATCATTGTTTTGTAGCGGCCTTTGATAAAGATGGTATCGTCTTGGCCGATAGTCCCCATATCTCCGGTGTGCAGCCATCCTTCTTTGTCGAGCACCGCTTCGGTGGCCTCCGGGTTTTTATAATAGCCTTTCATGACATTTTCGCCTTTGACGCAGATTTCGCCCGGAATGTTGTACGGGTCGGCGGAATCGATGCGAACCTGCATGTAGCCGTCGAGAATGCGGCCCGATGAAGCGGGGATAAATTCAGAAAAGTGGGTATAGCTGATGAGCGGAGCACATTCCGTCATGCCGTATCCTACCGTGAAGGGGAATTTTATTTTGTAAAGAAATTCTTCAACTTCTTTGTTCAGGGGGGCACCTCCTATGATTACTTCCTCGAAACATCCGCCGAATGCATCGGTAAGTTTTTTCCGAATCTGGGCATAAATCGTGTTGTTCACCAACGGGATGGAAAGAGCCCATTTCAATGTCCATTTGTTGAGCATGGGCAGGATTTGTTTGCGGTAGATTTTTTCCAGAATCAAAGGGACACAGATGATGAGATTGGGTTTTATCTCTTCGAGGGCTTTCAACAGTATTTTGGGCGAAGGTATTTTCCCCAGCATGGTAATGTGGCTTCCGACTGCCAGCGGAACCAGCATATCGAAAGCGCATCCGTAAGCGTGGGCCAATGGGAGGAATGAAAGGCTGCGGCTGCCCGGATAGTGCAGTTTCGACTGAATGCCGAACATGGTGTTTCCGGCCAGGTTGTTTCCGGTGAGCATGACGCCTTTACTGAATCCCGTAGTTCCCGATGTATAGTTAATCAGGGCGACTTCGCTATTGTCGAGGTCGGTGTACCGGATGTCGTTCGGGGTAAATCCGTCGGGGTATTTTTTTTGAAAATGGGAGTCTATTTCTCCTAAATATTTGGAGACAGACACCCCGTCCCGCTGGTCGAGACAAGTGTAATCGCTCAGGGAGACGGTCGCTTTGAGATTGGTCAGTTTGTCTACTTCGAGATTATCCCAAATGAGGTCTCCGACGAAAAGAAACACCGAATCGGAGTGTGTTATGATGTGATGGATGTCGTTTGCATTAAAATCCTGCAAAATGGGAACGACAACGGCTCCGTATGTCACGGCTGACATAAAGGCGATGCACCATCGGGGCGTGTTTCTGCCCACTAAAGCGATTTTGTCTCCCGGTTTAATCCGGCAATGGGTGTATAGTAAGTGGAGTTTGGCTATTTCTTTTGCTACTTCTCCGTAAGTAAAAGATTCTTTGGTGTTGTAGTCGGTCAGAGCGGGTCTGTCCCAATTTTCTTTGAATCCTTTTTCGTATATTTTGATAAAATTTTCTGCAACCATACGGGTGTAAAATTGGCTTTATGGTTGCAAATATAATCATTTTAAATATAAATAGGTCATTCTAAGCAAAAGGAATGTTGCTGCGGTAGGCTAAAATCATTAACTTTGTACTGCTAATTTGTGTAGAAAGGGCATTGCATTCAGATGATAGATTATACTTCATTCAATGACAAGACGGCGGCTTATTATACGTTGGGCTGCAAATTGAATTTTGCCGAAACCTCTTTCATCGGGAAGTTGCTGGAGTCTCAGGGAATCCGCCGGGCCCGATCCGGAGAAAAGGCAGATATTTGCGTGGTGAATACCTGCTCGGTGACAGAACTGGCCGACAAGAAATGCCGTCAGACGATTCGTCGGATTGTGCGTCAGCATCCGTCGGCTTTTGTTGTGGTTACCGGGTGTTATGCTCAGTTGAAGCCTGAAGATGTGGCCGATATTCCCGAAGTGGACCTGGTGCTGGGTACGGAGCAGAAAACGGATATATTGCATTATCTTGGGAATTTGCACAAACGGTCGCACGGAGAGATTGTCGTTACGGAAAGTAACGACATCAAGACTTTCAGCCCGTCCTGTTCGAAGGGTGACCGGACACGCTATTTTTTGAAAGTACAGGACGGATGCGACTATTTTTGCACTTATTGTACGATTCCTTTTGCCAGAGGTCGCAGTCGAAACGGCTCTGTGGCCAGCCTGGTGCAGCAGGCTGAAGAGGTAGCTCGTGAGGGGGGGAAGGAAATCGTACTTACGGGTGTCAATATCGGGGATTTCGGACATACTACGGGAGAGACTTTTTTTGATTTGGTTCGGGCTCTCGACCGGGTAGACGGGATAGAGCGGTATCGCATTTCGTCGATAGAGCCGAATCTGCTGACAGATGAGATTATCGATTATGTCAAGTCATCGGCCCGGTTTGCTCCTCATTTTCATATCCCTTTGCAATCGGGAAGCGATGCTGTTCTGAAGTTGATGCACCGCCGTTACGATACCCGGTTGTTTGCCCGGAAGATAGAGAAAATCAAACAGGTATTGCCGGATGCGTTTATCGGTGTGGATCTTATTGTGGGGACGCGAGGCGAGACGAATGAATATTTTGAAGAGTCGTGCCGTTTTGTAGAGGGACTGGATATATCGCAGTTGCATGTTTTTACCTATTCGGAACGCCCCAATACCCGCATATTGCAGGTTGAGCATATGGTCTCCCCGAAGGAGAAACATGACCGTTGTCTCCGGATGCTGGAGATTTCGGACCGGAAATTGAAAAATTTCTATGGTCAGCAGCGGGGAACGGTGCGTCCGGTGTTGTTTGAACATCCGAAAAAGGGAATGCCGATGCATGGATTTACCGATAATTATATCCGGGTGGAACTGCCGTATGACAGCCGGTTGGTCAATCAGAACTGCCGGGTGCTGCTGGGGGATTTCAATGAATCGGGAGAGGCCCTGCGGGCTGACCGGATTTTAGTGTGAAAGGAGGCTGGTATGAAAAAGGAAACATGGGAAAATATATGTTATGCGCCTTTGTACGGCTTTTTTAAGTTGCATGCGCTGTTGCCGTTGTGTGTATTGTATGTGTTGTCCGATATATTGTTTTTCCCGCTGTTTTATATTGTCCGCTACCGTCGGAAGATGGTATTCCGGAATATGAGAAATGCGTTTCCTGAAAAGAGTGTTGCCGAGATACGGAGGCTGGAAAAAGATTTTTATCATCATTTTTGCGATTATATCGTAGAGACGATAAAGCTGTTGCATATTTCGGACGAAGAGATGCACCGGAGGATGCAATTTTATGGGATGGAGCAATTGGATAAGGTTACGGCTGCCGGCCGTTCCTGTTTAGTATATCTGGGTCATTACGGAAACTGGGAATGGATACCGTCGGTAACGTTATGGTCTCAGACTCCTCAGGTTCTTTTTGCCCAGATTTACCGGCCGTTGAAAAACCGGTGGTTCGACCGGTTTTTTCTGAATCTGCGTTCCCGATTTCATTCTTGCGGCATTGCCAAGCAGGATACGTTGCGGGAGATTATCCGTTTCCGCAATTCGGGACAGATTACCGTTACCGGGTTTATGGCCGACCAGACGCCGTCTCCGGCAAATATTCATTTTTGGATGACTTTTCTGAATCAGGATACACCGGTTTTGACCGGCGTGGAGAAAATTGCCCGAAAGGTAGATTCGGCTGTTTTTTATTTCGATGTGGAAAAGGTTCGACGGGGATATTATACGGCGACGGTGCGGGAGGTATGCCTCTGTCCCAAAGAGTCGGCGGAGTTTGAAATTACCCGTCGGTATATGGAATTGATGCAGACGACCATTGAACGGAATCCGGCTGGCTGGTTGTGGACTCACGACCGGTGGAAGCACAGTTATCTGAAACATAAATAACAGACATTTGAAAAAGGTTGCGGTTGTTATATTGAATTGGAACGGGCAGGCGTTGTTGAAGCAATTTTTGCCTTCGGTGTGTCGTTTTACTCCGGCAGAAAAAGCGGATATTATTGTTGCGGATAACGGTTCTACCGATAGCTCGGTCTCTTTTCTGCAACAGAATTTCCCGGAGGTAAAACTGTTGCTTTTCCCGGAAAATTACGGTTTTGCCGAAGGGTATAACCGGGCTGTTGCACAGCTTGAGCATGAATATATCGTTCTTCTTAATTCTGATATCGAGGTGTCGTGTGGCTGGCTGGACCCGCTTCTGGAATATTGCGAGTCGCACGCCGATGTGGCGGCCTGCCAGCCCAAACTGTTGTCGTACAGAAATAAAGATATGTTTGAATATGCCGGTGCTTCCGGCGGATTTATCGACCGGTACGGTTTCCCCTTTTGTCGGGGACGGGTGTTCGGTACGGTAGAGAAAGACCGGCATCAATACGACGATATTATCGATATTTTCTGGGCAACCGGAGCCTGTCTGTTTGTTCGCCGGGAGGCGTATCTGGCGGCCGGAGGATTGGATGCCCGTTTTTTTGCGCACATGGAAGAGATTGACTTGTGCTGGCGGATACATCTGATGAACCGTCGCATTGTGGTGATTCCGCAAAGCGTGGTGTATCATTTTGGCGGGGCGACGCTGGATGCTGCCGATGCCCGGAAAACGTATCTTAATTTTCGAAACAACCTGCTCATGCTGTATAAGAATCTCCCGGTGAAAGAGGGGCGTCTCTTGTTGTTTGTCCGGAGACTGATGGATACGGCCTCGATGGTACGGTTCCTGTTTAAAGGGCAATGGCCGCATATAAAAGCGGTATGGCTGGCGCATGGTGATTTCCGGAAAGAAAAGAAACGGTATACGGACCAGCCGTCGGTGAATCTGTTGAAAACGTTTCCTGAAGCTCGCCGGAATATTTCTGTCGACTACTTTTTGAAAGGGAAAAAATATTTTTGACGGCCTATTTTTTTTCGTCAATCGATGCTGTAAATATCGTTAAGGCATACGAGCCCGGTGATGGGAATCTCGTTGATGCTCTTCTGTTTGCGGTCAAATCGCCAGGCTTTTTCAATCTCGGTGAATCGCTCGGCATCGAACCAGTCGGTGTTATCGGGAAGCAGTACGAGAATTTCGGGATCGATGACTCCTTCGAACATGACATTCCCTGTCCATCCGATATTCAGTTCCGTTCCCGGAACAGCAAGGGTATCCAATAATTGCCATAAAGGAATGCCTTTTTCGTCTCTTCCGGCAAATTCATCGAACAGGAAAAAGGTTTTTGAATCGTTTTGCAGGATGTGTATTCCGTAACTGTCTGATATCAATGCACCTCCCAAATCGATACATTGGGTAAACTCCGGTAAATCGAGTGCATTGGCGTAAATAATTTCTGTCCCGGATGTCTCATTGGCCATAGGGTCGATGGTGACATTGACTACGGTTCCCTCCGAAGGGAGAGCCATAGGCTGCCTGTCTTTTACAGAACAACTGCATAAAATGAAAAACAATATACCAGACCACAAGAATTTTTCCATATAAGTCAATTAAAGTCCTGTATTGAACAGTTTTCCTGACTCAGAAAATATCGATTCCCAAGTCGGTGCAAAATTAGTAATAAAAGATATATTCCTATCTAAATTTATGCAGATTATTTTGGTAATTTTCTTTTCTCTTTTATTTATCTTTGTGTTATGGAATTCCGAACTGTTATACCGGTGGAATCTTCGCTGCACCCGATGAGCCGCAGCCAGAAGATTATGGCTTTCGGCTCCTGTTTTGCCGAGAGTATAGGTGCGTATATGGCCCGGTATAAATTTGATGTCGATTTGAATCCGTTCGGTATTTTGTATAATCCGCTGTCGATTTCCTCTTCCTTGTGCATATTGAAAGAGCGACGGCTGTTCGGTGAGACCGATTTGTTCCGGCAAGAAAACATGTGGCACAGTTTTGCCCACCATTCCCGTTTTTCCCATACAGATCTGCAAGCCTGCCTGACCCGTATCAATGACCGGATTATACAAAGTTCCGGAATGTTGTCCCGTGCCGACTGGCTCCTGATAACTTGGGGCACGGCGTGGGTATACCGGCGGGCTGAGACCGGAGCGGTGATTTCCAATTGTCATAAATTACCCTCTTCTTATTTTTGCCGGGAACGGCTGACGCCGGAAGAGATTGTTGTTGCATGGCGCTCTTTGATTGCTGATTTGCTGCAACTGAATCCTGCTTTGAAATTCTGTTTCACCGTAAGTCCTATCCGGCATTTCCGGGATGGTGCCCATGCCAATCAGTTGAGCAAATCGATATTGCTGCTGGCGGCCGACCGCTTGTGCTGCGATTTTCCGGAGAATTGCTTTTATTTTCCCTCGTATGAGATTGTAATGGATGAATTGAGGGATTACCGTTTTTACGATGCCGATATGGTACATCCCTCCGAGCAGGCTGTTGCGTATATATGGGAACGTTTCGGGCAATGTTTTTTCAGTGACCGGACCCGTCAGGAGAATGAGGCATGGGAAAAGGTGTTGAAGCTGCTTCATCACCGGCCGATATCGCCCGATGCCGGTACTTGCCGGAATTTTGCTGAACAGACGCTGATGAAACTTCAGGATTTCCACCGAAAATATCCGGCATTCGATGTCTCGAAAGAAATCGAATCGCTGGAATCGTTTATGAAAAACCGATGATACAATGAATTATACTGTTGCTGAAATAGCTGCTGCCATACAGGCCGATGAAAATGGGTTCTCCGGACGGAACATATCTGTGATATTGACCGACAGCCGCTCCCTTTCGTTTCCGGAAGAGTCTGTTTTTTTTGCGTTGGTAACCGAACGCAATAATGCCCATCGCTATATTCCCGATTTATATCGCAAAGGTGTACGCTGTTTTGTAGTCAGTGAACAGGTGCCGGAACGGGCTTCGATGCCGGACGCCGATTTTCTGACGGTCTCCGATACATTGGCGGCCTTGCAGCAGTTGGCGGCCTCCCATCGTGCCCGGTTCAATATTCCGGTGATAGGGATAACCGGCAGTAACGGAAAGACTGTGGTGAAAGAGTGGCTGTATCAGTTATTGCAGGAGGATTACAATACGGTTCGTTCTCCCCGAAGCTATAATTCTCAGACAGGGGTGCCGCTATCGCTTTGGCAACTGAATGAATCGGCTGAACTGGCCATTATAGAGGCCGGCATTTCCTGTCCGGGAGAGATGGTCCGGTTGGAAACAATGATAAAACCCTCTGTCGGTGTTTTGACCAATATCGGAACGGCCCATCAGGAGGGATTTTCTTCTGTACAGGAGAAATGCCGGGAGAAATTGGAACTGTTCAAAGAGTGTGACATTCTGGTTTATAATGGAGATTCTTCATGGATATCGGATTGTATATCGGACATGTGTCCGTCGGCCCGGAAAATGGTTTGGTCTTATACAGACCGGACGGCACCGCTGTATGTATCGGCGGCATGTAAAAAGGAGACCTGTACGGTGATTCGTTATTCCTGTTCTTGCGGTACGGGAGAACTGGAGATTCCGTTCAGCGGAGATGCTGCTGTCGAGAATGCGGTGCATTGTCTGGCGGTTATGCTCTGTTTGGGAAAATCTCCGGAAACGATTGCATCGAGAATGTCCCGGTTGGAGCCGGTCGCCATGCGCCTGGAGGTGAAAGAGGGTCAAAACGGATGTCTGATAATCAACGATGCGTACAATTCGGATGTTCATTCGCTGGAGATTGCCTTGGATTTTCAGATGAGACGTTCTGCTCCGAAACGTAAAACCCTTATTTTGTCCGATATACTGCAAACGGGAATGTCCCGGAATGATTTGTATGGACAGGTGGCTCAGATGTTGGCGCACAAGGGTGTTGACCGTTTAATCGGTATCGGGCCGGACATTTCGTCTTGCGGGGCATTGTTCTCTATGGAGACGGAATTTTATCCTACAACGGACTATTTTTTATCCTCTCTCCGGGACAATCATTTTAATAATGAGTTGATTCTTATCAAAGGAGCCCGGCGTTTTCATTTCGAACAGATATCGGAAGCCCTTGAGTTAAAGCAGCACGAAACTATATTGGAAGTCAATCTGGATGCCTTAGTCGACAATTTTAATTTTTATCGCCGGAAACTTCGGCCGGAAACGAAGATTGTCTGTATGGTGAAAGCATTCGGATATGGTGCCGGCTCGTATGAACTGGCCAAAACGTTACAAGATCGCGGCTGCGATTATCTGGCCGTTGCTGTTGCTGATGAGGGTGCAGAACTGAGAAAAGCGGGAATTACGATGCCGGTCATTGTGATGAATCCTGAAATGAACGGCCTGCGTACTCTGCTGGAGTATAAATTAGAGCCGGAGATATACAGTTTTAAATTACTGAATGCTTTTGCCAAAGAGCCTGAACGCATGGGTATGACCGGTTATCCGGTGCATATAAAAATCGATTCCGGCATGCACCGTTTAGGATTTATGCCGTCCGATATTTCCCATCTGACTGAAGAACTGAACCGATTGAAGTCTGTAAGACCCAGTTCTGTATTTTCGCATCTGGCGGGTAGCGATGAGACCCGGCTGGACGATTTTACGATGCAGCAGATTTCCGTTTTTGAAGAGTGTGCCCGGAAAATCCGGCAGTCGGTTCCGTTCCCGGTGATGAGACATATATTGAATACGGCGGGAATTTCCCGTTTTACGGACTATCAGATGGAGGGTGTCCGTTTGGGGTTGGGGCTGTATGGGGTTTCTCCCATTGGCGGTGAGCCGGAATTGCGCCATGTGAGTACGCTGAAAACGACTATTTTGCAGATTAAGGAACTGGGTGCCGGGCAAACGGTCGGTTATGGCCGTCGGGGCGTATTGTCGAAACCGTCCCGTATTGCTGCTTTGCCTATCGGTTATGCCGATGGTGTAGACCGTCATCTGGGTAACGGCAAAGGGTGTGTTGTCATCAACGGACAACGGGCTCCCTATGTAGGAAATATTTGTATGGATGTGTGCATGGTCGATGTGACGGATATCGATTGCCGGGAGGGAGACAAGGCTGAAATATTCGGTTCACAACTGACGGTCTGTGAGGTGGCCGGGTGGTTGGGGACCATTCCGTATGAGGTGCTTACCTCTATTTCGTCCCGTGTAAAACGGGTCTATTTCCGGGAATAAACGACGGATTGAATATATACAGGCAAAGCCGGGCTGATTTATATTTCTGCCCGGCTTTGTTTGTACTATCCTAAAAAAATCTCCCCTTATCGGGAAACGATAAGGGGAGACCAATCAACTTAAATATGTTGAGTGATTATTATTCGTTGATCGTACATACGCAACGACGGTTCCAAGCATTTTCGGTGTAGTCGGTGCTGATACCCTGACCTTGAGCAGTGATGCGGTCAGCAGCGATACCCATCTTAACCAGAGCAGCTTTCACGTTGTCGGCACGTTTCTGAGCCAATTTTTCGTTGAGAGCTTTGCTACCTTCTTCAGAAGCATAACCGTCGATAACAACAGTTGCGTTAGGATTAGCCTGGAGTTTAGCGAACAGTTTAGCAACGTCACGGTCAGCAACAACTGCGCTACCCTGAGCGAAGGTGATGTCGAAATCAGAAGAGTTAACCGTAGTAGCTTCGGGGAGCTCTCTGTTGCGGCATTCTTCGAGTTCTTTCATCGTTTTGTTAAGAGCATCGTTAACCTGAGCCAGGTTCTGATCTTTAGCAGCGATAGTGTTGTCTTTGTTTACGATCTGATCCTGGAGGCTGTTGATTTTAGCGTTCAGCAGGTCGATTTCGTTCTGGTCGTAAGTTTTAACTTTGGTGAAATAGTGGCAACCGCTGCTGGTTTTGAAGTGGTATCCGAATCCGGCAGTAACTTCCCAAGCGGCATCGCGACCATCAAAGCAAGCCGGAGTATTTCCCAGCATGTTGTAAACCAAAGCGGGTTTGATAGCGATAGTCCAAGCTTTCAGTTTACCTGCGTTGAAGTTGAGGTTGGCACCTACTTTAGTTACCATCGTGTTGTAAACGGCACCTGCATCGTTGCATGCGAAGTCGTGGCCCCAACCGAGACCGGCAACAGCTTCGATTTCAAATACTCTGGGTTTTCCTTTGTAAGCACCGAAGAGGTTGAAGAGGTTAACACGGTTCAATCCCATTACGGTGAGACGGTCAAATGCCGTGTGGCTGGGATGATTAACATTATAACCGTTCAAAACGGGGTTGATGGCACCCATTCCTTCAAAACTCAAGCCGTATACCGGAGTGATTTGTTTGTCCAAAGTGATACCGGTAACCAATCTCGTGTTAGGGAAGAATGCGGAGTGCAAAAGCGGAGAAGTTCCACCGACATTGAGACCAATGGCCCAATTGTCAAAAAATTTGTTGCCTTCTACAACGGGTTTCGCTGCTTGGGCTGCTACGGTCAATGCGCCCATAGCCATGATTACTAAAAACTTTTTCATAATAATTTTTTAATTGTTAGTTTGATGCGGCAAAATTAACAAAAAAAATATATATAACTAATTTTTTTGGAATAAATTTTTGTATATAAGCTAAATAATGGGGTATGCAAGGGGGATTTCCCCTCTTTTTTATTATATGGAGAAAGATTTTCGGGAATTTGTTTTCTGGGGTTTTATGGATTTGATATAAAATGGGTGTATTGGTTTAAAAAGTTGTAAATCAAATACATAAAATTATTAAAAGAGGGTGAATTCAGCTTTCGGATTCGCTCTCCGGCTGGATAATGGAGAACGCATCCCGTATGGCGGCAAGCTCCGATTTGATGTTTTGGAGCCGGTCTACAATTTTGTGTATTTTGATGACATCGGCCTTATTTTCTTTCAATTTTTTTTGGGCTCCTTTCAATGTCAGCCCTTTTTCTTTGGTCAAATAATGGATGAGCCGGATATTTTCAATATCTTCTGTCGAATAGAGCCGGTTCCCCTTCGCCGATTTTTGGGGGGCGATAATGTCGAATTTTTTTTCCCAGAACCGGAGATGCGATTCGTTTACCTGAAGAAGTTCCGCCACTTCTCCTATAGTATAATATACACGGTTTCTGTTTTTCTCTTCCGTCTCCATTTTGCGGTTTTTTTAGTCCATGACCCGTCCCTGATTGCCGGCAATCTGAATCATCCGGTCGTAATCTTCGGGACTTAAATCGAAAAAGTAATAATTGATGGGGTTTTCATGCTGGCCTTTGTGGATTACTTCGTAATGAAGGTGAGGCCCTGTCGATTTTCCGCTGTTTCCCACCAGCCCGATTTCTTCTCCGCGAACTACTTTTTGCCCGTTTCTGACCTTGATGGCGCTCAGATGGGCATAGCGGGTTTTGTAATTGTAGCCGTGATCGATGAGAATCGTGTTGCCGTAACCCTGTTTCCATCCGGTTTCAATAACCACGCCGTTGCCGGTGGTGTATACGGGCGTACCGATGTCCGACGCAAAATCCATTCCCTCGTGGAATTTGCGGGTGTTGTAAATCGGGTCGATGCGGTATCCGTATCCGGAGGCTGTTTTTTTCAAATCTTTGTTGGAAATGGGCTGTATGGCCGGTATGCTTTTCAGCCGGTCCTCCTGTTGCTGTCCCCGTTTGACCAGTTCGTCGATGGAGTTGCTTTGCACATACAGATTTCGGGCCAGCTGGTCGACTTTGCGGGTGGTAGAGACAATTAAATCGGCATCGCTCATTTTCAGCAGTTCCCGGTATTGGGCGTCGTTGCTGAGACCGGCATTGCGCACCGCTCCGTCTATGGGGTCGGTTTGTAAGATAACCCGGTAAAGGTTGTTGTCCCGCTCCTGGATGTCGGCCATGACCTCCAGTGCTTCATCCACTTGCCGGGAAAGCAGTTTGTATTGGGTTTTAAGGGCTTGGTTCTCCTGTTTCAGAAGCCGTTCCTGCGGAGAGTCTATAAAATAATTGAATAGGGCGAACAACAGCAGGCCGAGAAAAAATCCGACAATCAGATGCCGCAATATCGTCATCGCCTTTTTGCGAAACGAGGGATAAACTCTTTCATAGGAAAGGGTGTTCTGATTGTATATGTAGAATATCTTTCGTTTCATTCCTGTCGTGTGTCCCTGAAAATCCTCTTTTACCGGGAATAAAAAACAAATGTTATGGGCCGGATGTAAAATTTTTCCCGACAATTGCCGCAAAAATAATATTTTGAACTATTTTTGCAAACTGTTTTTCAGAATATTAATATAAGGTGCGGAGATATGAGCCGTGTCTTTGTTGCGGAATATTCGAATAAAGAAGAATAATACAAACATGCAGAATATGCTTACAGCAAAAGAAATTCGAGAGTCGTTTAAAGACTTTTTCAAAGCAAAAGGTCATCAGATTGTACCGTCGGCTCCTATGGTTATTAAGGATGATCCCACGTTGATGTTTACCAATGCCGGGATGAATCAGTTTAAAGATATTATATTGGGGAATGCTCCGGCCCGGTACAAACGGGTGGCCGATTCGCAGAAATGCCTGCGGGTAAGCGGCAAGCATAATGATTTGGAAGAGGTCGGGCTGGATACTTATCACCATACGATGTTCGAAATGTTGGGAAACTGGTCGTTCGGCGATTATTTCAAACAGGAGGCCATCGATTGGGCATGGGAGTATCTGGTAGATGTGTTGCATCTTAATCCTGAACGCCTGTATGCGACTGTGTTTGAGGGATATGCTCCGGAAGGGCTGGAGCGCGACAACGATGCTGCCGGATTCTGGAAAAAACATCTGCCGGAGAGTCATATTATAAACGGTAACCGGCACGACAATTTCTGGGAAATGGGCGATACGGGTCCTTGCGGTCCCTGTTCCGAAGTGCATATTGATTTGCGCAGTGATGAGGAACGGGCGCAGGTGGACGGTCTGACACTGGTCAATGCCGGACATCCGCAGGTTATAGAGATATGGAATCTGGTATTTATGCAGTACAACCGCAAAGCCGATGGTTCTTTGGAATCGCTTCCGGCTAAGGTAATCGATACCGGAATGGGATTTGAACGGCTGTGTATGGCTTTGCAGGGGAAAACCTCGAATTACGATACGGATGTGTTCCAGCCCATTATTTCCGCTATCGGTCAGTTGTGCGGGAAGAGATATGGCGATGACGCCCAAGCCGATGTGGCGATGCGGGTGATTGCCGACCATGTGCGCACGATTGCCTTCTCCATTACCGACGGACAGCTGCCCTCGAATGCCAAAGCCGGATATGTAATCCGTCGTATTTTACGCCGTGCCGTCCGGTACGGATATACGTTCCTGGACCGTCATCAGGCATTTATTTATACATTGATACCTACGCTTATCGATACGATGGGCGATGCCTATCCCGAACTGGTTTCCCAGCAAACGCTGATACAGAAGGTCATCAAGGAGGAAGAAGAGGCTTTCCTGCGCACGCTGGAGACGGGTATCCGGCTGCTCGACAAAGTGATGGCCGACGCCAAATCGCTCGGTAATACCTGTATCGGGGGAAAAGATGCCTTTACGCTGTATGACACTTACGGATTTCCGCTGGATTTGACGGAGCTTATTCTGAAAGAGAACGGTTTGACGGTGGATATCGACGAATTTAATGTGCAGATGCAGCAGCAGAAAGAACGGGCCCGCAATGCCGCAGCGGTCGAGACCGGCGACTGGGTGACGGTGAAAGAAGGAGAACCTCAGTTTGTCGGCTATGATTTTACCGAGTGCGAGGCAGAGATTCTGCGTTACCGGAAAATAAAACAGAAAAATCGTGAATTGTACCAGATTGTTTTGGACAAAACCCCGTTTTATGCTGAAAGCGGCGGACAGGTCGGAGATTTGGGAACGCTGACCGCCGATGATGATGTGGTCGACGTTGTCAATACCAAGAAAGAAAACAATCTGGGCGTGCACATAACCACCCGTCTGCCGAAAGATGTTACGGCTACATTTAAAGCGGTCATCGACAAGGAGGCCCGTTTGGCTACCGCATGCAACCACTCGGCGACCCATTTGTTGCATGAGTCCTTGCGGCAGGTATTGGGAACGCATGTCGAGCAGAAAGGTTCGCTCGTTACCCCCGACTCGCTTCGGTTCGATTTCTCCCATTTCCAAAAAGTGACGGATGAAGAGCTTCGTGAAGTGGAGAAGCTGGCCAATCGCAAGGTGCGGCAGAGTATTTCATTGGAAGAGTTCCGGAATATGCCCGTTGCCGAGGCCCGGCAAATGGGAGCGATGGCTCTTTTCGGCGAGAAATATGGCGAAGAGGTCAGAGTGGTGAAATATGGCGACTCCGTCGAGCTATGTGGCGGCACTCATGTGCCCAACACCGGCAATATCGGTATCATCCGCATCATCTCTGAGTCGAGCATAGCGGCCGGTATCCGCCGCATTGAGGCTGTGACTGCCGAAGTGGCCGAGGATCTTATCGACCATGTGGCAGA
>JAFLRV010000004.1 GCA_022511245.1 Coprobacter sp.
TCTTCAATAACAAACGTATCGTATATCTCAAAAGGGAGTGAGAGTATCGTACTGGCCAGAAACAACAGGCCGAAAAAAAACAGCGTACTCCACAACAGCGAGCCGGGAAACACCGTCTGGACCCACGCATCCATACGCCCGAAAAATCCGGTACAGAGCAACAGGACAACCAATGCGGTCATAACCGTATCGGTGATGCTTGCAAAACGGTTGTTTATTGCAAAATAACGTTGCTGCTCGGCATATTGCCGTTCGTCGTACAGCCCGGCCAAAGCCGGTGGCAAATGGGGCGAAGCGGCCCGGCGGTTAAGCCGTGACAGGAGTTGCTGTACCGCATATTCGGATACGACAAAACCCAAGATAATCCACCCGATAACATTGTATTCCATAATCGTTATAATTCTATCCGGGCAAACGGAGCGGCATCGACAGGACAAAAATCGTTGTCGAGATATTTATAATAGCCGGTAATGGCCACCATAGCGGCATTGTCGGTCGTAAACGAGAATTTGGGCAAACAGACATTCCATCCATACCGGGTCCCGTACTCCTCAAAAGCAGCCCGCACGGCCGAATTGGCCGATACGCCGCCAGCTACCGCCACCTCCTTTATCCCCAAATCCTGAGCGGCTTTGCGCAACTTCTCCATGAGAATATCCACAATCGTGGCCTGCAAAGAGGCGCACAAATCGTTTTTATTCTCCTCGATAAAATCGGGATTTTCTTTCATCCGGTCACGCAACAGATAAAGGAACGAGGTTTTCAGTCCGCTAAAGCTGTAATTGTATCCTGCAATATGCGGTTTATTGAACCGGAAGGCTTTGTCGTTTCCCTCTTTGGCCAGCCGG
The DNA here is from genome assembly GCA_022511245.1 of Coprobacter sp. Classification (GTDB taxonomy): domain Bacteria; phylum Bacteroidota; class Bacteroidia; order Bacteroidales; family Coprobacteraceae; genus Coprobacter. Next base: position 849 of record JAFLRV010000004.1, read on the forward strand.
TCGATAACCGGTCCGCCCGGATAGGGCAGCCCCATCACTTTGGCACATTTGTCGAAAGCCTCGCCGGCAGCATCGTCGATAGTCTGTCCGATGACCTCCATATCTCTGTATGAACTTACTTTTATAATCTGAGAGTTTCCACCTGATACCAGCAGGCAGAGGAAAGGGAACGAGGGAGGTACGGCTTCGCTCCCGGCCTCCTTAATAAAGTGGGCCAGCACATGAGCCTGCAAATGGTTGACCTCCACCATAGGAATACCCAGTGCCGATGAAAAACCTTTGGCAAAAGAGGTGCCTACCAGCAATGAACCCATCAGACCGGGCCCTCTGGTAAACGCAACGGCACTCAGCTCTTTTTTCGACACACCGGCCCGCTTCAATGCCTCTGAAACCACCGGAATAATATTTTGCTGATGAGCTCTGGAAGCCAGTTCGGGAACAACCCCTCCGAAAGATTCATGGACAGCCTGACTTGATATTACATTCGACAGCAGCACCCCGTCCCGGATAACAGCCGCCGACGTGTCGTCGCAAGAAGACTCTATTCCTAAAATTATTGTACTCATAACTCTTCTCAAACGCATGTTTTTGCAGTGGACGAAATTACACAATAAAAAATAATTATTTCACAGCGGGGTCGAAAATTATTTCCCGAAAAATCATAAATTTGCGTCTCAATGGTATGAAGACACTGTATAAAATATTCAAATACATCATTATCTGTGTAGTGGCTTTCACCGGCATGCTGTATGCGGGTCTCTATCTCCTTTTGCATATCCCCGCCGTACAACGGAAAGTCAAAGAGGTCAGCACAACCGAACTCAGCGAAAGACTGGGAGTGCCGGTGTCTGTGGGAGAGGTAACCATTTACCCGTTCGACAAAGTTGCCCTGTATGATGTCTGCCTGCCCGACCGGCAGAACGATACCCTGCTGTATGCCCGGAAAGTAATGGCGGGCGTAGAACTGACATCGCTGTTTAACCGTAAACTGACGTTCACGACGGCACACCTGCTGGATTTCGACATACGCCTGACCCGGAAAAATCCCGAAGCCGACTTAAATCTGCAATTCGTCATCGAGGCGTTCCGGCAGAAAGAGAAAAAAAAGAAATCGCCTTTCGATGTACAAATCAATACCGTTGTCATCCGACGGGGAAACATCTCCTACGACCTGCTCTCCGAACCGGAAAAAACGGTCTCCGGATTCGACAGGAACCACATCTCCGTCCGCAATTTCCTTTCCACCATATCGCTGAAATCTCTGCGCCGGGACTCTATCAATATCAATGTACGGCGGTTGAGTTTTGAGGAAAAATCCGGATTTGTCCTGCCCAAACTCTCTTTTAAACTGGCGGCAAACAACCGGGAGGCCTATTTTTCCCAATTTTCCCTGCAACTGAAACAGTCGCTTATCGCACTGAATACGGCCCATGTAGATTTGAGCCGGATGAAAGAGGTGTCCCAATTCTGCGACAGTTGCGACATACGGTTCGCCATCGACAACTCCCGGCTGGTATTTAACGATTTGGCTCCATTTGTACCGGCATTGCAAAATTTCAATACCCCCACCGATTTTTCCTGTTTCGTTGAAGGTGCCGTAAACCACCTGAAACTAAACCGGTTGCAGTTCAACTACGGAAAAGGAGATATCATAGCGTCTCTGGAAGGAACCCTCGACGGCATTACCCGCATACAAGAGGCGTTCCTGTTCGGAAAAGTCAGCGACCTGCGGGCCACACCGGAAGGACTGGCCTCCATTATCAACAATTTCTCTTCAACAGACCAGCAAGTGTCTCCCGTACTCACCCGGTTGGGAATTACCCATTTTCAAGGCGAAATATCGGGATTCCTCAGCAATATGGTCATGTTCGGAACGCTCTCCGGAGATCCCGGAAAAATATCCGCCGACCTCATGCTCTCCCGCAATTTCGAGACACAGTCTCTGGCCTATCAAGGCAGTATCAAAACAGATGATTTCGACCTGCACCGGCTGTTCGGCAAAAACAACCTGTTCGGGTCGGTCGATTTAAACCTCGATCTCGACGGACGCCATTATGTGAACGGAACCCCGACAGGCCAGCTCGCCGGACAAATAGGCCGCATCGAATACAACGGATACGCCTATGAAAACATCCAGCTCAACGGCGATTATCAGGGGTCCCGGTTCGAAGGGGCTGCCATCATCGACAACGAAAACGGCTATCTCTCCCTGTTGGGAGCCATAGATCTGATGAATAAAAGACCTGAATTCGATTTTATGGCATACGGCAGACATATCCGGCCCGAAGCCCTGAAACTGACCAACAAATACAAGGGTGCCGACCTCTCTTTCGGGATGCACGCCAATTTTACCGGCAACTCGCTCGACAATGCAGAAGGAGAACTCTCCATTGACAGCGTAGAATTTATAAAAGGCGACGATTCTTTCTTTTTGAACCAATTTCGCATTATCGCACACAACGAAGATATTCCGCAGTATATACAGGTCCGCTCCGATATCCTCAACGGCGAGATTCAGGGGAAATATTCGTTCCAGTCGCTGAAAAACTCACTTACCAACATTATCGCCTCCGTGCTGCCGGCCGTTGTGTCGCCCCCTGCTGAAAAGAAGAAATCCCCCAAAAGCATTCCGGTCGAAAATTCATTCAACTACCTTTTCGAGATTAATCCGACCGAAGAGCTGTCCCGGATATTCGAACTGCCCGTTACACTGGCTTCCGGAGGCGAAATCGAAGGATTCTACAACGATACGGAAAACCGCTTCCGGCTGAATACGATTTTCCCTTCGCTGCAATACAAAAAGTCGAGATTCAACAACGTATTGCTGCACACGGAGAAAAAACAAGACAACCTCTCTCTGTCGGTTCGGGCCAGCAACACCAATAAAAAGAACAAAACACTTTTATGGGCGATTCAGGCCGATGCCTGCAACGACAATCTGGAAACCCGCATTAACTGGAGCAACGCCGGAGAATCCACTTTCTGCGGCGAACTGTCGGCTTCTACCCGTTTCATCCGAACCGGAGCAAAAAAACCGGCGGCAACCATAGAAATCAACCCGACGAATATCATTCTGAACGATTCGATATGGAAAATCCTGCCGGCCACCATTACCGCCGACTCCGGCAAGATAAACATCGAACATTTTGAAATCCGGCACGACAAACAGTACCTTCATATCGACGGTATGGCGTCCAAATCGCCGGACGACGAGATAGACCTGCGGCTCAATGACCTCAGCCTCAACTATATTTTTGAATCGCTGAACATTCCCAATGTCTCGTTCGGAGGACAGGCAACCGGAAATATCCTCGTCTCCGATTTGCTCTCCGGCGCCCCCCGACTAAACACCCATAAATTCCATGTCAAGGACTTCTCCTACAACGATGCCGTTTTCGGAGACCTTAACCTGTACAGCCAGTGGGAAAACGAGAGTCAAGGCATTCTGTTGCAAGGTAGCGTTTCCCAGCACGGACATCCCGATACGGGGATATACGGACACATATTCCCCACCAAAGACTCGCTGCATCTCTCTTTCGACGCCCACTATCTGAACCTCGATTTTCTGCGCCCGTTCATCGGCAACATCCTGACCGGATTCACCGGACGAGCTTCCGGGAAAGTCGACTTTTACGGAAAATTCAACGCCCTCACCGTTACAGGCGATGCCTATGCCCAAAACGTAACATTCGGTATCGATTACCTGAATACGGTCTATTCTCTCTCCGACAGCATTCATCTGACCCCCAACCTGATACGATTCGAAAATGTGACCGTGTCAGACAAATTCGGACGCACCGGGCTGGCCAGAGGACGGCTCGAACACAACCATTTCAAAAACATGACATACGATATCGGTATCTCCGACGTACACAATATGCTGGTATTCGATGTGACCGAACTGATTAATCCGGATTACTACGGTACGGTATTCGGTTCAGGAACAGCCTCCATTACCGGAGACATGGCCCGGACCAATATCGATGTGAACATGAGAACCGACGACAATTCCAAATTTACGTTCGTACTTACCGGCAGCGAAACAGCCAGCGATTATCCCTTTATCACTTTTGTAAACAAAGCGCAGGAAATGCGGCGGCAAGAGGGAGCGAACCCGACCGGACAGCCACTGCCAACCCCCAACCCAAAACCGGAAAATCCGGCCAATACCCATGTCATCAACGTCAATCTCCAAATCGACGCCACACCTGAAGCCACCATGCAAATCGTTATGGACCCGGTGACAGGAGACCTCATCAAAGCCAACGGGACAGGCGGAATCCGGCTCGAATACAATACATTCGCCGACATGAAGATGTACGGGACCTACACGCTGGAAAAAGGAAGCTACAGTTTCAACCTGCAAGACCTGATTACCCGGTTGTTCAACATCAAATCCGGCAGTTCGATTTCGTTTCGGGGCGACCCGCTGGAAGCCTATCTCGACATTACGGCCACCTACTCTTTGACCGCAAATCTGACAGACCTGTCCGAAAGTTTCGCCCAAGAAAAAGAGCTGAGCCGTACCAGCGTACCGGTAAACACCGTATTGAGCGTATCGGAAAATCTCCAGCATCCCGACCTGAAATTCGACATCGAATTCCCCACCCTGACACAGGATATCGACCGGCAGGTACGAAGCATCATCAGCACCGAAGAGATGATGAACCGGCAAATCATCTACCTGCTGGCGCTGGGGAAATTCTATACGCCCGACTACATGAATACGGGCCAACGCAGCAACGAACTGGCATCGGTCGCATCCTCGACATTGTCATCGCAATTAAACAACATGCTGGGACAAATCAGCGACAAACTGAACATCGGCACCAATATCCGAAGCGACAAAGGCGATTTTTCCGATGTCGAAGTCGAACTGGCCCTGTCCAGCCAGCTGCTCAACAACCGGCTTATCCTGAACGGGAACTTCGGATACCGTGACAATCAGGTCAACAGCAATGCTTTCGTAGGCGACTTCGACCTCGAATACCTGCTCAACAAAAGCGGTAATATGCGGCTCAAAGCCTACAACCACTACAACGACCGCAACTACTACATCAAATCGGCGCTCACCACACAAGGGGTCGGCGTGATGTTCAAACGGGATTTCAGCCGCCTTTCCGAAATCTTCAACCAAATATCGGACAATATGGCCAAACGCCGCCAGAAACGGGCAGAAAAACGAGACAGGGAATAACATAAAAAATGGGTTACAGCATAGCCGCATAACCCATTTCTTCCATTATTATTTCTGTATGTTATTTACTCTTCCTCGCAATACGTCTGCTCGATATCGATAAAGAAGATAACAAGCTGGCAGATATTGCCGTTTTCGTCGAATCCCCAGTAAACGGGATAGGCTCCGTCGCCGAAACCGCTTTGGAAAACGGGGAGATGATAGTCAGTACCCGGAATTTGCCAGTTAATCCAGTCTCCGTCCACACGCTGGTATTCGGGATGTTCCTGATAACTCTTTTCAAAAAGAGGAGAAAAATAATCGTTATAATACTCTTTTCCGGGATTTTCCCGATGCCACTGTTCCCACCAGTCACAAAACGCCTGATGAACCTCTTTGTCACAAATACATCCCAATCCGGCATCGACATTGAAACCGAAATACATATCTCCGTCCAGTTCAGATAAATCTTCATCTCCGATCAAGGCTTCATAAAAATGAACGGGACGGGATTCGGAGAACCGGAGCCGGACGGCAGCATAACGGGCACAATCACCCTCTCCGTCGGGTTTGACAACACAAACCTCCGTACGGTACGTCCCGGCAGGAACTGAGCAGAAATAGGGTTTTTCCTCCCGCTGAACAAGATACACAAACGGGTCCCGTACCAGCACCTGTCCACTGGGCAGACTGCACGGCCCTATATCCATCACATCTAATCGGGCAGTAGCTATCTGCGACTGCTCGAAATAGGCATTCAAATCTACCGGAGGAACACTTTTGTCTTTCACCTGTTCCCACTGCTCTAACCACTCTTTTGCAGGCATATCGCTATCTCTTTTTTAATAAAGTTTACCGGCCTCTTTTAGTTTGAGACTGGGACTGAGGTTGTTGCGGCTGTGCCTGCGGCTGATTCTGCGGTCGGGGCTGAACCTGAGGTTGAGCCGGAGAACCGGGTTGGGGCGCCGGCTGTTTCTGCGTCTTGCCCTGCTTGTCTATATAGTGCCATTTGTTGCTTTCCCATGCCGGATTCGCACCGCCGGGAGGTGGCGGAGGCGTGGCGGGCATTCCTTTTTTCGTGACTTTGGCCTGCCCGTTCTCAAACGGATAACCGAAAGCATATTTGGGTCTGACCACGACCTTCCCCGCCTGATTGGTATAACCGATACGGCCGTGCTTATCGACAATACGGCGCATGCCGTCGTGATAGATATCGTCTCGGTTGTCGTACCGGTAAACGGTGTAATTGCCCGGAATACATCCGACCATAAACAGCAAAGTCATGGAATAAACAAACTTTTTCATCATATCGAGATATTATGGTTATTTTCATCCAAGAGACATCCGAATTTATTCTCCGTCGCCCCTCACTGCACAAAAATAGGAAAAAAGAAAACGAAGACAAACCTTTTGTATCAACTATTTTCATACCTTTGTATAATCGGTAAAAAATACAATCGAAACATAACCATAATGAAAACTTGTTTTACATTTTTAAAAAGCTGGGCAATATTTGCCATCGCGGTTTTCACCCTGTTTTCCTGTAAAAAACAAAACAGCGACTACCTGCAATCGATTCCGGCAGACGCCGATATGGTGGTCTCGCTCAATCTGCAAAATTTAATCGAGAAAGGAGATATAGCCGCACTGTTGAAAAATCCCCGCATAGAAAAAGCGGTGCAACAGGGATTAAACAACCTCTCTCCCGAAAGCCGGACAGTCATGGAGGAAATTTTGCGCCATCCGCAGGAAGCCGGACTTTCGTTGAAAGACAATATCGTTTTCTTTTTCAATATAACCGAAAATGAGTTCGGCCTGCTGTCGAAAATCGAAGACCGGAAAAAATTCGAAAACACGCTTTCCGCCTTGTTTTCCGCAAACGGCTCCGGGCAAAAAATCGGCCAGCACGGTAACGGCTGTTTTTTGGAGATGGGCAACGGTTTTGTCTGTGCATTCGACGACGATAAAGCGGTGCTTTTCGGGAGACCTTACCTCCTGACAGGAATGAAGGATGAAGCTCTCCAACTGCTGAATCAGAAAAAAGAGCAGAGTTTGTTGTCGAACGACGGATTTACCCGATTCCTGCAATCAAAGAAAGACATCGACATCTGGGTATCCTTGTCTGTATACACCCGTCAAAATCCGGTCTACACAGCGATTCTCCCGGAAGGATTGACCAACGACATGTACATTACCCACCACATCGATTTCCAGCAAGGAAAAATTGTCGACAATATTGAAAACCTATGCGGCAATTCCGACGGACAGAAATCATGGGAACATTTCTTATCTTTCATCGGCAATTCGGCGAACGATTTTCTACCCTATTTCCCGGAAAATACATGGGGAATCTGGAGTCTTGACCTCAACGGAAAGAAACTGTATGATATCCTTTCCGAAAATCCCTATTTTGCCCTGATGAGCGACAATGTATCGGGCGAAATAGACTTGCAGGGGCTTATCGGTTCCATCGACGGAAACATAACCGTCGGAATGACGGGGCTTTCCGCAAACGATGTATTCGGATATATGCCGCATCTCACGCTGCTGGTTGCGGTCAAAGACCATTCGCTGCTGGACTTTCTGAAGCAGAACCTGCAACTGCTGAATGTATCGGCTCTCGCCGACAACCAGTACAAAGTGAACTGGAGCGGAACAGACATCTATTTCGGACTGATAGACAAACACATTCTTTACATCTCGACCGATACAAAAGTCCCCCGAAAAGCCGCTGCCCCATTTTCGGAAACGCCGGCGGCCAAAATTTTCAAATCGGGAGGTGCTATGGCCATCGATATGAAACCCTTGCGGCAATGTTTATCTTTGATATTGCCGGCCAAAGATTATTCCCAAATCGACACATGGTTATCGACCATCTCTTCGATTGAATCCCAATCGGAGAATCTGTCGGGCAAACTCACCATTCACATGAGCAATGTGTCGGAAAATGCCTTGTCCACGATTTTAAGAAGTATCGAAAGCCGGACACAACCCTAAGCTCCCTATGGATACCATAACACTACAACAGGTACTGCCGGCCGTCTTTGCCGAAAACCGGGAGGAGATCGATTCGGAAATATGGCTCTGCGAACGGGTGCTGCAAAAAGGGAAATCCTACTTGATAGAGGCGGTTTCAGGAGCCGGCAAATCTTCTTTCTGTAGCTATCTGTACGGGTATCGGCACGACTATTCCGGCGATATCCGGTTCGACGGACAATCTACCCGGACTTTTTCTATCCGGCAATGGACACAGTTGCGACGGACCGCTATCAGCTGCCTGTTTCAGGATTTGCGCCTGTTTCCCGAACTGACGGTCCGGGAAAATATCGAACTTAAAAACAGCCTGACCCGACATAAACCGGAAACGGAAATACGCCATTATTTCGACAGACTGGGAATCGGCGACAAATGGGAATCGAAAACAGCCCGGCTCTCTTTCGGACAACAACAGCGGGTCGCCTTTGTCCGGGCACTTTGCCAGCCCTTCGATTTCATTCTGCTCGATGAGCCGATAAGCCACCTGGATGATGCCAACGGGCAGATAATGGCCGACATTCTGCTGCACGAGTGTAAAGCGCAATCGGCCGGCATCATCGTCACCTCGATTGGAAAACATCCGGATATTTCCTACGATGAAATACTCCGTTTATAAATGACATGCACATGAAAACAGTCTGGAAACTGCTTCGTCAACATATCAGCATTGCGCAATTTGCGGGATTCGTACTCGCCAATCTGGCCGGTATGATTATCGTGCTCTTCTGCCTTCAGTTTTACAACGATGTCATTCCTTTCTTTTCGGGGAACGACAGCCTGCTGAAAAACGACTATCTTATCCTCTCCAAAAGTGTCGGCACTTCAGGTTACGGAAAAAACAACCGGTTTACCGAATCCGATATCGAAGATATACAAGGACAGCCGTTTGTCCAGCATGTCGGGGAGTTTACCTCCAGCCAGTATCATGTATCGGCCGGTATCAATCTCATCGGAGGACAGATGCAGCTCTCTACCCAAATGTTTTTCGAATCGGTTCCCGACCGGTTTGTCGATATTGAAACCGCCACCGACTGGCATTTCGATGAACGCACCGGATTCATTCCCATTATTCTGCCCAAAAATTACCTGAATCTGTATAATTACGGATTTGCCCAGTCCCGGAGTCTGCCCCAGCTTTCGGAAGGCATACTCGGCCTTATCGGCCTCGACATCCGGATATCGGGGAACTCGCTTTCCCGCAATTTCAAAGGCCGCATCGTCGGCTTTTCCAACCGGCTGAATACAATACTCGTTCCCGAATCTTTCATGCAATGGAGCAACCGCACATTCGGCAACGGACACCAGGCAGAACCGGCCCGGCTCATCGTCGAGGTGAACAATCCGGCCGACGACAAACTGGTACAATACCTGCAGGCCAAAGGATACGAGCCCGAAAATGACAAACTGGACGCCGGGAAAACCAGCTATTTTCTGAAAATAACCGCCGCACTGGTAATCGGCATAGGCATCCTTATCAGCGCCCTCTCGTTTTTTATCCTTATGCTCAGCATCTACCTGCTGTTGCAGAAGAACACGCAGAAACTGGAAAATTTGCTGCTCATCGGGTACAGTCCGGAGCAGGTATCTCGCCCCTATCAGATATTGACCGTAGCACTCAATACCGTTGTCCTCGTCATCTCTCTCGTTGTCGTTTTTCTTGTCCGGGAACATTATCTCGAACTGTTCGGCAAGATGTGGCCGGGATTCGAAAGCAGTTCAACGACAACAGCTGTCTTGACGGGTTTTCTGCTGCTGGGATTGACATCCATACTGAATATTCTGACAATTCGTCACAAAGTAAATACCTTGTGGGACGGTACCCGATAAAAACAGAAACATATATCCAAGACTTATGAAAACCGAACTTCTTTATACATTATATCAAGCCCACCCCGTCATCACGACCGACAGCCGCCGGTGTATTCCGGATTCTATCTTTTTCGCATTGAAAGGCGAAAATTTCAACGGAAACCGTTTTGCAGCTCAAGCACTCGAAGCCGGATGCGCTTATGCTGTCGTAGATGAAGCCGAATATGCCACAGACAACCGCATCATACTGGTCGACAACTGCCTGAAAGCCCTGCAACAGCTGGCCCGGCATCACCGGCGCAACTTGGGATTACCCGTCATCGGCATTACCGGAACCAACGGCAAAACCACGACAAAAGAGCTTACGGCTGCCTGTCTGTCTCAAAAGTACAATATTTGGGCGACACAAGGCAATCTCAACAACCACATCGGCGTTCCGCTTACCCTGCTGCAACTCACCGCAGCCCACGAAATGGCGGTAATAGAGATGGGAGCCAGCCATCCGGGCGATATTCGGGAACTGGTCGACATCGCCGAACCGGATTACGGCATCATCACCAATGTAGCCAAAGCCCATTTGCAGGGATTCGGCTCTTTTGAGGGGGTTATCCGCACCAAATGCGAACTGTACGATTACATCCGGGAACATCAGGGGCATATTTTTATCCAGCACGAGAACGGCTATTTGCAGCCCCAAAGTCAAGGGATAGAAAAAACGGAATACGGAACCACTGAAAATCTGTACGTCAGCGGCCACGTTACCGACTGCTCTCCGTTCCTTGCCTTTGAAATCCAATTCAACAGTGCCGACAAACTGGCTGTACAAACGCAACTCATCGGGAGCTACAATCTGCCCAACGCACTGGCAGCCGCAGCCATAGCCACCCGGTTCGGAGTATCTCCTGCACAAATAAAAACAGCTATCGAAACCTATACGCCGCAAAACAAACGCTCCCAACTGCAAAAAACGGCGGACAATACGTTGATTATAGATGCCTACAACGCCAACCCGGCCAGCATGGAGGCTGCCTTGAACAACTTTATGGACATGAACGCCCCATCCAAAGCCGTCATACTCGGCAACATGGGAGAACTCGGCGACGGCAGTGCAGACGAGCACCAAAAAATCATAGAGAAACTGGAAACAGCCGGGTTCGACAAAGTCCTGCTTTCCGGAGGAGAGTTTTGTAAAACAACGACAGACTTTCCCTGTTTCCCCGATACCGATGCGCTGGTACAGGAACTGAAACTGCATCCGTTGAAAGGATACACGATTCTGATAAAAGGTTCGAGAAGCACCCGGTTGGAACAATGCATCGAATGGCTTTGACAAATTGCTGGAACAGGCCTACGGATATCGATTAAAAACTGTACTTTTGCACCTGAAAATCCCGAAATCGTTTAAATCTATGCAACCGGACAGCGTACATCTTGAAAAACAGCTCAAAAATCCCTTATTCCCATTGATATCGGAAACAGCCGACGAACTGGGAATGCCCTGCTATGTCATCGGAGGATATGTCCGGGATATATTTCTGGAAAGGGACTCCAAAGACATCGATGTCGTCACGCTGGGCAGCGGAATCAATCTGGCGACGGCCTTTGCCGAAAAGTTAGGACCCAAAGCGCATCTGTCCGTTTTCAAAAATTTCGGAACCGCACAGGTAAAATACAAAAATCTGGAGGTCGAATTTGTCGGTGCCCGCAAAGAGTCCTACAACCGGAACTCCCGTAAACCGATTGTGGAAGACGGGACACTGACCGACGACCAGAACCGGCGCGATTTTACGATAAATGCACTGGCGATTTGCCTGAACCGGAATCATTTCGGAGAACTGACCGACCCGTTCGGAGGAGTGAAAGATTTGACAAACCGAATCATACGCACCCCTCTCGACCCGGACATTACGTTCAGCGACGACCCGTTGCGCATGATGCGGGCCATCCGTTTTGCAACCCAGCTCGGATTTACGATAGAAGAGCAAACTTTTCAGGCCATTGCCCGAAACAAAGAGCGCATCGAGATTATTTCCAAAGAGCGCATCATCGACGAACTGAACAAGATTATCGCCGCCAAACAACCCTCGACCGGATTCATACTGCTCGACAAATGCGGACTGCTGCCGCTGATATTTCCTGAACTGCATGCCCTCAAAGGTATAGAAAACCGGGACGGACGGGGACACAAAGACAATTTTTACCACACATTGACGGTGCTCGACAATGTATCGGTACAGAGCGACAACCTGTGGTTGCGATGGGCAGCCCTGTTTCACGACATTGCCAAACCGGCGACCAAGCGGTACGAAGAAAAACTGGGATGGACATTCCACAATCACAATTTCATCGGGGCCCGCATGATTCCCGGCATATTCCGCCGGATGAAACTCCCGCTCAATGAAAAGATGAAATATGTACAGAAAATGGTCGATCTCCATATGCGGCCGATTGTCCTGGCCGAAGAAATCGTTACCGATTCAGCCGTGCGGCGCCTGCTGTTCGACGCCGGAGACGATATCGATGATCTGATGACATTGTGCGAAGCCGACATTACATCGAAAAACCGGGAAAAAGTAAAACGCTATCTTGCCAATTTTGCACTGGTACGCCAAAAACTCAAAGAGATAGAAGAAAAGGACCGCATCCGGAATATGCAGCCGCCGATAAGCGGAGAGGAAATTATGGAGATTTTCGGATTGAGTCCCTGCCGCACCGTAGGCGACATCAAGACTGTACTCAAAGACGCCATATTGGACGGCATTATCCCCAACGAAAGAGAGGAAGCCTACCGCTACATGCTCGAATACGCCCGCACGCTCGGACTGGAACCGGTCAATCCGCCGGCATGACTTTCGTCACCCGGAGGCCGATATCGTCGATGTGACGTATGACATCCTCCCGCATCCCCTGTTGCACGGAGAACCGGTATTCCCCGCTTTGCGGGAACCGGAACTGCTTTTTAAACGGAATCACCTGCTGGTAGGAGGCACCCCAGCCCGAACCGTACCACTTGCCGTAGACATCGGCCAACCGGCACTCCAGCGTATCGGTACATGCCCGGCCCTCTTCATCGGTATATCCGACAAACAGCCACAAATTGCTATAGGCATAGTCGTTGGTATAACGCAGTGATATATCGATATCGTAGAGACTTAACGTATCTTCTATTTCCGGCAAAAACGTCTGAATCTCCTGTTTGTCCCACCCGTCGGGCGAAAGATGATTGAATGAATAAAATGCCACCTCTTTGTTGCGGCAGGAACACAATCCTGCCACCAGCAACAAAAACGCGCCTATGCTGTATATCGATGTTTTCACGCCGGTTTCTGTGATTCGTTCTCCGGTTTCCGGTTCGGCTTCGGAGTATTGTTGTTGCCGCCGTCACCGTTATTACCCGGTTTCTTGGCAAAAGATTTTTTCTTGCGTCTGTTCCCGTTCGATTTCTTTTTGGCTTTGTCAAACCGGGTCAGACTATCCTGCCCTACCACATCCTGAAACTCCTTCTTAACCGGCTCCTTAGCCGAATCCGGCACCAGACTGTCAGGATGCACGCCCCGTTTGTTCAGTGCAATAATCTCAAATACACGGGAAGCATCGAGCGTAACCAGATTAACCGCCATATCCTTACTGGTGGAATAGGTCATCTGCCGCTTGAATATATCGGTCTTGAAATGGTAATAGGTCCCTTCTTTGGTCTCCAGCGGAATCTCTCTCGAAGGCAGTTTTTTCTGGCTCTCCACATAGGCATCGGCCTCATAATTGAGACAGCATTTCAGTTTGGCGCACTGTCCGGCCAGTTTCTGCGGATTGAGCGAAATATCCTGATATCGGGCGGCACTGGTAGCGACCGAAACGAAATTCGTCATCCAGCTGGAACAGCACAGCTGCCGTCCGCAAGGACCGATTCCGCCTATGCGGCCCGCTTCCTGCCGGGCTCCGATCTGTTTCATTTCAATACGCACCTTGAAAGCATCGGCGAGTACCTTAATCAGTTGGCGGAAATCGACCCGGTCATCGGCAATATAATAAAAAATGGCCTTATTGCCGTCTCCCTGATACTCCACATCGCCGATTTTCATGTTCAGTTTCAAATCTTCCGCAATTTTGCGGGCCCGCAGCATCGTATCGTGCTCCTTAGCCTTCGCCTCTTCACATTTTTCCAAATCATTGGGTTTCGCCTTGCGATAGATTCTTTTCAAATCGGGACTGTCGGGTTTTACGCCGTTTTTCTTCATCTGCAGCAGCACCAGACGACCGGTAAGCGTCACAACGCCGATATCGTGACCGGGATTGGCTTCCACCGCCACGACATCACCCTTTTCCAGTTTGATATGCGTCGAGTTTTTGTAATACCCTTTCCGGGTATTTTTAAACTGCACCTCCACCATGTCGGTGTCTTTATGCGATTCGGGCAAATCCGACAGCCAGTCGTAGCAATGCAGTTTGACAGCCTGCTCTTTGCAACAACACTTTTTTTTCGGTGGTTGGTTATTTATATTGTTATCTGATGTATTGTCCATATCATCGTATTCTCTTTCAACGACACCGGCTGCAGGCTGCATCCGCATACCCGCAGCCCGTACCGTTCATGACGGGCATCTGCCCTCCTGTGTTTATTTTGCGAAACTTACCGCACGGGTTTCCCGTATTACGGTTATCTTCACCTGACCCGGATAGGTCATTTCGTCTTGTATGCGTTTGGCGATTTCAGTCGAGAGATTTTCGGTTTCGGCATCGTCTATCTTGTCTGCGCCGACAATTACCCGCAACTCACGACCGGCCTGTATGGCATACGTCTTCAATACGCCCGGATAGGAAAGAGCCAGCTGTTCAAGGTCATTCAACCGTTTGATATAAGCCTCGACAATTTCCCGGCGGGCACCCGGACGAGCTCCTGAAATAGCATCGCACACCTGCACCAGCGGAGCAATGAGACTCGACATCTCCACTTCATCGTGATGGGCTCCGATAGCATTGCAGATATCCGGTTTTTCCTTGTATTTCTCGGCCAGTTTCATACCCAGCAAAGCATGCGGCAGTTCCGGCTCTTCATCGGGCACCTTGCCTATATCGTGCAGTAATCCGGCCCGTTTGGCTTTCTTGGGATTCAATCCCAGCTCACTGGCCATGACAGCGCACAAATTGGCCGTTTCACGGGAGTGCTGCAACAAATTCTGACCATAAGAAGAACGGTATTTCATTTTACCTACCAGACGAATCAGTTCGGGATGCAACCCGTGAATACCCAAATCAATAGCTGTACGCTTACCCGTTTCGATAATCTCCTCTTCAATCTGTTTGCGCACTTTGGCGACAACTTCCTCGATACGGGCCGGATGTATACGGCCATCGGTTACCAGCTGGTGCAATGCCAGACGGGCAATCTCACGACGCACGGGGTCAAATGCCGAAAGAACAATCGCTTCCGGCGTATCGTCCACAATAATTTCCACTCCGGTAGCCGCTTCCAAAGCCCGGATGTTGCGGCCTTCGCGACCGATGATGCGGCCTTTCATTTCATCGGATTCGATATGGAACACCGTCACCGAATTTTCTATCGCCGTTTCCGTCGCTACCCGCTGTATGCTTTGTATAACGATACGTTTGGCTTCTTTGTTAGCCGTCAGTTTGGCCTCATCCATAATATCGTTGATATAGGATGCAGCCTCCGTCTTGGCCTCTTCTTTCAGCGATTCTATCAGTTTTTCCTTTGCCTCATCAGCCGAAAGACCGGAAAGATGTTCCAGTTTCTCCACTTCGATTTTATGCAGCCGCTCCAACTCCTGTTTCTTTTTCTCAATCACTTCGAGCTGGGCATCCAGATTCGAACGAATGGCATCGGCCTCACTCTTTTTCCGTTGCAATTCCTGTTGCTGCTGATTCAGCTGCAACTCTTTCTGACGGGCTTTGGCTTCGGCCGACTGCAACTTGGCATTGCGGGCATTGGCCTGTTTCTCCATATCCGCTTTCAGGTGAAGGAACTTTTCTTTCACCTCCAGCATTTTGTTTTTCTTAATCACTTCAGCCTCTTTATCGGCCTCTTCAATAATCGATTTCACTCTGGCATTCAACAGTGTACGGTAAAGGACGTAAACCAGACCGCCCCCTGCCAACAAACAACCGACACCGACTCCAATTAACGATATGTAATCCATCTGTTTCGTGTTTAAATTATTATAAAAAAGCACTACAACGCAGGCATTTCTACCTCGTGCAGTGCAGGAAAATATTCACTCAAAAATTGGTTTGTTCAGTCTTTTTTCAAATAGCCATTCAACTCCTCATCCAGCTCCTTAATCGATTGGGTCAACATATCTACATCACGCGACTCTTTCATCTTCAAATATGTATATGCTATTTCCAAAGCTGCCATACTCAAAAAATCCTGTTGACTTTTCGCTTCATCCGCACGGTAACGTGTGGCATAATTGGCCAGCTTCACCTCTATCAATTTTGCCGCTTTCCGGATTAACTCTTCCTCTTCCCGTTTAATAGTGAGAGAATGAGTTTTCCCAGCTATTATCAAATTAATTTTCAACTTATCGTTCATAGCATCCTATTCATTTAATAATGAGATGCACTTATCGATTTCCCGCACTAATTTGTTAAACCTGTTCCGGGCTTCACGGACATCTTCCATACCGAAAGACAACCCTTTTGCCGTTTTCAGATTCTGATATTTGACCTTCATCTCCTCCAATTCCGTTTTGAGAGCCGTTATTTCATTCGATTGTTGCTCAATAACCTGTTCTTTGGTCTCGACCAGCTCCTTCAGTTCTTCATAACGCCTCATCATCTCTTTGATTTTAGCGCTTAAAGCATCCAATGACAATTTCGGATTATCGGACATTCTATATCAAATTCTACACAAATATAGGAATTATCATCGAATATCGGCACATATAATCAAATATTTTAACTCTTTCCTAAAAATTTTTACGACGACACAACACTTTCCGACGAGACCCAAAACAAACAAAATCCTCGTAATACCATGTATCATAATAAGTTATGAGAATACATAAACATAGTTGTCATAAAATCGGAACACCCATATAATTTTTGTATCTTTGTCACAAAATACAAACTTACGTTTATGAGACTACTTTGGATTGACCTGAACAGTTCCTATACCCATGCTTCGCTGGCTTTGCCGGCCATACATGCACAGATACCGGATGACCCGATGGTCAAATGGACGGTCGTATCGGCCACCATCAATGAAAATATCGGAACCATCGTGGAGAATGCCGCCCGATACCGGCCCGATATCATCGCCGCAACAACATGGCTTTTCAACCGGGAGGTGCTGTTGCATGTCATATCCCGTCTCAAGACACTTTTTCCGGCGGCCACCGTCATTTTGGGAGGCCCCGAATTTTTAGATAAAAACTATGTTTTCTTACAGTCACACCCCTATATCAACTGTGTCTTTCGGGGCGAAGGAGAAGAGCATTTCCCGCAATGGCTTCAGGTGGTCTATGATGTCGAACAGTGGGAAAACATCGCCGGACTCTGTTATTTCGACAACCGGGGAACATATCACGACAACGGTACAGCCCATGTACAGCAATTCGACCGGCTGAAAGCTCCCGAATCGAGCCGTTTTTTCAACTGGGAGAAACCGTTTGTTCAGCTGGAAACGGCTCGGGGATGCTTCAATACCTGTGCCTTTTGCGTGAGCGGCGGAGAAAAACCGGTACGGACCCTTCCCGTCGAAAGTATACGTACCCGGCTGCAAAACATCGCCGCTCACGGCATACGGGAAGTCCGCATACTCGACAGAACGTTCAATTACGACGCCGCACGGACACAAGCATTGCTCGCCCTTTTCTGTGAGTTCAAAGACACCCTGCGGTTCCATGTAGAGGTTCATCCGGGATTGCTCACCGACAGCATAAAAGAAACACTCCGCAACATCCCGTCGGGATTGCTGCATATCGAAGCCGGCATACAAAGTCTGCACGAAGAAGTACTTGAACGCTGTGAACGTAAAGGCGATTTCAAGAATTCGCTGGAAGGACTGACTTTTTTGTGTCACCTGCCCAATGTGAAAACCCATGCCGATTTAATTGCCGGACTGCCGTTGTACCGTTACAAAGACATTATCGAAGACGTGCATATACTGGCATTAATCGGAGCCGAAGAGATACAGCTCGAATCCCTTAAAATTCTTCCGGGCACGGTCATGAGAAACCAGGCCGTCCAATGGGGCATACGATACGCTCCCCTGCCGCCTTATGAAGTGCTGCAGACCGATGACATGTCGACCGGCGAACTGCAGCAGGCCCGTCGGCTGTCCCGCCTGCTCGACTACTATTACAACTGCCCGGCATGGAGACGCATCACCCGCCAGCTTATATTGAGGGAATGCGATTTTATCATCCGGTTTCTCGAATACCTCACGGATTGCGGCGCAATAGAAAAACCGCTGAGCATCGAAAAACGGGGGCTCCTGCTTTATACGTTCTGTCGGAGAGAATATCCTCGACATGCCGAGTCCGTGTCGGTTGCTTGGATTCAGGCCGGCATGTCCCTGAAAAAAGAGCCGGCAAAGGGAATCCGGACCAAAGGTTTACAACCGCCGTCCGACTGGAGAATCATCGAAGGCGAATATCGTGAAAACATGAAACTCTGCACCCTGACGGGAACCAACATTCAATATTGGTTCGGCTACGACATCCGGGAGAAACAGGGAGTTCCGCACATGGTAGCCATTACCGATTTGCAGAAATCTCCCGAATAATTCCGGCCCGACCGGTACCCATTCGTATATTTGTGACAGAAACCAGCGCATTATGCAAGAATTCATCGACTATCTACAGGATAAACTGCAATTATCGGCCCTGCAAACCGAAATGCTGAAAACCCGTATCGTTGCCCAACATTTCAAGAAAGGAGAGATACGGGTCAATTCCGCCGAATTCGAAGGCCAGCTGTTCTATATCCGGCAGGGCTGCTGCCGCAGTTTTTACCTGAAAGACGGGAAAGACATTACGTTCTCTTTCGCCCTCGAAGGCGACCTGTTGGTTTCGATACGTTCCAAAGCGACCCAAAAAGACTATCCGGAAATCATAGAATTTCTCGAAGACACCGAAGCCTTTTCGCTGAAACTGCCTCCGATTGACAAAGCCGGCAAAAATTTCCCCCAAATTACCCGTTTCGCCCTGAACATCTTGTACCGCTACAATATCTTTCTGGAAGAACGCATCATCAACCTGCAATGCAAAACAGCCAAAGAACGTTACGAATGGCTGCTTTCGAAACATCCGAAACTCCTGCAAAGAGCCCCGTTGGGCCATATCGCCTCTTTTTTGGGTATAACGCCGGAAACACTCAGCCGCATACGGGCCGATAAAAAAAAGAACCTCTAATCACTTTTTGCCGGAAGCAAAGTCAGCCTATCCCCCATTTTTTAACCTCCTTTATTATTATTTGTACAGCTTTTTGACAAAAATCAAAAAGTAAAAACAAAAATCAAGATACTTTTGCAGTCGATTTTATCCGTGACGGATAAATATTCCCGAGAAAATAGTAAATTTAAGAAGATAACAATCAAAACAAGCTGACAATGAAAATTAGCAATTTTATGACTCATCCGTTTCAGAAAGTCATTATCATCGCCTTGTCTCTGTCACTGTTTGCCTGTGACAAAAAAGGACAAACCTCGCAAAATGCCGTACCGGAATACGCTGTTATCACCCTTGCTCCCGAAGCCATAGAGCTTAACAGCAGCTATCCTGCCACGATAAAAGGCTGCCAGGATATCGAAATCAGACCCAACGTCGGCGGATTCATTACTAAATTGTGCGTAGACGAAGGCTCCATAGTGCGAAAAGGACAACTCTTGTTTGTTATCGACCCCATTCCGTATCAGGAAGCGGTCAAGGTAGCCGAAGCCAACGTCAAGGTAGCCGAAGCCAACGCCGCAACAGCAGAACTTACGGTCAACAACAAAAGAGAACTCCGAAAGAAAGATATCATCAGCGATTACGACCTGCAGATGGCCGAAAACCAGCTGGCCACCCAAAAAGCCGTGCTGGCACAGGCACAAGCACAGCTGACCACCGCCCGCAACAACCTTTCCTACACGCAGGTAACCAGTCCGTCCGACGGTATCGTCGGCAACATACCTTTCCGTACCGGAAGTCTGGTCGGCCCCACATCGGCTACTCCGCTGACCGTCGTTTCAGACATTACCAAAATGTATGTATATTTCTCGATGAACGAGAAACAAATTCTTGACCTTACCCGGCAGGGGAACGGCGCTCTGGCCCAAATGCCCGAAGTGCAGTTGCAGCTGGCAGACGGAAGCATCTATCCCGAAACCGGAAAAATCGAGACGTTGAGCGGTGTTATCGACCCGGCTACCGGAGCAGCCAGCATCCGGGCGACATTCTCGAATCCCGACAAAATACTGCGCAGCGGCGGTTCCGGTAAGATTCTGGTACCCGTCAAAAACGATGCCGCCCTTGTTATTCCTCAAAAAGCCACCTACGAAATACAGGACAAACGGTATGCATTCGTAGTGAACGACAGCTCGACCGTAAAGATTGCCGGCATCGAGGTGCTGCCTATCAATAACGGGCAGCAATATGTCGTCACCTCCGGACTGAATGCCGGCGACCGCATCGTAGTCGAAGGCGTGGGAACGACCGTCCGGGACGGAATGACCATCAAACCCATTACCCCCGAAGAATCGGCAGCCAAAATCCAACAGGTTACACAAGCCGCCCAAAAATAAAATACACCGTCTATCTTGGATAAAGCGGCACATTTCATCCGCATAAACACATCAGAATTATGAAATTAGACAGATTTATAAAACGCCCGGTACTATCGACGGTAATCTCCATACTTATCGTCATATTGGGTATACTGGGACTTATATCGTTGCCGGTAACGCAATACCCGACTATAGCCCCGCCGACCGTACAGGTAAGCACCTCCTACACCGGAGCCAATGCCCAGACGGTGCTGAACAGTGTCATCGCCCCGCTGGAAGAGCAGATTAACGGAGTGGAAAACATGATGTATATGACCTCTACCGCCGCCAATACGGGAGAAGCCACTATTCAGGTATATTTCAAACAGGGAACCGACCCCGACATGGCCGCCGTAAACGTGCAGAACCGGGTAGCCAAAGCGCAGGGATTCCTTCCCGCCGAAGTTACCCGTGTAGGTGTCATCACCAGCAAGCGGCAGACCAGTATGCTCATGAGTATTTCCGTGTTCAGTTCCGACGACCGGTACGACGAAACATTTCTCCAGAACTATGTAAAGATTAATCTGATACCTCAGATTCAGCGTGTGGCCGGTGTCGGCGACGCCATGGTGCTGGGAGCCGACTATTCGATGCGTATATGGCTCAAGCCCGATGTTATGGCACAGTACAAGCTCATGCCGAGCGATATCTCCGCCATTCTGGCCGAACAGAACATCGAAGCCGCTCCGGGACAGTTCGGCGAAAGCGGCGAACAGTCGTTCCAGTACATCATGAAATACAAAGGACGCCTCTCCACCCCCGAAGAATTTGAGGAAATTGTAGTGCGTGCCACCGAAGACGGAGAGGTGCTGCGGCTGAAAGACATAGCCCGCATCGAATTGGGCGGATTGTCCTACGGATTCGGTACCCGTACCAACGGACATCCCGGCGTAACGGCCATGATATTCCAGACCGCCGGCTCCAATGCCACAGAAATTATCAACAACATCAGCGAAATTCTCAAAGAGTCGTCCAAAGATTTTCCGCCGGGCGTGAAATACGATGTCCTGCTGAATGCCAATGATTTCCTCTACGCCTCTATCCATGAGGTATTGAAAACGCTGTTGGAAGCATTTATTCTGGTATTCCTCGTGGTATTCATCTTCTTGCAGGATTTCCGTTCGACACTGATTCCGGCCATTGCCATTCCGGTGGCGCTGGTAGGTACATTCTGCGTACTTTCTTTAATCGGATTCAGCCTTAACCTGCTCACCCTCTGTGCCCTTGTACTGGCCATTGCGATAGTGGTCGATGATGCGATAGTAGTCGTCGAAGCCGTACATGCCAAACTGGATCAAGGTTACAAGTCACCGATGAAAGCCTCTATCGATGCCATGAACGAGATCTCGGGTGCCATTGTTTCCATTACGTTGGTCATGATGTCGGTATTTATCCCCGTAAGTTTCATGCCGGGAACCTCCGGAACCTTTTTCCGTCAGTTCGGTCTGACGATGGCTATCTCTATCGGTCTGTCGGCCGTGAACGCCCTTACGCTGAGTCCCGCACTCTGTGCGCTGTTCCTCAAACCCCATCAGGAGGACGGAGACAACAGCGGCAAAAAAAGTTTGATGAAACGGTTCCACACCGCCTTCAATACAGCATACGATGTCACCCTCGAAAAATACAAAAAGGGAGTCATGGTATTCATCAACAAAAAATGGTTGGGATTCGCAGCCGTTGTCATCAGTATCGCAGCTTTGGTACTCTTGATGAAAAACACCCCGACCGGACTGGTGCCCAACGAAGACACCGGCACCTTCTTTGTCGTAGTCGATATGCCGCCGGCCACCTCGTTGGAACGGACAAAAGCCGCTTTGAAAGAAATCGACAACCTGATAGCATCGAACCCGGCCGTCAAGAGCCGTACCGAGATTGCCGGTTACAGCTTCATCGCCGGACAGGGAAGTTCATACGGAACATTCATCTGCAAACTCAAGCCGTGGGAAGAGCGAGGCAAAGGGCAAGATGTCAATTCAGTAGTGGGAACATTGTATATGCAGGCCATGAATCTGATTAAAGATGCCCGGGTGCTGGTATTTGCACCCCCGATGATTCCGGGATACAGTATCACCAACGGTTTCGAACTGAATCTGCAGGACAAGACCGGAGGCGATTTGGACAAATTCTACTCCATCGCCCAGAACTTCCTGGCCAAACTGAACGAACGGCCCGAAATTTCGGCCGCCCGCACCCTGTTTAACCCCAGTTATCCGCAATACATGGTGGATATCGACGTGGCCAAGTGCAAACAGGCCGGAATCAGTCCGAGCACCCTGCTGACCGCATTGCAAGGGTACTACGGCGGATTGTATGCCTCCAACTTCAACCGGTTCGGAAAACTCTACCGGGTCATGATACAGGCCGATGCCAATTTCCGGGTCAATCCCGAAACGCTGAACCAGATTATGATTCGCAACGGCAACGACATGGCGCCTATCACCCAGTTCATGACCCTGCGTAAAGTATACGGTCCTGACAATATCAAGCGGTTCAACATGTTTACCGCCATGTCGATTAACGGTTCCCCCGCACCCGGCTACAGTTCAGGACAAGCCATTCAGGCAATTGAAGAGGTAGCCAAAGAAACGCTGCCGGCCGGCTACGGATACGAATATTCCGGTATGACACGGGAAGAACAAAGTTCCAGCGGAAATACCACCTATCTGATATTCCTGCTCTGTTTCGTATTCGTTTACCTGCTGTTGAGCGCACAGTACGAAAGCTATATCCTGCCGTTGGCCGTTATCCTTTCGGTACCGTTCGGATTGATGGGCAGTTTCATCTTTGCCCAGTTCATGGGAGTAGAAAACAACATCTACATGCAAATCGCCCTGATTATGCTCATCGGTCTGTTGGCCAAAAATGCCATACTTATCGTTGAGTTCGCCCTCGAACGCCGGCAAACCGGAATGAGCATCGTTTCGGCAGCCGTTCTCGGAGCTTCGGCCCGGTTGCGTCCCATCCTGATGACCTCTCTGGCAATGGTTATCGGATTGCTGCCCATGATGTTCGCACACGGTGTAGGAGCCAACGGAAACAGTACACTGGGAACCGGAGCCATCGGAGGTATGTTCATCGGTATGATTTGCCAGATATTCGTCGTACCGACCCTGTTCGTAGCTTTCCAGAGTTTGCAGGAAAAATTCAAACCTATCGAATGGAAAGACCTCGACAATACCGAATTCGAAGCCGATATCGAGCAATATATCAGCAAGTAAGAACCTTTTAAAAACAAAAGAATGAAAAAACAAATCTTATATACCGTATGTCTGGCAACCTTGATGAGCAGCTGCCACATATACAAATCCTACGACCGTCCCGATGTCGACATACAAGGACTTTACCGGGATCCTGTCTCTGTACGGGATACGCTGGTGTCGGACACGGCCAATATGGGAAATCTGCCTTGGAAAGAGATTTTCACCGACCCGCAGCTGCAAATACTCATACAAACCGGACTGGAACGCAATACCGACCTCCAGAACGCCCTGTTGAGCGTAAAACAGGCCGAAGCCGGACTGACAGCCGCCCGCATGGCCTATGTCCC
The DNA here is from genome assembly GCA_022511245.1 of Coprobacter sp. GTDB lineage: Bacteria > Bacteroidota > Bacteroidia > Bacteroidales > Coprobacteraceae > Coprobacter. The sequence continues at coordinate 25,182 of JAFLRV010000004.1, forward strand.
CACACTGGCGCTGGCTCCGCAGGGAGGTATCAGCAGTTTCAACAACATCTCCTCCGGATGGACATGGACAGCTCCGGTCGCTGCCAGCTGGGAAATCGACATCTTCGGCAAGCTGCTGAATGCCAAACGGAAAGCCAAAGTAACACTGTTGCAAAGCGACGATTACCGGCAGGCCGTACAAACACAAGTTATCTCGGCCATCGCTTCATATTACTATACCCTGCTGATGCTCGACAAACAACTTGCCATCAGCCAGGAAACAGTCGTATTGTGGGACAAAAGCCTGGAGACGATGCGGGCCATGAAACAGGCCGGCATGCTTAACGAAGCGGCCATTGCCCAAAGCGAAGCCAACAGCTATATGGTCAAGACCTCCATTCCCGAAATGAAAAAACAGATTCGGGAAATCGAAAACGCCCTGTCGCTGCTGCTCCGGCAGGTACCCCAGACCATAGAGCGGGGAACTCTCGATGCACAGACCTTCCCGGCAGCCATTCAGGTCGGCATCCCGGCACAGCTGCTCTCGAACCGGCCCGATGTAAAAGCGGCTGAAATGGCTCTGGCCGCCGCCTATTACGATACCAACAGTGCCCGTGCCAACTTTTACCCGCAGCTTACACTCTCCGGGACACTCGGCTGGACCAATCAGGCCGGAAGCATGATTATCAATCCGGGCAAAATGATTCTTTCGGCACTGGGTTCACTCACCCAACCCCTCCTCTATCGGGGAGCCAATATCGCCCAGCTGAAAATAGCCAAAGCCCGGCAGGAAAGTGCCAGACTCAGCTTCGAACAGGCTCTTCTGAATGCCGGCAGCGAAGTGAGCAACGCCCTTTCCCAATACGAAACGGAACGGCAAAAAAGCGCACTGCGGGAAAAACAGATTGAATCGCTGGAAAAATCGGTCGAATACACCCAGCAGCTGCTCACGCTGGGCACCTCCACCTATCTGGAAGTACTTACCGCACAACAATCGCTGTTGAGCGCACAACTCTCGGAAGTTACCGACAATTTCCAGCAGATGCAAGCCATCGTCAACCTCTACCGGGCATTGGGCGGAGGAAGATAAAATAGTAACCTTAAATGAATAACAGTATGATCAGTCCATTGGCTTATGTAAATCCGAATGCAAAAATCGGAGAAAACGTCACAATACACCCGTTTGCCTATATCGACGAAAATGTCGAAATCGGAGACAACTGTACCATCATGCCCTATGCCAGCATCCTGTCCGGCACACGCATGGGAACCGGAAACACGGTATATCAGGCCGCTATCATCGGAGCGACCCCGCAAGATTTCAAGTTCAAGGGAGACAACACGTTTGTAATCATCGGAGACAACAACACCATCCGGGAAAAAGTAATTATCAACCGGGCGACATTCGAAGGCGATGCTACCGTTGTAGGTAACGGCAATTACATTCTCGAAGGTGCCCATATCGCCCACGACACCCGCGTAGGAAATGGATGCGTATTGGGGAACGGCACCAAAACCGCCGGCAACTGCACCCTCGATGACTCAGCCATACTGGGCAGCGGCGTCATTCTCAAACATGGCTGCCACATCGGAGGCTGGACGCTAGTCCGGGACGGGAGCCGTGTCAACAAAGACGTACCGCCTTATATTATCGCCGCTCACAACCCCATCGGCTATTCCGGCATCAATGCTGTTCTGCTGTCGAAACAGGGCCATCTCAGCGACGAGATTCTCGACAATATCGCCAAAGCCTACCGGCAGATTTACCAATGCGGCACCAGCCTGAACAATGCCCTGCGCAATATCCGGCAGATGGTAACGCTGTCACCCGAAATCGAATACATTCTCCGATTCATCGAACAGTCCGACAAAGGCATCATCGGAAACGTACAGTAACCTATTCCTAAAAAACAGCAGAGCCGCCGGACACCATATGTCCGGCGGCTCTGCCATTTTCAACAGACGGTATCTATCCCATTATATATTTCCCGACTTTGGGTATGCGCTGCAGACACACGGAGACGACAGCGACACAGACAAAGGCGCACACCGCAGAAAGCAGTATCTCGGCCGGAGCCGTCCAGAATCCCAGCCGGCTCTGAAGCCCGGTACCTAACCAATCACGGATTCCCGCAGACAGGGGAACCAATATCAGCAGATGACACAGATACATCCCGTAACTGGCTTTGGAAACCGGCAATACGACACGCCGATACCCCTTGCCTGAGGCCGTTATTTTGCGCAAAACGAGAATCCACGCCACCGTCATCAATGCGACTCCGACGGTGTCATTACACCAGGTCGTTTCCCACCAAACGGCTTTTTCAACCAACCCTTCCACCGGGAAACAGCCACCGGCTGTCGCCAGCACCCTCCGCCAGAAACCGCCGAACGATACGGCAAAACCGACTAAATAACAGGGGACAGCCACAGCAAGACTTCTTTTCCACGACAGGTCACCGACAAATTTCCGGAAATAAAGCCCCAGTAACAGATAGCCGATAAAACCGCTGAAATAGTAAAATACCCCGTACCCGTTCCAGCTGGCCTCACCCCAAAGGGGGAACAATGCCTGACGGGGCAATCCCGACGGGCCGTAAATCACCGTCGGCTCTCCGCCGGCAACCCAGTCCCGAATTAACGGAATCAACGTGGTAAAGAAACAGACTCCCAAATAAAACTGAAGTTCTTTTTTCTCCACTTTTTCAGCCCACGAAGAGAGCAGAGGCATCAAAAGATAGACCCCCAGCAACATGTATACATACCACAAATGACCTGCCGAATAATTGAAATTAAGCAGTAAATTTTTAAAATTGTCGGCCGGCTCGCCCCATACCAGTGCGTAAATTACCGACCAAAGGGCGAACGGAATCAAAATCCGCACGGCCCGGCGACGGAAAAATTCACCGGTCGAATAGTGAAGCGGGAACTGCAAATAACTGGATATTACGACAAAAACAGGCACACAGGCCCGGACTACGGTGTCGAAAAACGCTGTCCAGAAAGCATCGGTTCCGGTAAGAATGAGCGAACCGTCACCACCCAAATAAAAAGGTTCCGTACTGTGTACCACGATAACCATAAAACAGGCCAGCATGCGTGCCCAGTCCATCCATACCGTCCGTTTTGCATCTTGTGCTTGAATTGTTTTTTCCATTGTATTCACTCTTTAACTGATAGTGCAAAATAGCTCAAAGTAATTCAAACAACATTTGATATGCATCAAAAAAAGCTATAAAGCCCTTATCCGGCTCAGGGTCGCCGGATCCATTCCCAGATAGGAGGCAATATCTCCCAGCGAAGCACGGGAGGAGATTTCGGGAAACTGTTCCCGGAACATCTTATACCGGCTTTCGGCCGGAAGAGTCAGCCGCTCTTTGTGGGAGCGGTGCAACCGGCGGTATTCATTCTGGTGTATCACCCGGCCCCAGTTGCATAACTGCAAGTTGTTGCAAAACAAATTTTCCAGTGCGGGCAGCGCAATCCGCCACGCCTCGACCGGTTCTGCCGCCTGAGCATATTCCTGACTGGGCAATCCGTAATACAATTCATCCATGCTGAATACCAAACCGCCTTCAATCGTAAACGAAGTGACAATCTCTTTTCCGTCCTCTAACCAAAAATGGCGTATCAAACCCTTCTCGATAAACCATGCATAGCGGCAGAACGCATCGCCCCGAAGAATCATCTCTTTTTTCCGGAAACGGCACTCTTCCAGCTGTCCAGCCAGCAGCGATACCGTCGCCTCGTCGACGGGAACCACTCTCCGCATCATCTCCAGAAACCGGCTTTGGCTGAACGCTATCATAACAATCTCAGATTTTTACAAATATCCTGCACCGGTAGAGCAGCAGAAGAATCAGAAACACGATTGAAAAGTTGGCGAAAGTAAGCCAAACGGCATACCACTCCGGCCCGACAATCCGCTCCAGCCCGAACGTAAGCGATGCCGCCACACAGCGAAAGTTAACCACCTCGCCGAGTACATAGGCCGTTATCGAATTCATACCGTAGATTCTCAACCACAGCCAGCCTCGTGTATGGCCGCATACATCTATCCACCAGTAAAACAGTGCCATAAGCACAAAACACAGGCCACCGGAAAAAAGAGTCATACTGCATGTCCACAACCGTTTGATAATCGGCATCTGTATCTGCCACAACAATCCGGCGACTATCAGTCCGGCACCGATACAAAGCAACTGACGCACAGCCCGCAGGCGGGTTGCTCCGGCCTCTTTCATGACCTGCCCGGCAAAACTGCCGAGCATCACCGACACCCCGAACGTGAGACTGCTCCAAATCCATGTATACGTATAACCGGGCCAAAAATGCCACGAACCGGCCTCGTCCCAATACACGCCATCCCGCCAACGGCCCAGCACCCACCGGTCGACCTGCTCGGCAAAATTTCCCTCCGGTGTGAAATCTCCGCAAAAGGTCATGGGAACCCAATAGATAAAAAGCAACACCGCAACGGCCGCCACCTGCCTGCGCAGCGACAAATGAAGCATCAGCATCGACGCAATCAAATAACCGGCCGCAATCGCCTGAAGCGTATTGGAATAGAGACGCAGCGCTTTCATATCGAGAGCCAGCAAATTGCCCTGTACGACCATCCCGAGCAGAAAGAGGATAACGACCCGCCTGACGATTTTGACATATACTGGGCGACGGGAAGGCATCGACCGGTATTTCGCCAAAGAGAACGGCATCGACACCCCGCTCATAAACAGAAACAGCGGCATCACCAAATCCCAAAAACGGAATCCGGCCCAACTTTCATGGTCGAACTGATACAATACCCTGTCGAGCCACCCGATGCGGGCGGTCTCTCCGACAGCAATCAGCACCGGCTGGAGAAAGACCAGCAGAAACAAGTCGAATCCCCGCAGTATATCGAGCGAGAGCAAACGGTCTCCCGGACGGGCGATATTATCCATACAATTATTACGTACCATTTAATCTGTTTCTTTTAATTTTTCACCCACGATGCGGGCGGCCGCCATAATATAACCGATACAGGGACGACGCCGGTAATAATTTTCCGTCCGCTCCGACGGTTCCGAAGTATCGTGCTTACAGGTCAGATTCAGCAACTCACGGCAAACGAGAGAGCCGTTCTCCTGCTCGAACCGGGCCGCCAGCTCCTGAACGACGGCATAATTTCTTGCTTTGGCAGCCCTGCCCTCCGGCGTGTCGGCCGGCCGGTCGGCGGGAAACTTCAACCCGGCCACCAGAAACGAGGCGCTTACCGCCCCGCAGACCTCACGCAAACGGCCCATTCCGCCGCCCAAAGGTGCCACTAATTTCGCACCGAAAGAGGCCTCGATACCGAACAAATCGCAATAGGCCAAAAATACAGCCTGCGAACAGTTGTATCCTTGAAGGAAAAAGGCTTTTGCCCGTTCGGTTCTCTCCGCTACATCTATCTCCATACCATTACCACTGTATCGGCGTTATACCGTGTTCCTGCAAATAGGCGTTAGTCCGGCTGAAATGACGGTTACCGAAAAATCCCCGATGCGCCGACAAAGGAGAGGGATGCGGTGAGGTCAGCACCAGATGTTTCGAACGGTCGATGAAACTGCCTTTCCGCTGGGCATAAGAGCCCCACAGGATAAAGACCAGATGCTCCCGTTCGGCCGCCAGCCGGTGAATAACGGCATCGGTAAACTGTTCCCAACCCCGATTCTGATGCGACCCGGCCTGGTGGGCCCGCACTGTCAGCGTGGCATTGAGCAGCAATACACCCTGCGCCGCCCAGCGGGACAAATCACCGCTTGCTGGGACAGGAGCTCCCAAATCGGAAGCTATCTCTTTAAAAATATTCTGCAACGAAGGCGGGAAAGGGATTCCGTCGTTAACCGAGAAACACAATCCGTTGGCTTGTCGGGGTTCATGATAGGGGTCTTGTCCCAGTATGACCACCTTTACCCGGTCGAAAGGGCAGGCATCAAAGGCATTAAACATCTGCCGGCCGGGAGGATATACGGTAGCGGTCGCATATTCCGAACGGACAAAATCGGTAAGTTTCACAAAATAATCTTTGTCAAACTCCTCCTGTAAACGCTGTTTCCAGCTCTCCTCTATACGGACATCCATAAATATTGTATTAAACTTTTTGATATATCTATTTGCAAAGCTACAAATATTTCTTACATTTGCACTCCGAAAGGCCCCATAGTTTAGTGAATAGAACGTCAGATTCCGGTTCTGAAGGTCGCAGGTTTGAGTCCTGCTGGGGTCACTGAACGAGACGAATGACATTTCATTGGTCTCGTTTTTCTTTTTACATCCTCGCAATCCGCTGTTTTTATGGGGATTATCCCGGTTACAGGGTTTCAATCACTTTGTCGAGCACCTCCATACGCTGCCTGTAGCCTTGTTTGAGTCGGTCGACAGCTTTGGGAAACGACAGTTTCGTATCTTCGTTTACGTAGTCGTATTTTTTGTTGGACCAACGGTTCATATTCATCTCTGCCGACTCTTTTATTTGCGTCGCCCGCATATCGATATAACCCTCTATTTGTTCGAGACTGCTTTTATGCATTGTCCAACGCTCTTTCACCCGTTCGGTGAACGCAGCATTTTTCATCAAGGCCCCATACCAGAGGCTCGAAGATATGATGAGCGATTTGGGAGTCGACGGTTTGAAAGTGGCGTAGTCGAAATCCCATACCGGACCGGCACACAGCTTACCGTTCCGGTCTTTGTACATATAGCAGCTTTTCGGATGATTGGGTTCGCCGTTCCCCGTGAGTTCGTGCACCAGCCACCAGTCTATAAACGAATCCATATCGATGTAATCGAACAGGTTCTCGCCTGTGCTGTTGCCGCCGTAAAGCATATTTTCGATGCGGTTGAAATAGTTTTGTACATAATTCATCTGTGCGGCGGCAATATTTTCATCCGGGTCTTTGAATTGTACGGGCAGACCTTGATATGATGTCGTAAATTTAAACAACTCGTCGTAATTGATGTCCAGTTCAAAAACATATCCGCCGGTAACCGATACATCGTCAATGTCGGTCGGCCCTATCCCGGTGATGTTCAACCGGTTCTGGTCGACCTTAATCTGCTCGCACAGATAGTAGTTGCCCAAAGGCTCGCCGTTCATGACCACCTCTACAAATTCGCCATGCGGCGTCCATGCCAGTCCCGGCATGCAACGGGCAATCTCGAAAGATACGTCATTTCTCAGACAGGTGTGGTCCAGATAGTTGGCAAGCAGCACCCAGCGTTTGTGCTTGGGCATGCCCAATACCTCTTCCTTTTTGTCGAGTTTGATGGCATAAGGCTTTTTAGGGTATCTCCAGGTCGAATTGCCACGTCCTTTTATCTGCACGTTTTCATATACGGCATCGTTCCCGCCGGAGTTGCATATCGATATACGGCAAGATTTCACCCAATCTTCTTTGCTTACAATCTTTGCGGGCGTGGTGATATATACGATGGGAAGTCTGCTGCCGGAAAGGTCTATCTCCTCTTTTTCACAGCCTACCAAAACGAATATTGCCGCCAGAATGAATACAACAGAAAATTTTTTCATAACCGATACGCACTTAAAAATCTTTGCGAACGAACGTACAACACGGGGCAAAGATACAAAAAAAGGGGGTGTGTCAAAACACCCCTTTTGGCATTGCATCATATACCGCAGGCTGTCAGGTCACCAACGAAAAAAAGCGATGAAAATCATCGCCTTTTTTCGTTCTGTATCATTATGCGCCGAAATCGTCGTACATCAGCATTTCACGGGGAACGCCCAAATCCCACAACATTTTCTTGACGGCATTGGCCATCGGGCCGGGACCGCACATGTAATATTCGATATCTTCGGGAGCATCGTGCTCTTTCAGATAATTGTCATATATTACCTGATGGATAAATCCGGTATAGCCAGTCCAGTTGTCTTCGGGCTGCGGGTCGCTCAATGCGATATGGAACGAGAAATTGGGAAATTCCCGTTCGATGGCCCGGAAATCTTCTTCGTAGAAAATCTCCCGGCGCGAGCGGGCGCCATACCAGTACGATATTTTGCGGTCGGTCGTCTTCAGCGTGTGGAACAGATGCAGCAGGTGCGAACGCAAGGGGGCCATACCGGCTCCGCCTCCGATATAGAGCATCTCCCGTTTGGTATCGAGAATATGGAACTCCCCGTAAGGGCCCGATACGGTCACTTTGTCGCCCGGCTTGCGGGTAAAGATGTAAGAGGAGCATATACCCGGCTTGATGCCCTGCGCCCACGTTCCGGTATTGCGGTCGAACGGCGGCGTGGCGATACGGATGTTCAGCATCACGATATTGCCCTCAGCGGGGTGGTTGGCCATCGAATAGGCCCGATAGGTTTCCTCCTCGTTACGGCAGACAAGTCCCCACATCTTGTATTTGTCCCACTCGTCGTGGTATTCCTTGTCGATATCCATGTCGGAAAACTTGATATCGTATTTGGGCACATCAATCTGAATATAGCTGCCCGGCTTGAAATTGAGGGTTTCTCCTTCCGGCAGCCGCACGACGAACTCTTTGATAAAAGAGGCGACATTGCGGTTCGAAACCACTTCACATTCCCACTTTTTGATACCCAGTACCTCTTGGGGTATCTGTATTTCCAAATCGTTCTTGACTTTTACCTGACAGGCCAGCCGGTAGTGGTCATGTATCTGTTTGCGGGTAAAAAAGCCCGTTTCGGTAGGCAGTATCTCACCGCCGCCTTCCAGTACCCGGCAGCGGCACATTCCGCAGCTGCCGCCCCCGCCGCAGGCCGAAGGCAAAAATATTTTGTTGGCCGACAACGAAGCCAGCAGCGTCGTACCAGCATCGGTCACCACCTCCCGCTCCTTGTCGTTGATGTCGATGGTCAGTTTCCCTGAAGGGGTCAACTTGTTTTTAGCCAGCAGCAATACGGCCACCAACACCAGTATCAACAGCAGAAATATAACTACGGCAGCTCCCACTGTGGGATTTATCAGTAATAATGTCATTGTATCTTTCGTTTAAATTGAAACCCGATTATAGTTTAATTCCCAAAAAGCTCATAAAGGCGATACCCATCAGTCCGGTGGCGATAAAGGTAATCCCTATGCCCCGCAGCGGTGCCGGTACGTTGGAATAGGCCAGTTTTTCCCGAATAGCGGCAATTCCCATAATGGCCAGCAGCCATCCGATACCCGAACCTAACCCGTAAACCGTTGCAGCTCCCACCGACGGGAATGCCCGCTGCTGCATAAAAAGCGAACCGCCCAAAATGGCGCAGTTAACGGCTATCAGCGGCAGGAAGATACCTAACGAGGCATACAGGGCCGGAGCGTATTTCTCGACGAACATCTCGACCAGCTGCACCATAGAGGCGATAACGGCGATAAACATAATCAGACTGAGGAAACTCAAATCGACCGTTTTATACTCTTCGCCGAGCCACTGCAAGGCTCCCGGTTTCAGGATATAGTTTTCGAGCATATAATCTACCGGCAGGGTAATTACCAGCACAAAAGTTACGGCCAGTCCCAGACCGATAGCGGTCTTTACACTTTTCGATACGGCCAAATAAGAACACATCCCTAAAAAGTAGGCAAATATCATATTGTCTATAAAAATAGACCGGATAAACAGATTCAGATTTTCCATTTTTCGCTTGTTTTTATGTAGTTCTTATCTTTTTTCCTGCAACTCTTTGTTTCTCGCCCGGTGTACCCAGATGATACAGGCTGCCGTTATCAACGCCATCGGAGGCAATATCATCAAACCGTTGTTTTCGTAGCCCCAGTCGTAAAAAATCTGCGGAACGACCTGATAACCGAACAGGGTTCCCGAACCCAGCAATTCCCGGAAGAAAGCCACGATAACCAGAATAATCCCGTAACCGATACCGTTGCCTACGCCATCGAGGAAAGAGTCCCACGGGCCGTTACCCAAAGCAAAGGCTTCGAGACGTCCCATCAATATACAGTTGGTAATAATCAGTCCCACAAATACCGACAACTGTTTGCTTACATCGTAGGCGTAGGCCTTCAGCACCTGATCTACGATAATCACCAGTGCGGCGACCACAACCAGCTGTACGATGATACGGATGCTATTGGGAATAGTATTCCGCAGCAGCGATATGATGACATTGGCAAACGCCAGTACGGCGGTTACCGACACCGCCATGACAAAAGCCGGTTCCAATTTGGCGGTTACCGCCAGAGCCGAGCAGATACCCAATACCTGCACGATAACCGGATTATTTTTCGAGAGGGGGCCGAGCAATACTTGTTTCGTCTTTTTCGATATCATATTTTCTTCCTCCGCTTATTTTTTTAATGACTCCAAAAATTTCTGATACGGGGTCAGACAGTTCTGCATCATCGACTGCACCCCTTTGCTGGTAATCGTTCCGCCCGATATGGCATCGACATAATCGGCTCCGTCAACGGGTTTCTGTCCTTTTTTCTCTACCGTTACCGATTTGAACACACCGTCGATAAAAAGCCGTTTTCCCTGATACTGGTCCGAGAAAGCCGGTTTTTCGATTTCGGCTCCCAGTCCCGGCGTTTCGCCCTGATGAGCGAAATAAGCACCATAAATCGTATCGCCACCGGCATCGACCGAAACATATCCCCAGATGGGGCCCCACAATCCGGCGCCGTACATCGGGAAGATGTATTTCTCGGAACCGTCATCCAGACGGCATACGAAAACGGGCAGCTCCCGCTCTCCGGCCGGTCGTTTCACCTGCACGGCCACATCGACAAGGAAGGCATCGCCGGGAACCCGGTTTCCCTGTTCGTCGACCAGATAGGAATCAACGATATATTTTTTATACAAGTCTTCCGCATCCTTTGCATCGGAAGCGATGTTGACCGAACTCAATATCTGTTTCATCTTGTCAATCCGGACATTCTGGGTCTGCGCCGGCTTCAGGGCCAATGCGGCCAAAGCCAGTACCGCAGCTACCACAACCACCATGACAGCGGCATATATCACCGTATAAACATTACTCTGTTTGTTCATCTTCATTTCTCCTTTCATGCGTTAGTTCCGGCAGCCCGTTTGATTCTCCGTTTCATGTTGCGGCCCACCACGAAATAGTCGATAAGCGGGGCAAACACATTCATCAGCAATACCGCCAGCATGGCTCCTTCGGGATAACCGTTGTTATACACCCGGATGACAATGGCGACAACCCCGATTAAAAAGCCGTATATGTATTTCCCGGCGGTCGTGCGGGCGCCGGTCACCGGGTCGGTGGCCATAAAGACAGCGGCAAAAGCAAATCCGCCCAGACAAATCTGTTCGACGGGAGTCAGCAGCGAAGCCGGATATACGGGTGAGGCAAACAGATGGGCCACATATCCCATACACAACCCGCCGGCAAATACCGACAGCATGATGCGCCAGCTGGCTACGCGGGTAAAGAGCAGTATCGCCGCCCCGATGAGAATGGCCAGCGTAGAGGTCTCCCCGATAGAACCGGGAATGAGCCCCACAAAGAAATCCCACAACGAAGCAGGCTCGCCCAGTATATTCGTAATGTGCAGCGACTCACCCGTCGAGGTGGCTACCTGACCCAGCGGCGTAGCTCCTGAAAAATTGTCGACCGTTGCTCCGGCTCCCAGTCCGAACGTATCGGAGGTGCGCACAAAAACGGCATCGCCCGACATTTTGGAGGGATAGGCAAAAAAGAGGAACGCCCGTGTAACCAATGCAACGTTGAACACGTTCATACCGGTACCGCCGAATACCTCTTTGGCAAAAATGACGGCAAAAGCCGTAGCCACAGCAATCATCCACAGCGGGGTGTCCACAGGAACAATCATCGGAATCAGGATACCCGATACCAGGAAACCCTCCTGTATCTCGTGACCTCGCAGCTGGGCAGCTGTAAACTCGATACCCAGTCCCACAGCATACGAAACGACGATTTGGGGAAGAACGGACAAAAAGCCGAAAAGGAACATCGCCCAGCCACTCACCGATGCGGCTTGTCCGATAGCCATATAGTGCTGATACCCGACATTGTACATGCCGAAAAGCAGGGCCGGAATCAACGCCAGAATAACCACCGACATCGTGCGTTTGGCATCGATGCTGTCGTGGATGTGTACACCCGTTTTCGAGGTCGAGGCCGGCACGAACAGAAATGTTTCGAAGCCTTCAAAAACAGACTGAAACTTTTCGAACCGGCCGCCCGGCTGGAAATCGGGTTTTATCTTGTCGATATAATTTCTTAATGCTTTCAATGTTATATATTATTTTGAGGTTATACCTGTTTAGTTCATCTCTTTCATCAGTTCGTCGAGACCTGTACGGATAATTTTCTGTATTTCCAGTTTCGAGGTATCCACGAACTCGCACAAGGCAAAATCTTCCGGTGCCACTTCATAGATACCCAGATTTTCCATTTTCTCCACATCGAAAGCCAGCACTGCTTTGATGAGAAACTCCGGCAGGATATCCATCGGCAACACCCGGTCATATTCGCCCGACATGATAATGGCCCGCTCGCCGCCGTTCAGCCGGGCATCGAGCGTATAACTCTTTTTGGGGAACAACCACGAAAAATAGGTGTGGCTTACACTGAATTTTTTCAATCCCGGCATGGCCCAGCCGAAGAGTTCGTGACAGTCGTCCCCTTCGGGGATAACGGTCAGCTGGCTGTGCGGCGCCCGCAGGTAATCCATTTCCGAAATATGCGTACCGGTCAGTACATTACCGCTGATAATGCGGCGATGGTAATCGGCCGGTGTCAACCGTCCCGCCAGCAACGAATCGATACGGGCTCCTACACAGGTGCGCACATACACCGGATTTGCCACTTCGGAACCGGTTACAGCTACCAGACGGGAGAAATCGACCACGCCCTTATTGAGCAGACGACCGATAAACAACACATCGAAAGCGTTCATCGTCCACACGACCTCGCCTTTGTTCACCGGAGCGATATGCTGTATCTGCACCCCGACATTACCGGTCGGATGAGGGCCGTCGAAAAGAACAGATTCTACGTTCGACACGGCAATCGGAGCTTTGGCCGGCATCCCGACATACACCTTGCCCGAAGTGAGTTTGCGCAACGCATCCAGTCCGGTTTGGAAATGGGCCTCCTCCCCTTTCAGCACGAAACCGAAATCGGGGGCCAGCGGCGCCGTATCCCACGCCGTTACGAAAATATCCCGCGGCGTTACATCGGGATTGGCAATCACATCGTAGGGACGCTGTTTGATAAAGGGGAACATTCCGGCCTGCAACAACAGTTCCTTCATCTGCTCGCCCGACAGTTCGTCCGCCGACTTTTTCCCGAACTCCACAAAGGTCTGTTCGGCATCGGCCTTTATCGTAATGTCCAGTACCTTACGGCGCTCGCCACGATTTACCGCCACCACTTCACCGCTTACCGGAGCGACGAATTTTATCTCCGGCCGGTTCTTGTCGTACATCAGCGGCGTTCCGGCATCGACGTGCTCACCGGGTTTTACAACGACTTTGGGGACCACCCCGTGAAAGTCGTCCGGAACCAGTGCATAATATTCGCACGGAGCCGACTCCTCGACCACCCCTGCCGGTTTCCCTTTCAGGTTGATATCAAGTCCTTTCTTTAATTTTATCACCTTCGTCATATCGACTTTAATAAAATATTTCAAAATAAAGTGCAAAGATAACTTTTTGTCCCGATAATCGAGAGCAGAATGACAGAAAATTTCTTTAATTCCGTTCAAACTCCCCACCTCACACAAAAAAAGCAGGCAAAAAGTTGTAACCCCTTTTGCCTGTTTTTCATTCATTTGTGCGGTTCGGTGCCGCCTGCACGGGCAGGACCGATATTTTTTCTTTTCCACTCGGGACATCGCTCCCGAAACACCGTCGGAATCAGTTTAACGGCAGTACGATACGCACCCCGTAGTATTGGCGACGGCGATCCAATGTGGCGGCGATGCCGATACGGTACGACACCCGGTTGTAATAATCGTCATAGTAATAGCTGCCGCCCCGAAGCACGCGGGCAGAACCGGATGAGGGCCCTGTAGGATTGGTCTCCGGCGTACTGCTGTAACTGCCGAACCAGTCACTGCACCACTCATATACATTGCCGCTCATATCGTACAATCCCAACGCATTGGGCGCCTTCGAGCCTACCTTATGCGTCTTGTTATTGGGGTCGTTTATATTATACCACGCCACTTCTTCTATATCGTTGCTCCCGGCATATTTGTAATAGGTACCGGACTGGCCTTTCGTGCGGGTATATTCGTCCTTCTGTCCGCCCCGCGCCGCATACTCCCACTCCGCCTCCGTCGGCAGCCGGAAGTTTTTCCCGGTCATCTCGTTCAGCTTGGCGACAAATTCCTGGCAGTCGTTCCACGATATAAACTCCACCGGCAAATCATCGCCCCGATAAGTACTCGGATTCACCCCCATAACCTTTTTCCACAGCTTCTGTGTCACTTCATATTTCCCGATGTAATAGGAGTCCAGCGTCACTTCGTGTACCGGAGATTCTTCGCTGGATGCCGCCGCCGCATCATAATTGACTTCGTTCGGGTTGCGGTCCTGCGCCCCCATGAAGAAGGTACCACCCTCCACAAAAACCAGTTCATCATACTCCAGGTCGGGGAATATATTTATCTCGGCAGCCGGGCCCTCTTCGGTGTCACGGTCCTTATCGCTGTCTTGAGGATTATCCTCTTTGCTGCAACTGCTCATGGCCAGCAACGCCGCCATAAACCACATCATTCCTTTCCTTGTCATTGTTTTTTCTGTTTGGTTTATAATTTCTGACAACAAAAATACACATTTACTTTATTTATCCTCATTTTATCTCCCTGAAAATTAAACAATCCGATTTACCGCACCAAACTGAGCCGTACGGCAATACCGAAATTGCTGTCGGAAATGGGATATGCAGTGGAAGAGACCAACGGGGTGTTGATTTGCCGCTCATAGAAAGCTCTCAGGGTAATATAGCGGCTCAGGGCATAATCGGCCGATACTTTAAGCATCATTGTCCGGGTACCGCTTGTCGCTTGAGTAAAGTTCTGCTCGATACGCCGTATCAGGGCCAGTGTTTTGCGGAACGACCAGTCGGCCCGCAAAGTGAGGTCGTTGCTGAAGTTGCCCGACCGGCCGCTTTTCATTTTCAATACGGCATTGAGGTCGACAATCTTGTATCCGGCTCCGACCGTAATATCCTGTGTGGATGATTCGACAATCTGTCCGGCGGCCGAATTGAGGCTCAAATTGCGGGAATCCTTGTATTCGGCCCGTAAAGTCACGTTATTGTTCATCGTCATGTCGATACCGATGAGCGGAGCAAAACTTTCGGTAATGCTCAC
Organism: Coprobacter sp.; assembly: GCA_022511245.1. GTDB lineage: Bacteria > Bacteroidota > Bacteroidia > Bacteroidales > Coprobacteraceae > Coprobacter. Next base: position 40,478 of record JAFLRV010000004.1, read on the forward strand.
CGACGAGATATCGAACGGCGACGACGGCACCGGATTGCCGGAGAGTTCGTCCAGCACAAACCCCCAGCCGTTGCTGCCCGCTCCGTCCGCTTCGAGCCAGTTCAGGTATGAGGCGAACGAGCCCACTGAATAGGTACACCGGTAGGCATGGCTCAATGTGATACTGCGAAAATGCTTCTGCAACGCCTTAATCTTTCCCAGACCATCATAGGTTATGCGCCAGTTGGGCAACAGACTTTTCAGTGAGGGGAAAGCCGTAAGCCCCACTTTGTTGGGGTCTTTACCACTGTAGGCGGCAATAAAGGCAGGAATCATCACATCGGCCGAATTCAGATTCACTCCGCCGTTCTGGGGATTGTAGAGAGTCCCTGCCAGCTGGGGCGACCCTTGAGCGATATACCCCAGTCGGGGATAACGCAAGTCATGACCGGTATACATCTGACCGATGCGGTCGGCAATGACCTGCCGGTAAGCCAGAAAATTGTCGAACGTGCGAGAACTGTATCCGTTCCCCGCTTTGGACGGCTTCAAAGCGGTCTTTATCGCCACGTGAGTCATGGTGAAGTTACCGCCTTGAATGCGGGGCATCCCTTCATACATGAACTGCACCTGATTGTTGTGGTTATGGGTACGGTTGGCGTTCAACGAAATTTTCAAGCCTTTGAAAGGTTCGACAGAGGCATCTATCTGCACCTCTTCGGTACGGTTGACCACTACGGGCGAAACCAGCGAATCGTTGACGATGAGCCAGTCTTTCTCCATGATTTTACGGATATATTCCTCGCCGGTCAGGCCGAAAGCAAAATCGAGACCCGGTGCCAGCACGTCATAAGCGGCCGACTGTCCGAAAATGTCGCCCACATTCGGTTTGAACGAGGGAACATTCATCGTATTGGAACGGCGGTAACGCACATTCACGTTGCGCACCATCATGGCAAAACGGGAGGTGTATTCGAGGGCTTTGTACCATTTTTCGTCTTCCATGCGCTTGCCCGATGCCACCGTCAGACTGATGCGTACACTGTCTTTTGTCAACAGGACGATATTGTTCCGGTCGACCACTCTGTATTTTACCGGATAGACTTTTCCGTCGGAGCCTTTCGCCGTCACGATAACCCGTTTGTTGTCGAGATTGTGACGTATGGCCACCGTCGTGTCTTTCTTGAGCTGAACCTGTCGGGTATAGGGCTTTTTCTTCTGGCTGCCCGATGCCGAGCCCCGACTGGAACTGCTGAACTTCCGGTTGACATTTTTCAGAAATTTCGATTTGTTGTACAGCGATTCCAGATTGAACCGGCTGTCGAAATTCCACTGTCCCTGATTGTTGATGTTATTTCCCAGATTGGTCTCAGCATCGACAGCCACCCCTCTGTTCCATGCATAAGTAGAGTTATACTTCACCGAGAAGTTAATCCAGTCGAGTACCGGAATCCGGTTAAAAGGGGCATCGAACGATGCATTGAACACCTGATTGTAATTCCACGGACGGCCCAGCTCCACGATACTGCGCATTACGGTATCTTTCCATGCCTCGAACTCATCGGGGAAAAGTTTTTTGTTGACAATGCCGGCCGGTTCGTCCACCCGTGCATTGGTCATGGTCGACAAGGAGAAATTGAGGGCTTTCATCATATTCCACTGAATACCGAA
>JAFLRV010000040.1 GCA_022511245.1 Coprobacter sp.
TTCTTCGGCTTCCTTCTGGGCTTTGGCTTCAGCTTCCTTTTGGGCTTTTTCTTCGTACAGTTGCAATTTAATCTCTACATCGGTTAGTTCGGAATCGTAATGTTTGTAGATGCCGAATGCGACACCCGTCCCGATAAGCAGCCCGATAGCCAATCCGAGAAGGAGGGGAAGGAGCCAGGAACGTTTTTTCTCCGGCTGATTGTTGTCGTCCGGATACGGGTTCAACGGGATTCCGGCGTGTGGTTTGCCGCTTTCGGGCGTGTATCTGTCACCGGTGAATTTACCTCCTGTGCGGACGGGTTCCCGACTGGTGGTTCCTCCCGTGCGGTCGTATTCCCGACCACTTTTTGTGACGGGTGTGGGTGCTACTGCGGGGGGAGTTTTCTTTTGGATAACGAGTGAGACCTCCCTGTTTTCATCATATTGCAGTATCGCTTTTATCTTTTCATGTTCTTTGTCTTTGTCCCGGACAATTACCGGATTGAATGATGTTCCATTTTCGTCTTTGAAAATGTAGGAGGCCTTTACGGCGTCATCGTCGTTTTGGGCATGGAGGATATACCCACCGGCACCGCCTATCTCAAATTTGAGCACGCCGTTACCGTAGGCGTAATCTTGCTTATATGCTGAATCTACTGCCGTCCAATCGATTTTGATATTGTACTTCCGTTCGGTAGGAATTACCGTACATTTTATCTGGTGTCTGTCCAATATGACTATGTCTGCATGGTCTATCGCCTTTTTATTGAGTATCTCTTCCAGCGTGCAGCTTACAGACGGATAGATTTTTGTCGGGGTGTCTTCTCTCTTCGTGGTAAGACGGTCTGTCGGCAGGGTGAGTGTTTTGGTTGTTGGCGTGCCGGCTACATTTATTATGACATGGTAGGGAATGGGCCGGGGGATGGGGAGGCTGGCGAGGTGGGCGAAGGCTCCGGTGAGCTCCTGGCAGGCGCTGCCTATTTCGATATCTTTGTAGTCTTTGAATTCGGGATACTGCGTATCGCGGAAGAAGTCTTCGAGCTTGTCGGGGGCGATGCACATGATGGCACTCAGGCTGCCGTTCATGAGAACATAGGAGGTGGTGCGCGGCTCTACGGCGAACTCCCTGACAATGGCGTTGAATATTTTGGGGTCGATGTCGTTACCGGTAAAGCGATAGCCGCCGTCGGCCGTCGGGGTCATGCAGCGGCTGCAGAAGGTGTCGTGCACCCGTTTGAGCAGGGTATAGGGGCTTTGGCCGCCGGCCAGCTGCACTCCGCGGTCGATAAAGAGGCTTATGTTCAATGTGCCGAGTGTATCTGAATCGGACAACTGGATGTTGATATCGATAAACTGATACTGTATGTATTGGGACGCATGCTGGATGATGTAATAGAGCTTCTCTTTTTGGGCGATGGTGGAGGCCCGGTACATATTGTTTACCAATGTGTTGGGGTCTACAGGCGTGGTCCCGATGATTGCCAGGGGGGAAAATCCGCCTTTTCGTCTGGGATTGCCTCCGATAAGCAGGGATATTTTGTTCGTATCGTTTGACATAAGGATGGGTTCTTTAATTGAGACAATTTTCTTTTGTGGTGAACATGTTTTTTTACGGATTATCCGAACGTTTCCTGCACTTTGTCCCACCAGCTTCTTTCGCGGGTGCTGCGGGTCATGGAGCGAAGGGTGTCGACAATCTGCAGGGTATCTTCGGGGTCGAAATCGAAGATGTCGCCCAGGTAGAATTTCCCTAACGAGAAGGTGAAAACGTACGGCCGGTAGTCGGTGGCCAGGTTGATGCGTTTGGTGCGGCGGCAGAACTCTTTGAGCTGCGCTACGGGGCCGCGGTAGCGTTCGGTCAGCAGCTGGGTGGCGCGGTCGAGCTGGTCTGCTTTATGTCCCAGCGTGTCGGCTTTGGTCACTACGAAGTGGATGGCGTCGACCTTTTCCATGATGTCCCGGTTTTCGGGCAGTTCGAACAGGGAGACGAACTTGTTGAGAATGTCGAGCTGCGACAGGTATTTTTTCCCCACTCGATATACGGTGTTTCCCTCTTCGTCCCGCTCGGTCACGGTCCCGCTCGTGCTGATGAGGTCGCTCGTGGGGTCGACGATGATGAAGAAGGCTTTGCGGTTGTTGTTGCGCATCAGGTTGGTGGCGCCGGTGCCCATATGGGCGAGGGTGACTTCCTCGTGGTTGGCGATGCGCCGGGCAAACTCTTCGCCCGACATCTCGACCAGGTTGATGTGGTGGCTGCGCACCTTGCCTCGTTTGTCCGTTTCGTTGATGTAGCCGTTGATGACAGTCACGAAAGTTCCGACGGTAGAGCCGGGGGTGATGCCGGCATTGACGTATTGCTGCAGGGCCGAAGCGTAGGGGCCTCCTTCCCGTCTCATGTTGAGGGCGTAGCCATCACCGTTGGCTCCGGCCAGCCCCATCAGGAGACAGGTTTTGCCGGTACCGGGGGTGCCGAAGAGGTAGATGTCGGTACAGCCGTCGGGGGCTTGCAGGTTGGGGTTTTCGGTTTGGAATGGCCGTAAATCGGGGAGCGCTTCGCTTTCGAAAAAGAGCCGCTCCCAACTTTTTTCCGAAATAAGGCCTGCCTGCATAAAATCCCATTGGGTGAATATTCCGGATTCGATGAATCTCATGACATCCTCCTTGCTGTATTGCTCTGGGGCCTCCATCATGTGGGCTAACTCTTCGTTTTTCAGCTTTTCGAGGCATGTGTCGACGGCCTCTTTGAAGGGAGTGTCGGGGTGATTTCTGCGGTAGTAATTGACCCGGAAGATATCGCGGGACTGCCGTACCTCTTCCCACTCGGCGATGTCGTTGATTGCCTGCCGGGCTTCGGCGGCGTGGCGGCCGCCCGGCCAGTCGGCGAGATAGCGGTTCAGGGTGTGGGCGGCAATCTCTTTCCGGGTGATGGCCCACATCTGGTCGTCGAGCTCGTCGAGGTGTACGCTGGCGGGGTATTTGATCCGGTAGGCCTGCATGGCGGGATAGCTGTTCCGGTCCAGCAGCATCCAGTCGTTCTGTTCCCGGAGCCGCTCTTCTTCTTTCCGTAATTCTTCCAGAAATTCTACCAGTTTTTTCTGCAGGCGGCCGGCCAGTGTCCGGGCCTCGTCGATTTTGGGTCCGCCGGGGTATTGCTGCATGTAGGAGGCGGTGAGCTGTTGTTTCTGCTGCACCTCTTGGGGGGTGTTTTCGGGGGCGGCCTGAATGTTGTTCCAAAGTTCTTTTTCCTGCGGGTCGCGGACGGCATCTTCCAGCAGTGAGTACGACAAGTCACTGATAATGTCTTTAAAGTCTGCTATGTGCAGGTCTTCGTAGGTGTCGAGCAGCTGAACCAGCTGGGAGACTTCGATTTTAGGCAGGTTTTTTACCTGGGCGAGCAGTTTGGGTTTATTTCCGTTTAAGAGCATATTCGTTATTTTTTTAAGATAAAATAAGGTTTATAAGGAGGGTTTACAGTGCATTTCCGCCCGGACCACCCGTTTTTTTCTGGGTGATGGGGACGTTGTAGCTGCGGGAGGTTACGGCGTAGCTGAACAGTACCAGCAGGTTGAGCAGTACGTAGACTATCCAGCCGGGCACGGTATTTCCGTTGGCTTCGCGCAGGGTCTGGGCCAGCCGGGCGGCGGGCAGGTATTCTTTGAGGTTGTCGAACCGGACGTATCCGTCGAGACGATAGGGCTCGATTCCGCCACCGACAATGATGGGAATCAGTTTGTGCTTGTCCTGGTAGTCGAGCGTTTTGCGTTCGAGTTTGTTCCAGGCTTCTTTGTTGTTGATTTCCAAATCGTTGGCTATTCCTACGATGAACATGGGGTTCCAGTTGGCGATTCTGGTGTTGATTTCTTTCAGGTCGGCCTGGTCTTTTTCGTTGAGATTGACAATTTTGTCGGCGGCTTCGCGCCAGATATGGGTGTCGTTGATTTCATTGACATACGCTTTCAGGTCGTCCTGCGTCAGCTGGCCCGACAGTTTGTAATTGTCTATTTGTTCCTGGGCGAGGTTCAGGGCCGCCTGTGCCTGCTGGGTGTAGCGGGTATAAAAGTTTCTCAGGTTGTCGGACTCTTTATTGGCCTGTGCCTGCAGCTCCTGTTTCTGGGTGAGCACGTAGAAGAAGCGCTGGAAGGGGGTGGCGGAGGCGGCGGCCACGATGATGTAGATGGCTACGGCAGCCCATTCGGCATACCGCCATTTGTCTACTTCGTCTTCGGCGCTTTTGGCTTTGATGCTGAGAAAGAGCAGGAGGGCCAGTGCGGCGGTCAGGGCAAGGGCTCCGATGGCGGCTCCGCCGGGTTTGCCGTCGGCGGCGTGAAAGAATATTCCGAAAAAGGTGATGACGCCTATACCGGCGAGTCCTGCCATGGCCAGAAGATTGGCGATGGAGAGTTTGCTGCTGTTTTTTTTCTGTGACATATTTTCTTGTTTTTGTATTCGGGTTTATGTTCGGCGGGTTTCGTTCAGTTTACTTTTTCCAGCTGGAAGGTGAACCGTTCTACTCCGTTGCGCTGTACAGAGGCTTCGAGCAGCCGGTCGGAGTTGGGATGACACACGAAGGTGTCTTTGTTTACGCGGTCGGACTTGTCTTCTGTGTTGACGGCGTCGCTATGCTGGGTGATGGTAATCCGGTCGGTTCCCCATTTGACGGTGAGGGGCGCTGTGAATACCTTGCGGCTGTTGATGGTGTGGTATTCGAGTCGGCCTTCTGTGGTGGAGGTGAAGATGAAGTAGGTCCACATCTCGTCTATCTTCTCTTCGTTCGATTCTTTGACGAGGTTGGTCTCGTGGGTGCTGCGCCACTTGCCGATGAGCAGGTCGTGGTCGTTCATGAGGTCGTCGAAGTTGAGCAGATCGCCGCCGGTGGCATCGAGGGCGTCCTTGATTTGCAGCGTGGGGCCGATGCGGTGCTGGGTGTCGGTCTGCTTGGCGGTCATGGTGAGTATCTTAATCACCTGTTGGGTGGTGAGGTTTTTGTTTTTGCTCTTGAGCAGGGCTACGGCTCCGGTCACGACGGGTGCGGCCATGGAGGTGCCGCTCATCTCCTGGAGGAGGCCGTCGGGCGATACGGTGTATTTTTCCCGTTTCCAGAGTTCGGCGCAGCGGCTGTGGGTGGAGCTCCAGATGTCGACGCCGGGTGCGGCGATGGTGCTGTAGTGGAGTCCGGCTTCGGGGATGCATCCGAAGTTGCTGAAATTGGCTTTCTGCCCTTTGTTGTCGACGGCTTCGACTTTAATGATTTCGGTGCCCCGGTTTTTGGGGTCGAGCCCCATGAGTATGGTCTCGTTTCCGGCCGAGGTGCAGAGTACGCAGTTATGGTCGTTGGCGGTTTTGATGATGTACTCCCACAGGGCTTCACCCCGTTTGTCGGTGGTGGTGGCAATCTCGACCTGGTCTTCCAGCGGAATTTTTTGGGCTTCTTTGGAGAAGGCCCGGCCCAGCGAGAAATTGACGACATCGGCTCCGTGATATACGGCGTAGAGGATGCCTTCCATGATGTTGAACGTGGTGAGCTGGTCGCCCAGTGAGATGGGTATCCAGGTGCATTCGGGGGCGATGCCCGAACAGCCCAACCGGTTGTCGCGGGTGCCGATGGCTATACCGGCCACGTGCGAGCCGTGACTGTAGGAGGTGATGTTGTCTTTGTTGGGGGCTGCTGCGGGGGGCATGACGTTGACCGTCTTGGTGGGGATGTGTATGCGGTCGACATAGCGTTCGCCGATTTCGGGGTTGGAGAGGTCGAAATAGCTGTCGACGATGGCTACCTTGACGTCGCTGGAGCCGCGTGTGATGTCCCAGGCTTCGTAGGCTTGTATGAGCTTGAAATATTCGTCGTATTTGGCGGTGCCGAATCCGGGATCGGAGGGCTTGTCGCTTTCGGCCAATATTTCGTTGGTGGTGATGCGGAAGTCGATGTCGGTAATCTGACGGGGCAGGTTTTCGAGCACCTCTTCGAGTTTCTCCTGCGGAACGCCCAACAGCATGGTTCCGGCCTGCGGATTGTAGTAGAGCACGCTGTATCCGGCTCCGGGATAGAGTTCCTTGAAGCGTTTGGCGAATGTGGTCATCTCTTGCTGCAGGTCGGTGCGGGCGTTGAAGAAGACGATGAGCTGGTCGGCGACAATCTGCACCAGCGAGTCTTCGGGGTGGGGCACGATGCGGGAGGTGTCGACCGGCGGGATGTAGTTGTCTTCGGGGGCGGGAAGCTCGTCTACGCCGGGGATGCCTTCGCCCCATCCGGTGACGGGCGAATTGTCTCTGAGTTCTTCGGGCAAATCCCGGTAGGGGTCGTCGTCGGGCAGCCCGATGATGTCGCGTATGAGGCGTTCAAGCGGGTTGGTGTGTTCGTCGGGCTTGTTCGTGTCGTCGTCGCAGCCGCGCAGGAGCAGCGAGAAGAGGAGGGTGAACAAAATCATCCCGATGAGGAACAGTAGTGTGCGCCAAAGGCATCCGATAGATTCCATTTTCTTGTTTTCTTTGGGTGTGTATTCTTGTTTTTATTTTTTTATTTCATCGAGTATCTGCTTGAGCTGTTCGTTGGCTTCCCGGTCGTATTCGGGTACATTCAGATGGGCGATGAAGGCGACGTACATGAACTCCAGCCAACGGTTGTAGTTGTCGTTGTAGGCCGGCGTATAGTGTGCGTCGGAGGTGAGAATGTCGTTGAACAGCTGCGTCATCTCTTCGTCTTCGAAATGTTCTTTGCGTTCCTGCTGCGTGTAGTGGAAGCAGTTCAGTTTCTGGTCCTGGGAGATGCGCCGGGAGGCTTGTATCTGCTCGGGGGTGAGATACCGGTATCCGAAATCGATGACAAAGTCGCTGATGGTGGTGGCTATCATGTCGGCCACCAGGTCTTCGTTGATGCCGGTTATGTTGAGCACATCGACGTAATCGGCGATTTCGTTTTCGATGCGTTCGGCCAGATTGAGCGTGGCGGCGGTGTTCATCAGGCAGGTGACGAGGTGTGTCATCACAATCTCGTCGATGCGTTCTTGTCCGGCAAAGGAGTTCATGAATTGTACGCCGGAGATGTTTTCTTTCCAGTGGTTGACCAGGCTGTGGGTGATGACGGCCGAATTTTTCCGCTTGAGGGTTTCGCCCTGGAAGAGCTTGCCGGCGTCGATATGCCGGCTCTGGAGGTAACGGTCGGCTTCTTCCTGGTTGGCAAACCGGTAGGCTGCAATGAAAACGGCCCATTTCTCGGCTTCGTTCCGGCATCCTTCGAAGTTGTTGCACCGCTTGCGGATGAGTTCGTAATCGGCAATTTTCGAATTGTCGTTTACCGTAGCGGTAAGGGTGGGGATGAGGTGGTGAAGCTCTTTGAAACTTTCGGCCTCCGTGAGTTGCAGGGCCTGCAGCAGATGCCCGAAATATTCGGGATGCTCCTGGCAGGTAAATTCCATCTCCCGCATAATGCTGTCGGCTTTGCGGATGTTTTCGGAAAGGAGTTCGGAGGTGTCGTCGCTGACATAGTATTCTTTCATGATTCTGAAGATATTCTTCAGCGCTGCGGCGATGACATCATTGAAAAGCTGTGTTCGTGTATTGGTGATTTTGTCGGCCACTTTCGATAGATTTTCAATGATGTATAGCGCACCGTCATTGTTGATACTTGCGGCTACATCCCAAGAGAGTTCAGGATTGTTAAAAAAGCATTTCACGAACTCACTCTCACAGAACGTTTTGCGCATGCTGCGGTAGTAGTCTTCGGGCATCAGCATGCGACTGGTATCGGGTTGTGAACGTTCGTTGTCGTAAAGGCTGTTACCTTTAGGGCCTGAGAACTTGTAGTCACGCAACACATAGCTGTTATGGAAATGTTCGTCAGGACGGGTCCAGTTGAGAAATATCTTCTGCCCTTCGGCATCAAGCGTGGCATCTGCGGCGAAGCATTCGTCGTAAAGTGTTTTCTTAAATCGCTGCTGCCAGCGCCCGTTCATTCCGTTGATGGTATTTTCAATAACTTCTGCCCGTTCGCGCATATCCAGGTTGAATTTAGTACCTACGTAGAACAGCGGTGAGATATTGTCGGTGATGGACATCGTGCGCCGACGGTGTTCCATCGTATTGCCGATGTTGTTCATAATCCAGTCTCTCAGCAAGTTGGGAATGTCAGAAACTTCATTTTTCTCTTGATGATGACAGTAGAGCAATATATTTATGCGTTTGGCCTCGTTATACATATTAAACAGGTAAGCCACTTTTCCGCGTAACAACACCGTAATGAGGTTGGAGTCTTCCTTCATGGTTTCCTGCGCCAGTTTCTTGCGTGAGCGCGCACCCGGGAAGTCGAGCATGTCGTTTTCTTTGAGGATGTTCATCTTTACCTCGCCTTGAGTCAGCTTGCTTGCAATGTCAGGAGCAATGTTGGTGAAGCAGTAGCTGCTGCTATTCTCTAAATATTCTTCGCCTATTTTGACGATGATTTCAGCGCAGACTGCGCACACCTCGCTCTTTGTGAGACCTTGCAGCTGCTGGTAGTTCTCTGTGTTACCTTCGCGCAGATAGACATCCGTAAAGTAGGTGGGTTGTTCGATGAAAAGCTGGTTGAGACACTGTACGCTCATTACCGTGTTTTCGTTTATTCCATCGTGGAGCAGTGCCTGTGGCGGCAGATAGACGTACTTGGCATACTTGAATTTGGCCAGTGTGGCCAGTAATTTGGTGAAGAGTTTTGTCTGATAAGGTGATTTGCACCAGAGTATGGAGAAAACATCTACCCAATCCGTGACCGGTATACGGTTGGCTACAAGGGCGAGCTTCTGGAAATAGTCGGTATGTTGGAATGCCTGCGCCTCAGAAAGATGCTTGTAGAAATATGCTTTGATGTCAAGGATATTGTCGGCCTGAATGGGGGAGGTATAGTTCTCACTGTTGGTGATGTATTTCTTGTATATCTCCTCTGCCATAATGGTTATTTCGGCCTCACTGAAGGTGGTATAACCTGTAATGTCCTTGTAGTAGCCGTCGCAAACAACAAGTACTATGTCTGCAACGGTGAGACATCGCATCATAACGGGATATTTCGTACTGAAGCTGTCGGGATTCTTGCTGAAGGAGGAGAAGCGTGTGACGACACCTGTTGCCTCTGTATTGTCTGTCTTTGGATTCATCTCCTCTATGAAGTTATACGTTTGACCTTCGGCCTTGATGACGAAAGGACGCCCGTTTTTTTGCAGCATACAGTTCATAAGATACGATTTTCCTACCTGACTGACACCATAAGCCGCTATGGCAGGGTTATCGTTCTCTACATCCTCGATACTTTTAAGTTTGCGCCGTTCCTCGATGAGTTGCAGGAATCTCTGCTCATAGTGTTCGGGATGGTATTGCTTTATCCATTTGAGACTGTTATCTATATTCTCTATTTGTTTTTTTATATCCAATGCCATGACAATATGTGATAAGGTGGTGTGATTCTTCGGTTAGTTTTCTTGAATTTTGAGTGTGAATGCTCCTTTGTCCATCCAGAAGTTTCCGTCTTGTCCGAGTGTCTGCAACTGGAGTGTGACTTCGTTCAACGGAATGCTGTCGCCCTCCATGTCGGTAACGTCTTCGATGGTGAGGATTTCCCGGTCTTCGGCATAGTTGCGCTGCAGCATGATGTTGAGCTGGGGGGAACGGCTGTTGTTGTATATGGCATAGATGGGCCGGGCTTGGTACTTGGGTGCGTCGAACTGTTTGCATCCGATGCAGCAGGGGAATACCGATATGCCTTTGAGGTTGGCGGAGCCGTTCTGGGGGGTGAGGAACGGGGTGCGTACTTCTTGCAATTCTGCGTCGAACAGTCCCATATAGCGGGCGGTCGATTTCATGGTTTTGCCCAGGGTGGAGAAGTCGAGCACCAGGCCGTGAAATCCGGTGGTGCTGGCCAGATAGCCGACTTCGGCTCCTACGGCTACGACGGCTTTCTGGTTTTCCTGGAAATAGCCTTCTTCGGTAGCGAGCGGGAACCAGTGCCCTACGCGGTACTGGTTGAGGCGTACCAGCCGGTTGGGGGCGATGGGGATGTATTTGAGGAACAGCTCGGTGAGCGGTTCGAGGTTGGTAGGGCGGCCCGAAAGGACGAGTATGTCGCAGTGGTGGGCATACATCACGACCGAAAGGGCTTTGATGAGGGGCTCCATGGTGTCGCGCACGATGCGTCCTACGGCTTCGGGGTCATATCGCCAACTGAGTTCTTCGAACCGGAATCCGAAGTGGTATGCAAAGTGGTCGAGCAGATAGGGGGCCGGCTGCTCTTTGGGGAAGAGTTCGCTGTAGGTATACAGCCGGGTGGGCCGTCCCTGCTTGAGCAGTTCGAGGAAGAACTGCGACATGGGATGGCTTATCTGGGTGCAGAAGTCGAGCCGGCAGCGGCGGTCTTTTTCGCTTTTGGCGGAGGAGTCGACGCCGAAGAAGTGGTTCATCAGCTCCTGGGTGAGGTGGTGTCTGAGGTGGCGTGCTTCTTCGTCGGTGATGGCGTGCCGGATGTCTTCGACGCGGTCCCGGTATTGTTTGGATTGGGCGACACGGGGAATCTGAAGGAGTTCGTCGGGGGTCATCTTCTGTATGCGCACGGCCAAAGCGCTGCCTATGCTGCCCAGGTTTTCGCTCTGGTTGTCGGGTCCTTCGAGTATGATGTCGCGTATGACGTTGTGCAGGATGTCGTCGCCGGCGAGGTAGAAACTGTCGTAATAGAGGGGGATGGGGGTAAGCCGTCCCAGTCCTTTCTGTCCGAAGGCGGTGACCATGATGTCGGTGGTTCCGGCTCCTATGTCGATGGTTCCTATGGTGAGGGCGTTGCCGGTGAATCCCTGGTTTTCAATTTCGGGGCGGTGGTGTCCTTTGAGCTGGAAGAAATGGTCGATTCGTCCGCCGTAGCGTTCGGCCAGTTCGGCATAAAGGTATACGAGCTGGCTGGCAAAGGCTTCGTCGTAGAGCCATCCACGGTTTTGCAGCTCGGTGATGTCATCGGTGGGGGCCAGCTTGTCGGGATTGGGCGTGATGGTCATCGGGGGCAGTTCGGGGTAGAGTTTGCTCAACAGCTGGGTGGCGTTCCGGGCGGCGGTACGCAGTACACGCTGCTCTTCAATGGGCATGGCGGTGGGGCAGGTGACGATGATGTTGCGCAGGTAGCGCCGGCAGTCGATTTCACCGTGCATGCTTCGGAAGTGGCTGGAGTTGATATAGCACAGGGCCTGCTGCATCATTTCAATCATGACGAACGTCATGAGGGAGCGGCGGCTGTAATGGCAGTCGTCATCGTCTTTGCCCAGACCGAAGAGGTCGATTTCCTTGGGCTCGTTGAGGAACGTGCCGTCGTCGTCGAAATGGTCGGTAAAGCCTTCGATGAATATCTGGGGGTTTACTTTCAGGCTGGTGGGGTCGTTTTCGGCCACGAGGAATTCCCACCGGTTCTGATAGGCGCGTCCGTCCCACAGGTATCGTTTGGGGGAGGAATAGTTGGTGGTGCGCTCGCTCTCGCCGCTGTTTTCGATGGAGCGGTAGACGAGGTGCTTGGCTTCTTCGCCGACGCGTACCAGCGAGAGCCACTGGAACAGTTGTTTGTCCTGGGTCAGGTCGCCTCCGAAATCGGCGCGGCGGAACACGATGCGCATGTCGAAGGCGTTTTCGTAGGTGCGCCAGGGTTCGGAGAGGTCTCTCAGTCGCAGCATGCGGGCTTTGGTAAAATCGCCTTTTTCGAAAAGTACGGCGCAGGTGCGGCTGTTACCGATGTCGACCGACATGTCTACGGGTATCTGCCGGTCGGTTTTGTGGTAGAGCGTGATGCGGGGTGCGGCTCCGTGGAGGCGCAGGAAGTTGATAAGGTATACGTAATAGGCGAGGAATTTGTACTTGTGGTTGGTGTTGGCCGAGAGGTCGATGCCGAACAGCGATGCCAGGTAATCGCCGATGGGTGCCTCGTTCTGTCCGTCGGGGATGTTGAGGAAATCGCCCAGCAGCAGGTCGGCCCGGTTGCAGAGGCTGTAGGTCTTGCTCTCGCCGCTTCCGCCCAGGAATGCGGGCCGCAGGATGCCTTCGAGGGGGTCTTTGGCCAGCTGGGTGTCGAACGCCCATACGCAGCGGTACTGCTGTATGCCGTTTTTCTCCCGTTCGCCTATGGGCTCGATGCGCACGCGGCACCAGCCGTTGGGGTATCCGGTGCTCTGTCCGCCGATTTCTTCTTCATACATGGGCATGGGCAGCCATTTGCCCAGCAGCAGGTCGAATCCGGTGGTGACTTCGCTTCCTTTCTTGAGGCGGAAGGAGGTGAGGGTGTTGATGCTCATCAGTTCGGGTGCTCCGGCCTGATAGCTTTCTATGACAGCCATTACCGTGTCTTTTTTGATGCTGGGGACGCTGCTTTCGTCGGTAACCAGAGAGCCGTTGACGTTTTTTTCCAGCAGGTCGTGTTCTTTCAGGTAGTTGACCGGAGAGAAGAGTCCCTGACAGGGGGTGCACACGTCGACGCGTATGCGGCCGTTGTTCAGGAAATCGATGGTTTCGAGAAAGGTGTATTTCAGTGTTTTGCCGTTTTCCAACACGAGGGGTTCTTCGGGGTTGAATGCCGTCTGTATGGTCTTGAAGTGTATCCCGGTATTGGCAATGAGGCTATTGGCTGTTTTCTTGTCCATGTATGCGATGTTTTAATGATAGGCTGAATGTGTTTCTGTCGGGGGTTGAACGGCTGTTGTCAGTCGGTTTGTATGATGAGGAAGTTGGATACACTCCAGAAGCTGGCGGGATTGCGTATCTCCAGTACGGTCCCGGATGCAGTGGTGGTGAGTGTGTAGCTTCCGTTGGGGACAGCGGTCAGTATCTTGGCTTTGGCGGGCAAATCGATGCGGGTGGTGGTGCGTATGTCGATTTGCTGGAACTGACTCAAGTCGATTTGGGAATAGTCGACCTTCTTCTTCATGAGTCCGCCGGTCAGCAGCCCTTCGTTTTTGAGCTCTTTTTTCGATGCGATTTTGATGTACCCCATGTTCATCTGGTCGGCTTGCTGCTGGATGGTCTCCTGCTGCTCTCTGATGGTCTGCTCCTGCTGCTCCTGTTCTTCGCTCATGCGCTGTACGCGGCTGGTGAGGTCTTTGATGCTCTTGCGGTTGTCTTCCAGGTCGGCTTTGAGTTGTTCCAACTCCCGGTCTTTGGCATCGAGCTGCTCCCGCAGTGCCGTGATAATGGTGCGCAGGTGCGATGCATCGCCCTGGCTGTTGGCGAGTTTGGCTTCCAGTTCTTTGATGCGGTCCCGGTGCCGGGCGAGTATTTCCCGCACGTGTGCCAGGTTGTTTTTCATCAGCTGCCGGTTCAGGCCGGGACTTTCGCTGACGTTGTTGACCAGAATCTCTTTTTCTTCTATGGCGATGCTGTCGAGCCCTTCGGCAATGACGGCCAGATATTTCTGCAAATCGTCATAGTCCAGTTCTTTTCGCAGGTTGGCATTTTCCAGCGAGTCGATGCGTTCTCTTTGTTCCCGCTCTTTTTTGCTTTCGCCGCACGATGTCAGGGAAACGGCGGTGTACAGCAGGACGACAAATATTCCCAATAAAGACCTCTTCATATATATTATTTATGTTAAAAAAAATTGTGAGTTTTTGACTTGGTATTGCGTATTAATTTATTTTTAATCCACTTTTCCCGGCAAATTTAGTAAAATGTTGAGCATTATCGTAAAAATAGATGAATTTTTAATCATAAATTTAAAAATTTCTGTCGAATGGAGTTTCGGACCATTTTGTTTGTGCTGGACGAGACGGGTGGTTGCTGAAAAAAACGGATGCCGGTGCAAAAAGGTGGCGGTTGTTTGTTGATGATTTTCTGTTTTTGCTTATCTTCGCCTCTCTTCTTGTTCCCGACCGGGTGCGGAGGTGCGTAATTTTATATTTTTAGTTTTTATGAAAAGAGTTGTTTTGTCTGTTATGCTGTTGGGTGCATCGCTGGTGTCGATGGGAACGCCGTATGTGCTTGTCGAAGAGAACCGGCAGTATCGTGCCGAGTTCGAGGGTTTCCGTTTCGGTGTTTTTCTGCACTGGGGGATTTACAGTTCGTTTGCTCAGGGGGAATGGTACCTGAACAGCGGTATCGACTGCGAGGAGTATGCGAAGGCGGCCGATGCGTTTTATCCGCACCGTTTCGATGCGGGGGAATGGGTGCGGGCCATCAAGGGGGCCGGTGCACGCTACATTACGTTTACCTCGCGCCATCACGACGGTTTTTCGATGTGGGATACGCACGAGAGCGATTACAATATCGTGCGGGCCACGCCGTTCGGACGGGATGTGCTGCGGGAGCTTTCGGAGGCTTGCCAGGCCGAAGGGGTGCGGCTGCATCTTTATTATTCTATTCTCGACTGGATTCGGGAGGATTATCCGGTGGGGCGCACCGGATTGCACACGGGGCGCTCGCTGCGGCCCGACTACGGAAGTTATTTCGATTTCATGAAACGGCAGGTGCATGAGCTGCTGACGGCGTATGGCCGGGTGGACGGGTTGTGGCTCGACGGCTACTGGGACCACGACCGGGATTCGGTGCCGTTCGACTGGCGCATGGAGGAGTTTTACGGGTATGTGCATTCGCTGCGTCCGGGCTTGATTATCGGCAACAATCATCATCTTTTGCCGCTGGAGGGGGAGGATTTCCAGATGTTTGAGCGGGATTTGCCGGGTGAGAACAAGGCGGGTCTGTCGGGGCAGGAAATCGGTCGTTTGCCGCTGGAGATGTGCCAGACGATGAACGGCATGTGGGGCTACAAGGTGAGCGA
>JAFLRV010000041.1 GCA_022511245.1 Coprobacter sp.
TCCAATCCGACAACCCTCGGTATGACGGTCTCTACCTCTCCAACTACGCCACCCTTAATCTGGTCGACGAGCTATCCCGGCTTCCCGGTGTGGGAGCCGTCAGTGTGTTCGGGGCCGGCAATTACAGCATGCGCATCTGGCTCGACCCCGAGATTATGCGCATCCGGCAGCTCACCCCCGCCGATGTATATGCCGCCGTACAGTCACAGAACATGGAAGTGTCGGCCGGGGCGGTAGGGCAGCCGCCGCTCGACGGTACGGTCGATTTCCAGTACACCCTCACCGCACAGGGCCGTCTCATCACCCCCGAAGAGTTCGGCGATATCGTCATCCGCACCCTCCCCGACGGAGGCTGTCTGCGGCTGAAAGATTTGGGCACCATAGATCTCGGCAGTGTTTCCTACGGCGTGACCTCCACCCTCAAAGGCCATTCTTCGGCCGCCCTTGCCATATACCAGCTGCCCGGCTCCAATTCGCTGGATGTGGCCAAAGCCGTCAAGGCCAAGATGAACGAGTTGAGCCGCTATCTTCCGGCCGGCGTGGAATACAGCGTGGTGCTCGACACCACCGAATTTGTGTCGGCCTCGATACACGAAGTTCTCGTTACCCTGCTCGAAGCCACCCTGCTGGTCATGATTGTCATTCTGCTCTTTTTGCAAAATTTCCGGGCGATGATTATCCCCTCGCTCACCATACCCGTCTCGCTCATCTGCACCTTTGCCGTGCTCAGACTCTTCGGCTTCTCCATCAATACCCTGACCCTGTTCGGACTGGTGCTCGCCATTGCCATCGTGGTCGACGACGCTATCGTCGTGGTCGAGAACTCCACCCGGCTTATCGACACCGGACAGTATGACCGCAAGACCGCCGTTACTGTGGCGATGGAGGAGATTACCGGTCCCGTCATCGGCGTTGTGCTCGTTCTGCTGGCCGTTTTTATACCCACCGCTTTTATCGGCGGCATTACCGGACAGCTTTACAAGCAGTTTGCCCTCACGATAGCCACCGCCACTTTTTTCAGCGGTTTCAATTCCCTCACCCTCACGCCGGCCCTGTGCGCCCTCTTTCTCCAGCCCACACGGGAGCGGAAAGCCGGCGTTTACCGGATATTCAACAAAGGATACAATGCACTCTTGCAGGCCTATCTCCGTGTGGTGACCCGGCTGCTGGCCCGGCCTGTGATGACGATGATTCTCTTTCTGCTGGTCTCGGTTGTTACCGGCTGGCTTTTTGTCAAATGGCCCACCTCCTTTATTCCGCAGGAAGATCAAGGCTATTTTATTGCCGCCGTACAGCTCCCCGACGCTGCCGGTGTCGAACGCACCCGGCAGGTAACCCGGCGCATCGGCGCCATTCTCGATTCCTATCCCGAAGTGAAAACCTACCTCTGCATCGACGGCTTTTCCATGATGCAGGGCACCGACGCCTCCAACAGTGCCACTTTTTTCGTCATCTTGAAAAACTGGAACGAGCGCAAAGCCAAAGACCAGAGCGTCTTTGCCGTAGTGAACCGCCTCAATGCCGATGCCGCCGTCCTGCAGGAAGCCACCGTTTTTGCCGTCAATCCGCCGGCCATTTCGGGACTGGGCGTCTCGGGTGGTCTCCAGTTCGAACTCGAAGACCGAAGCAATTTGGGAGCCACCGAACTGCAGAATGCCGTGCAGGCCCTGCTCGAACGGGTGCGGGAAGAACCCTCCTTGAAGATGCTCTCCTCCCAGTATCAGGGAAACACCCCGCAATATTTTCTCGATATCGACCGGGACAAAGTCCAGTTGATGGGGTTGGAGCTGAAAGATGTGTTCACCACGCTCGCCTACTATATGGGAACCGCCTACATCAACGACTTTACCGAGTTCGGCCGGGTATATCAGGTCAAACTGGGAGCCGAAGCCCGCAGCCGGGCCGTCAAAGACGATGTCTTGCGGTTGAGCGTGCGCAACCGGGACGGACGGATGGTGCCCTTTTCCGCCTTTACCCGGATAGAGGAGCAGCAAGGCCTCGACCAAGTCTCCCGGTACGACATGTACACCGCTGCCGCCATTACCGCCATACCCGCTGACGGATACAGCACCCGGCAGGCCATCGCAGGCATGGAGCAGCTTACACAGAACGTGCTGGGCAACAATTTCGGATACAGCTGGACGTCCGAAGCCTATCAGGAGACACAAGCCTCCTCGTCGGTAACCACCATATTCGGCCTGGCCATACTCATCGTAATTCTCGTGCTGGCCGCCCAATACGAGAGTTGGAGCAGTCCCTTTGCCGTCATTCTCAGTCTGCCGTTCGCCCTGTTGGGCGTAGTGCTGGGTTGCTGGATTATGGGGCTGTCGATTAGCATCTACAGCCAGATTGGTATCGTGCTGTTGATTGCCCTTTCGGCCAAGAATGCCATATTGATTGTCGAGTTCGCCATTGATTACCATAAGAGCGGAGAATCCATTACCCAAGCCTCGATAGAAGCCGGCCGGGTGCGGCTCCGTCCCATTCTCATGACCTCTTTCGCCTTTATTCTGGGCGTGATGCCCCTGATGTTCGCCACCGGAGCCGGAGCCGAAAGCCGTATCTCACTCGGTACCGCCGTCGTTTTCGGGATGACCTTCAACACCCTGTTGGGCACCCTCTTCGTCCCCAATTTCTACCACCTGATGCAGTCCCTGCAGGAGCGGCTGACCCGGAAAAAATCATCCGTTCCGCCAAATTCCGGCAAAATTGCGGGAGTTTGACGGAAACTACCTGTCTATTGATTGACCCGATACGACAAGGGCTGTCCCGGTTCGGACAGCCCTTGTCGGTAATATGTTCAGTCCGCTATATCCAGCTCCTCGATGAGGTGCGTTGCTCCGGCAAATTTGTCGATGACGAACAGGATATACCGGATGTCGGTAATGATGGTGCGCTGGTAAGCCCGCTGGTACTGGATGTCGCCGCTGATGCCCTCCCAGTTGCGGTCGAACCCGATACCCACCAGCCGGCCCCGTGCGTCCATCACCGGACTGCCCGAATTGCCGCCCGTCGTGTGGGTATTGGCGATGAAATTGATGGGCATGCGGCCGTCGGGGCGGGCATACGTTCCGAAGTCGTGCCGTTCGTACAGCGATTTCAGTGCCGGCGAAACGACAAACTCCCAGTTGTCGGGCTCCTCTTTCTGCATCACCCCGTCGAGCGTGGTGTAATAGCGGTATTGAATCCCGTCTGCCGGAGAGAACGGCGCCACCTGTCCGTAAGTGAGCCGGAGCGTGAAATTCGCATCCGGATAGAGGCTGTTTTCGTCGGTCGTCAGCATCAGCCCCTCGATATAAGAGCGGTGAGCCGTTTCCATCCGTTCGTCGAACGCCTGCAGGGCAATGGAGATGTTCCGCCGCTCCTCCGCCACCGAACGGGCGAAAAGAATCATACCGTCCTTTTCGAGCCGGTCGAGAGTCGGATTCCTCAGGAAAGCCTCCGCCTGTTGCGGATTGCCGTAAATCGAACGGGCGAACAGGTCATCCACATACCGGTCGATGTCGTCCTTGTATCTCTTCCGGATAACCTCGAAAAACGAGGGGCGTTCCCCCTCGCCGATGCGTTCGGCATACAGTTTCAGCATCGCTTTGGCAACCTTGCGGTCTACCTCCGAGTTGTAGTCCTTGTTCCGGAACGACTCGATACCCAGCCGTATCGTCTCGGCCGGCACCCGCCGGATATCCCGTTCCCGCAGCGAGTCGGCCAGCGCTTTGAACGTGTTTACCTTGCTGAATTCGATGCCGTTCTGCAACGCCTCCAGCAGGTAGAACTGCCGTTTCTTGAGCGAAGCCCGCTCGGCGACAACGCTGTCGATAGTCGCCGCCGCTTCGATGAAATCGGGACGGCGGCTGGCCCTTGCCCAGTCGATGAGCCGCTCCTTTTCCGCCGCTTTCAGTGCCGGCAGCCGCTGCTGGTCTATCATCCTGTTCATCCCTTTCGAACTCTTGTAGCTGTTGGTCGAGACCGCATATTTCCCGGCATACTGTATGCGGGTTTTGGGGTCGGCGAGCATCTCCTCCAGCAGAAGCCGCTGCCGCAGGTCACGCACCTCGACCCGGATGCTGTTCTCGATATCCCGGCGCTCCAGCACTTCGGCCGGCGTATAGAAATGGTTTGTCCGTCCCGGAAAACCCATTAACATGACAAAATCGTTCTCCGCTATGCCGCCCGTCGACAGGCTGAAATATTTCTTCGGCCGCAGCGGGACATTGTCGGGAGAGTAGGGGGCCGGATTGCCTTCGGCATCGGCATAGACCCGGAAGATGGAAAAGTCGCCCGTGTGACGGGGCCACATCCAGTTGTCCGTATCCGCTCCGAATTTGCCGATGGAAGAAGGCGGGGCGCCCACCATGCGCACGTCGGAATAGACCTTTTGCGTGAACATGTAGTAGCGGTTTCCGCCGTAGAACGGTTTGATTTCGACTATCGTTCCCGGATGCGACCGGAGAAACGCTTCCCCCGCCCGTTTGCGGGCCAGGCCGTTCAGATAAGCGCCCGACAGGAACCGGAGCATATAGTCGGTCGTGTCTTTGGCCAGCTCCTCCTTGACGTAGTCGGTCACCTCCTCTATCCGGTCGATAAACGTGACCGTCAGTCCCGGATTGGGCAGTTCCTCGCTTTTGCTGCGGGCCCAGAATCCGTCGGTCAGCAGGTCGCTCTCGACCGAGCTGTGCTGTTGGATATACTCATATCCGCAATGGTGGTTGGTGAGAATCAGCCCCTCCGGCGAGATGACCTCTCCGGTGCAGCCCTGTCCGAAAATGACTACGGCATCTTTCAGCGAAACCGAGTCGGGATGGTAGATGTCCTCCGAACAAAGTTCGAGGCCCAGCCCCTTCATTTTCGATATATTCTGCTGGTGGAGCAGCGGCAGCAGCCACATACCCTCGTCGGCCAGTACGCCGGAAAGCGGCAGCCATGCCGATAAAAACGATAAAATAAGAAATCTTTTCATATCAGTAACGGATGAATTCAGTTCGGTTTATTCTTTTAAAATGCAGCATAAGCGTGAGAACGGCGGTGACGAAAGCGATGAAATCCGAAGTCGGCAGGCTCCACCATACCCCCTCCGTGCCGAGATAGCGGGGCAGGATGAGCAGGCACGGCAGCAGGAACAGCAGCTGCCGCGAAAGCGACAGGAATATCGACACCTGCGACTTCCCGATAGACTGGAAAAAGTTGGTGATGATAATCTGGCAGCCCACGAACGAAAACGCCAGCGTGCAGATGCGCAGTCCGCCGTGAGCAATCCCGGCCAGTTCTTCGTTGTCGGTAAAGAGGGCGACAAGCGTTTCGGGGAACAGTTCGCTCAGCAGAAAACCGGTCGTCGTGACCGCCATGCCGGCGATGATGCCGTATTTCAGCGTCAGCCGCACCCGCTCCAGCATCCGGGCGCCGTAGTTGTAGCCCACGATGGGCTGCATGCCCTGAGCCAGCCCCATGACCACCATGGCAAACAGCGTTACCATGCGGTTGATGATGCCGAACGCCCCGATGGCCATATCGCCGCCGTAGGTGCGCAGACTGTTGTTCAGGATAATCACCACCACGCAGGCGCACACGTTCATCAGAAAAGGAGACATCCCTATCGAGAAGATGCTCAGAATAATACGTTTGCGCAACTTGTACCGCCCCTTCTCGAAATGGATGAAACTCTTCGGATTGTAAAAATGGAGCAATACCCATATCAGGCCGCACGTTTGCGACAGCAAGGTAGCCAGCGCCGCCCCCCGCATGCCCCACTTGAACCCGAAAATGAAAACCGGAGCGATGAGGATGTTGGCCCCTACCGTGACCAACGACGAAAGCATCGCTTTGGTCGGATATCCGGTGGCCCGCATGATGTTGTTCAGTCCGATAAAGACATACGCCACCGGCGTACCCGCCAGCAGCACCTGCATGAAATCACGGGCATAAGGCAGCGTATCCTCGCTGGCTCCGAAAAAGGAGAGGATAGGGTCGAGAAAGAAAAACGTTATCGACCCGAAACACACCGCATTGATGAGGCACAGCAGCACCACATTGTGCAGTACATCTGTGGCCCGTTCGCTGTTTTTCTGACCTAAATAGATGGAACTGATAGTCGCTCCCCCCACCGCCACCAGCGTGCAGAAGGCGATGACCAGATTCATCAGCGGGAAGGTCACGGCCAGCCCCGTGATACCCAGCGGGCCGATGCCTTTGCCGATAAAAATGCTGTCGATGATGTTGTACAGCGAAGTCACCGTCATGCCCACAATGGCCGGAATGGAATACTGCAGCAGCAGTTTTCCCACAGGCTCTTTTCCCAATACGGCAGGAGAATGGTTCGTCATGTCCGGAATCACTATTTTTTTATGCGCATCAAAGGTACGAATTATTTGTGTAGTCCGAAGCCTTTTGTTTAATTTGCAACGTTAAACAAAATAAAAGACAAAAATGAAGAACGACAAGCCGGCGGTATTGTTCGACCTCGACGGAGTCATTATCGACACCGAAAGCCAGTACACCCGTTTTTGGGACAAAGTAAGTGCGAAGTTCTATCCCGATATACGTCATTTCGGGTTGGAAATCAAGGGCAAAACATTGATTGAGATTTACGAGACCTATTTTCCCGACCCCGCCGTGCAGGCGCAGCTGTCGGAAGCCCTCGACTATTTCGAGAAACACATGGCATACGAATACATTTCCGGAGCGTTCGACTTTCTGACCGCAATCCGGCGGCAGGGGATGAAAATCGCACTCGTAACCAGTTCCAACGATGCCAAGCTGAATATCCTTTACGAGCGGCATCCTGAACTGAAAGCGATGTTCGATGCCGAAGTCACTGCCGAAAAAGTGACCCGGTCGAAACCCGACCCCGAATGTTTCCGGCTGGGAGCCGAACTCCTGCAGGCCGACCCCGCCGACTGTTTCGTCTTTGAAGATTCACTGGCCGGACTCACCGCCGCCCGGGCTTCCGGCGCCACCGTCATCGGGCTGGCCACCACCTATCCCGCCAAGATGATTGAGGAGTTGTGCGACCACATCATCCCCGACTTCACCGGCTTCACCCCCGAAGCCATGCTGAACGTATTTCCCCGTCTCGCTCTGTAACCGGTAAAGCGTTGCAGAGACCGCCGGGAGTCGCCCGAAATTACTCGTTGGCGAGTTGCAGCGTATGGCAGGCGGCGATGCAGGCCGTTTCGGTGCGCAGACGGCTGTTGCCGAGCGTGACGGGAACAAATCCGCAAGCCCGTGCCATTTCCACCTCCTCCCGGCTGAAATCCCCTTCGGGGCCGATAAGCACCAGCGCATTCCGTCCCCGTTGGTAAGCCTCTTTCAGCGACACTTTGTCCCCCTCGTCGTAGCAGTGGGCGATGTATTTCTCCCCGTCGAACGGCCGGGAGACGAACCGCTGGAAATCGGTCATCTCCGACACGGCGGGCAGGGTGGCTTTCAGCGACTGTTTGGCCGCCGACACCACAATCTTTTCGATGCGCTCCTTTTTAATCTCTTTCCGTTCCGAGAAGCGGCAGCGCAGAAATGAAATCCCGTCTATCCCTATCTCGGTACACTTTTCGGCCATCCACTCCATGCGGTCCATGTTTTTGGTCGGAGCTACGGCGATATGCAGCCGGCAGCCCCACGAATTGGGCGAGGGAATCTTTTCGAGGATGTCGAATCCGCACCGCTTGGGGTGGGCGAGGGTTATGGAGGCCCGGTAAAAACAGCCTTTTCCGTCGGTGAGGCAAATCTCGTCGCCTTCGGTCAGCCGCAGCACACGCACGCAGTGTTGCGATTCCTCTTCAGGCAGTTCGGCCGACGTGTCGATATGGGGTGTGTAAAATATATGCATATCCGATGAATTGTTTTCGTTAGACTATCCCGCAATCATGCCCACCAGCACGCCCGACATGCAGGAGGCCAGCATCCCGGCCAGCATGGCCCGGAACCCGTATTCGGTGAGTGTTTTCCGCTGGTTGGGCGCCAGTACGCCGATGCCGCCTGTCAGCATCCCGACCGACCCGATGTTGGCGAAGCCGCACAGGGCGAACGTGGTGATGACAATCGATTTTTCCTGTACGAACGCACCGGTGTTTTTCAGCATGTTGAAGTCGGCATAAGCGATAAATTCGTTCAATATCGTTTTGATACCCAGCAGACTGCCTACGGTGGTCATGTCTTCTTTGCAGACGCCCATCAGCCAGGCCAGCGGAGTGAAGAGCCACCCGGTGAGCGTCTGGAAGTTCAGTTCGGCCGGCCGGCCGTACATTTCGGTGAGCCACCGGTTCACGCCGGTATACCGGCCGATTACGCCGCCCAGCAGGTAGTTCAGCAGAGCCACTGTCCCGATAAAGGCCAGCAGCAGGGCCGCCACCGTTACGGCCAGTCTGACCCCCTGTACGGCTCCGCCCGAAAGGGCGTCGAGCAGGTTGTCGCCGCCTCTGGAGGGCGATGTCTGCAACGACGAGTCGCCCTTTTCGGTCTGCGGCACGATGATTTTGGCAAAAACGACCGCTCCCGGAGCCGCCATGACGGAGGCCGAGAGCAGGTAACGGGCAAACAGCACCCGTCCGGCGGGGTCGTCGCCGCCCAGCATGCCGATATAGGCCGACAGGACTGCTCCCGATACAGTTGCCATCCCCGCCGTCATGACCAGAAACAGCTCCGACCGGTTCATGGCCGGCAGGTACTCTTTCGCCAGCAGCGGAGCCTCGCACTGTCCCAGAAACACGTTGCCGGCGACGGTAAGCCCTTCGGCTCCCGATATGCCCAATAGCTTGTGCAGGCACCAGGCCAGCGCCTGTACGACCCGCTGGATGACATTCAGGTAATAGAGCACGCTGGTGAGTGCCGAGAAAAAGACGATGGCGGGCAGTACCTGAAAGACGAATATGTATCCGGCGTGCCGGGTGTCGAGCAGGGGGCCGAAAAGAAAATCCGACCCGCTCCGGGCAAAATCCATCACTTTGACAAACGCCCGTCCGGCCCATTCGAAACCGGTCTGTATAAAAGGAACATAAAGGATGCCGAACGCCAGTATCAACTGTATGGCCAGTCCGGTGATTACCGTGCGCCACCGGATGTGTTTCCGGTCACGGCTCACGGCGAATGCTACGGCCAGCAGGGCGGCGATGCCGAGCAACCCTCTGGCTGCGGAAATAAAACTGATACCTTGAGCGGGGACAATCGTCATAGTCCATGTTGTTTTAGGTGTTTCACGCTGTATGGGAACCGCTGTTCCGGCGGTTCAGTTCCTGTTGTATCTCGGCGGCGGTTTCGTATGCCTCGTCGCCGATGGCTTTTTCGAGCCGTTTTTGCAACTCTTCGCTGCTGAAATCCCGGAACGTGCGGGGTGCCGCCGGTTTCTCTTCCGCCGGTCGGGACTCTTCCGGCCGGGCCGGTTCCCGCTCCTCGACGATGATTCCGGCTTCGGCGACAATTTCGGGGGTGGTGTAAATCGGCACTCTGGCCCGGAGGGCGATGGCGATGGCGTCAGATGTCCGGGAGTCGATGCGAATCTCCCGTCGGCCGTCGTCGAACAGCAGTTCGGAGCAGAAGATGCCGTCATCGAATTTATAGATGAACACCTCCCGCAGCCGGATGCCGAAGGCGTGGGCGAAACTGACGAACAGGTCGTGTGTCATCGGCCGGGAGGGAATCAGATGTTCCAGCCGGATGGCGATGGCTTGGGCTTCGGGCGTACCGATGATGATGGGAATGCGGCGCATGCCCTCCTCCTCAGCCAGAATCAGCGCATAGGCGCCTTTCTGTATCTGGCTGTAGGTGATACCCATAACTCTCAGTTTTACCCTGTTTTCCACGCTGTCCGGTTTTTGGTGTCGCCAGGCGTTGTCCATTGCAAGAACAAATATAGCAAATCTTTTGTTGCCTGCGGCGGTTAAAACTCGAAAATGTCGGTTTGCATCGTTAAGACGTCGATGGTGAACAGTTTGTTGCGCAGCGGTTCTCCGCATCCCGTCACGATTTTTATCACTTCGGCCGCTTCGGCCGTGCCCACGATACCGGGAACCACGCCCAGCACCCCGCCGACGGTTTTCGGCTGCGAGGTCTGTCCCGCCTCGTCGGGGTAGAGGTCGCGGTAGTGCATCCCGCCCCGATAGTTGAAGACCGACACTTGCCCCCTGAATTCGCCGATAGAGCCGTACACATACGGTATGCCCGCTTCCCGGCAGCAGTCGTCGAGCAGATACCGGGTCGCATAGTTGTCGCAGCCGTCGACCACGATGTCATACTGCCGGATAACCGGCAGGGCGTTTTCACGGGTCAGGAAAAAGGGATAAACGTCTATCTGCGTGGCCGACGAGAGAGCCTGCAGCCGCCGCCGGGCACAGTCGGACTTGGGCTGTCCCACCTCCTGTTCGGTGTAGAGAACCTGCCGTTGCAGATTGCTCTCCGACACCGTATCGCCGTCGACGATTCCCAGCCGGCCGATACCGGCCCCCGTCAGGTAAAGGGCGATGGCCGAACCCAGTCCGCCGGCCCCCACCAGCAGAACGGAGGCTCCGGCCAGTTTCCGCTGCCCCTCGATTCCGATTTCGCCGAGCATAATCTGCCGGCTGTAACGTGCTGTAAAATCCATATCGGTAAAAATTTATTTCCGGTTGAACGATTCGTCCCAGTCTTTCCACACCGGCTCCCGGCCGAGAGCTTTCAAATCCCGTTCCACCTGTGCGGCGGTGCGTTCATCGCTCACATGAAACTGCTCCAGCGACTGCGGGTAAGTGCAGTATCCGCCCGGATCGGTCTTGCTTTCGGCGCTCATCGTGGTCACGCCCAGCGTGGCCATGTGGTTGCGGAAAGCCGCGTTTTCACGGGTAGAGTAGGAGATGTCCACATCCCGGTCGAAGATGCGCATGGCAAACGTGACCTGCGCCAGTTCCCGGTCGCTCATGACCACATTGGGTTTGAAATGCCCCTCGCTGGGCCGCATGCGGGGGAAATTGACGCTGTATTTCGTTTTCCAGTAATGTTTTTGCAGGTAGCGCAGGTGGTACGCCATCATGGTGATGTCGGTGCGCCACTCCTCCAGTCCGATGAGGACGCCCATCCCGATTTTGTGTACGCCGGCCTGACCCATGCGGTCGAACGCATTCACCCGCCAGTCGAATTTCGATTTCATCCCTTTCGGGTGGTAGACGTTGTACCGCTCCTTGTGGTAGGTCTCCTGAAAGCAGATAACCCCGTTCAGCCCCGAACGGGTAAGCCGTTCGTACTCTTCAGCCTTGAGCGGCATCACCTCGATTTGCAGATTCGAGAAATAGGGCCGGGCCAGTTGCAGCGCCCGTTCGATATACGGTACCCCCGCTTTGGCCGGGTTCTCGCCCGTGACGAGCAGCAGATTTTCGAACGGAGCCAGCTTTTTAATCGCCTTGTATTCGTTCACGATTTCCTCTTCGGAGAGGATAATCCGGGCCATCGGGTTGTCGTGGTTGAATCCGCAATAAACGCAGAAGTTGGTGCAGGAGTTGGTCAGATAGAGCGGTACGAACATCGAAATCGTCTTGCCGAACCGCTGCAACGTATATTGCCGGCTGAGCCGGGCCATCGTTTCGAGATAAGGAGCCGCCGCCGGAGAGATGAGCGCTTTGAAGTCCTCCACGTCGGGATAGGCTTTGCGCAGGGCCGTCTCTACGTCGGCCGCCGTTTTGGCGTAAATCTCCTCCGTCGTTTTCTCCCACGATATTTTTTCAAGTTCTTCAGAAAACATGGTGCATTCTCGATTAAGGAACAAGTCATTGACGATTGCATTTCTCTATGTCACGGGAGAGGCGCATGGCGCAGAAGTTGGGGCCGCACATCGTGCAGTATTCCCCGTCGTGTTCCGAGCCCTCCTTGTAATACTCCAGCGCCCGTTCCGGGTCGAGCGAGAGGTTGAACTGGTCTTTCCAGCGGAAATCGAACCTCGCTTTGCTCAGGGCGTCGTCCCGCAGCTGCGCACCCGGATGCCCTTTGGCCAGGTCGGCCGCATGCGCCGCAATTTTGTAGGCGATGACCCCGTTGCGCACATCCTCCCGGTTGGGCAGACCCAGATGTTCTTTGGGCGTGACGTAACAGATCATGGCCGTGCCGTACCACGCAATCTGCGCCGCCCCGATGGCCGAAGTGATGTGGTCGTAGCCCGGTGCGATGTCGGTCGTGAGCGGGCCCAGCGTATAGAACGGAGCTTCGTGGCAGGCCGAAAGCTGCCGTTCCATGTTCTCTTTGATTTTGTGCATGGGGACGTGGCCCGGCCCCTCGATAATCACCTGTACGTTGTGAGACCAGGCCTTCAGCGTGAGTTCGCCCAGCACGTCCAGTTCGAGGAACTGGCTGCGGTCGTTGGCATCGTGTATCGAGCCGGGCCGCATGCCGTCGCCCAGCGAGACGGCCACGTCGTACTGCTTCAGTATCTCGCATATCTCGTCGAAATGCGTGTAGAGGAAACTCTCCTCGTTGTGCACGACGCACCATTTGGTCATGATGGAGCCGCCGCGCGACACGATGCCCGTCAGCCGCTCTTTCACCAGTTCGGCATGCGCCCGCAGCACTCCGGCATGGATGGTGAAATAGTCCACCCCCTGTTCGCACTGCTCGATGAGCGTGTCCCGGTAAATCTCCCACGTCAGGTTTTCCACCTTTCCGTCGACCTTTTCCAGTGCCTGGTAAATGGGCACCGTACCCACCGGAACCGGACAGTTGCGGATAATCCATTCCCGAGTCTCGTGAATGTTGGCCCCCGTCGAGAGGTCCATGAGCGTATCGCCGCCCCACCGGCAGCTCCACACCGCCTTTTCGACCTCCTCCCCGATGCTCGAGGAGAGCGCCGAGTTGCCGATGTTCGTGTTCAGTTTCACCAGGAAATGGCGGCCGATAATCATCGGTTCGGCCTCCGGGTGGTTGATGTTGGCCGGGATGATTGCCCGTCCGGCGGCGATTTCGTCCCGCACGAATTCGGGAGTGATGTGGCTCTCGATGCCCGCTTTCTCGTTCATCAGGTTTTCCCGGATGGCCACATACTCCATTTCAGGCGTGACGATACCCTGCCGGGCATAATACATCTGGGTAATCTCTTTTCCCTGCCGGGCACGGTAGGGGAGCCGGATATGTTCGAACCGCAGCGAATCGAGCGAACGGTCGGCCAGCCGCATGCGGCCGTATTCCGACGAAATTTCGGGCAGCTGCTCCACATCGCCCCGTTCGACAATCCATTTTTCCCGCAGGCGGGGCAGCCCCTTTTCGAGGTCTATTTCAATACGGGGGTCGGTGTACGGGCCGCTCGTGTCATACACATACACATCGTCGTTGTGCGTGACGATGCGCTCTCCGCCGACGATTTTCACCGTATCGGTCAGTTTGATTTTCCGCATGGCCACCTGAATGTCGTGCAGTCGGCCGGCGACATATACCTTTTCAGAAGACGGGTAGGCATCCCGCATTATCTTGTCTGTTTTCATGCTGTTCGGTTTATATATCCGTTAATCGAGAAAAGAAGTGAGCGGGCTGCTGGCCGCCGCATACCGGCCCTGCGCCCCCAGTCCGGCTTCGTAGGCCCTTCTTCCGGCGACGGTCGCCTCCCGGAAGGCCGCCGCCATCAGCACCGGGTCTCCCGCGACGGCGATGGCCGTGTTCACCAGAACCGCATCGGCACCCAGTTCCATCGCTGCCGCCGCATGCGACGGCGCCCCCAGACCGGCGTCCACGATGACGGGGACATTGCTCTGCTCGATGATGATTTCGAGCAAGTCTTTCGTACACAGCCCTTTGTTGGTCCCGATGGGCGCCGCCAGCGGCATGACGGTGGCGGCGCCCGCCTCCTCCAGCCGTTTGCACAGCACCGGGTCGGCCTGGATATACGGCAGTACGACAAATCCCATTTTAGCCAGTTCCTCCGTAGCCCTCAGCGTCTCCACCGGGTCGGGCAGCAGGTATTTGGGGTCAGGATGTATCTCCAGTTTGAGAAAGTTCGTGCCGAAAGCCTCCCGGGAGAGCTGGGCGGCCAGAATAGCCTCGTCGGCATTCCGAACCCCCGACGTATTGGGCAGCAGTTCTATTTTGCTGCGGTCGATATGGCGCAGCATGTCGTCTTCAGCGTTGCGGGTGTCGATGCGTTTCATGGCGACGGTCACCATTTCCGTTTCCGATGCGATGACCGCTTTTTCCATGATGTCGTTGGAACTGAATTTACCCGTTCCCACAAACAACCGCGACGAAAATACCCGTCCGCCGATAATCAGATTGTCCATAAAAGCAAATTATATCAATAAAAGTTAATATTCCGTTACATGATAACCGGAGACCCGCAGGCTCATCCGCCGCACGTGGCCCGGATGACCGTAACCTTGTCGTCCTCAGCCAGGAGCGTTTCCCCCCAT
>JAFLRV010000042.1 GCA_022511245.1 Coprobacter sp.
ACGCTTTCCGTCGCATTTTTTACCCGTGCCAGAAATTCTTTCCACGGTTTCAGTTCCGGAGTCTCGTTCACCGGCATGCCGGTTTTCTGCAATACGATTTCATCCAGTTTCTGCTGTTGCATTTTCAGCGGAACTTCATATACAGAAGGTACGTCTATCGACTGGATAACGGCGTCAGGGTCTACGTTGCAGAACAGGGCGACTTTGCGCCGGATGTCGGCACTCAGTTCATGTTCCGTACGCAATACGAGAATATCGGGTTGTATACCCACTTCCTGCAACTGTTTTACCGAGTGTTGGGTCGGTTTGGTCTTTACCTCTTTGGCGGCGGCGATGAAGGGGACATAGGTCAAATGGATGCAAAGGCAGTTTTTCCCCAGTTCCCACCGCAGCTGGCGCACGCTTTCGAGGAACGGCAGCGATTCGATGTCGCCTACGGTACCTCCGATTTCGGTAATGACGAAATCGTATTCGTTTTTGCTTCCCAGCAGTTTTACATTTTGTTTGATTTCATCGGTGATATGGGGTATAATCTGTACGGTCTTGCCCAAATAGTCGCCCCGGCGTTCTTTGTTAATCACGTTCTGGTAGATGCGTCCGGTGGTAACATTGTTGGCGCGGGTGGTGCGGGTGTTGGTGAACCGTTCGTAATGGCCCAGATCCAAATCGGATTCGTATCCGTCGGCCGTTACGTAGCACTCCCCGTGTTCATACGGGTTAAGGGTGCCGGGATCGACGTTGATGTACGGGTCGAACTTCTGAATCGTAACCTGATAACCTCTCGACTGGAGCAGTTTGGCCAATGAGGCGGAAATAATGCCTTTTCCTAACGAGGAAACTACACCACCTGTGACAAAAATATACTTTGTATCCACAATCTAATGCATTTAAATTTTATCGTATCTTGTTTTCTATCTGCAAAAGTACGAAAAAATATTTGGATTAGCAGGTGATTTCCCACAATTTATATCCGGTAAAAACGAATCCATTCCGCACAAATGTTTTTTAGAAGGAATTAAGTTATTTATTTTTAATTATCTTTGCACTCTCAACGAGATTTTAAGATTATGAAAAAGAACCATGCCTTTTCAACCGTGATGCGGTTGGTCGTGTCAGTCTGGATGTGTAATGCGACGATTCTTTTTGCGCAGACGGGGGAATCTTCCGTTTCCGAAGTCAGTGCAACAGCCGGTCAGGATACCGGTTTGTCCAATGACAGTGTGTTGAACTGCAACTTATTGCGCTTTCTGACGCCGGATACGGCCCGGTTCTCGCCGGAGGTGGAACGGGCGCTGCAGCTGGTCGCCAATTATGATTCCCTGATGGTGTATGCCGACACGATACCGGTCAATCCCGTATTTATGCCGATTGTGTTTTCCGAATACCAGGAGCCTCGCGTATCGAAAATACATCTTGCCGACCGCAAATGCAACCGGCCCTACTCTCTTTCGCTGGACAGTCGTACCGGCTGGTTGAACTCCGCCAGAAGTTTCGATGCGTTGGGCGAGGAGGCCCGTATCGATTTTATGGTTCAGCGCGCCGATTTGGTAAAGTATAACGATGACAATCTGCCGGAGATTGTGGTTGCCAATGTGTTGGAAACTAATTCGAAGAAGAATCTGATAACGTTGAAAACCCCTCAGATGAAAAAAGTGGAGGAGGTCGATGTCGGAGAGGTGAAGCTGAAACACTGGATATCGGGATTCCAGAGTTCGATACAATTTTCGCAGGTGCATATTTCAGAAAACTGGTATCAGGGAGGAGAAAGCAATCTGAACTTGTTGAGCGACCAGGTGTATACATTGAAATATGACAATTACAAAAATATCATTTTCGACAATACCATCCAGTGGAAACTGGGTCTGAATACAGCACAGGAAGATACGGTGCATCAGGTAAGAGTGAGCGAAGACCTTTTCCAGATAAATTCCAAGTTCGGGGTCAAAGCGTTCCGGAACTGGTACTATACGGCCTCCTTGCTGTTCAAGACGCAGCTGGTGGGGAGCTACAAAGCCAATTCGAACGAGCGGGTGACCGAGTTCCTTTCACCGGGTGAGATGAATATCGGTGTCGGTATGTCGTATCAGTATAAAAACGAAAAGCGGAAACTGGATTTTTCGACGACCTTGTCACCGTTCTCGTATGATTTGCGGTTTGTGTTGAGCGACAAACGCATCAATCCGGCCGATTTCGGTATCGATGAAGGCAAGTTCCTTAACCAGTACGGTTCGTCGGTGGAAGCCGTGCTGAAATGGGAATTTGTCAAGAATATGGTCTGGAACTCCCGTTTCTTCTACTTTACCAGCTACAGCCGCGTACAGCTGGATTTCGAGAACAGTTTCGATTTCGTATTGAACCGCTTTTTCTCCACCCGCCTGTTCTTTCACCTGAGATACGATGACGGCCAGCCGAAGAAAACCAAGAATACCTATCTCCAGTTCAAAGAGCTGTTGAGTATCGGATTCAATTATCGTTTCTGAAAGAACGACTTAGGCGTAGCTGTGCATGCCTCCGAGTATGAAATTTACGCCGAAGTAGGTAATCAGCACGGTAAAGAAAGCGAAGATACAAAAGAGATGAAAAAAGACCGGTCGCCGGAATAGCGGCAGGGATTCGGTGTGCAATGCTCCGGAATAGACCAGCAGGGTAATCAGGGCCCACACCTCTTTCGGGTCCCAGCCCCAGTACCGACCCCATGAAACGTTGGCCCATACGGCTCCGATGAAGATTCCGGCGGCCAGCAGGAAAACTGCCGGATAGAGAATGATGCGGCTTACCGTTTGCAGATATTCGATTTCCCGGAGATTTTCCCTTTTCCGGTTCCACCGCAGGACAAGGGCCGTGATGCCGTTCAGCATGGTAAAGGCCAGCAGCGTATAGGCTATCATGATAACCGATACGTGGATGCTCAGCAGCGGCGACTGCAATACAGGCATCAGCCGGGTAATACGGGGCGACGATTCACCCATCATCGATACGAGCAGAGATACGCCGCAGACCAGAAATCCGAACGGAAGCGCCATGCGGAACCGCCGTTTTCCTCCCAAAGAAAACAGAATACTGCACCATGCGATGAACTGCATGGTTTCGAAGCCGTTCGAGAGCGGGATGTGACCGCTGACATAGCCCCGCAGCACCAGTTGCCCCGTGAGGTAGACGAAGATGCCTCCCAGCAGGATATCGAGCAGACAGAACCACCGGTTGCCATTTTGGCGAAATGCCGGGACGGTGCAAAAGAGAAGAAACAGCAGCATACCAGCTGTCAGACAGCCCATCGCCAGCGGCCGGTTGATATTACTCCGGTGATAAATCTTTTCGGCCTTGAACCGGATGTCCGACGGGATGACGGTGCGAGCCTCTCCGGACTGGTATTTTTTTATTTTTCCCAGCAGGTCTGCCGCTCCTTTGTAATCTTGCAAGGCGATTTTTTCAGCGGCCAAATCCATGCTTCCCCGAATAAAGAGCCACTGGTCGTAAGGCATATTTTCTGCGGGGCGGTCGGCCAGCGAATACCAGACGACCTCGCCTGTTTCCGGATAGCAATAAGGATAGATTTTCAGCAGGGAGCCGGTACACAGCATGCTGGCCAGATTGAATTTTTCATTGGCGGCATCGATATCCCGGCGGTCGTTCCCGGTCCGGCGCAATCCCTCTTCCAGCTTGTATCCGGTTACATCGGTAAAATCGGTCAGCCGGGCATATTGGCCGGTTATGTCCAACATCCGGCGTACCTCTTCGCCCTTGATTTTCAGAAAAGGTTCGTGTTTCCAATCATCGTAAAAGAAGAGCCAGCCGGTCAGCACCTGTTCCGGAGTGAGTCCTTTGTAACGGGATTTGCCGTACAGTTTCAGCGTGAAATCCCTTGCCAGTGTCTGCAACGGGCAGATGCGGTCGTTGTAATAGATGTACAGTTCCCCGAACCGTTCGGCCGTCTCACGAGGCAATGCCGGCGGTACCGTCCGGGTGTCGGCCGCCAGCGAAGGGGCGGCCCATCCGCACAGCAGCAGGACGATGATTCCGGTGCGTTGCAGAGACGGATGCGACAGCAGTCGGCGGAATGTGCTGTGCCGGTCAAAGAAAAATGCGATGATGGAGAGCAGCAGCCAGGCATATCCCGTATAGGTGACAGCAATGCCGCAGGGGTCGTGGGAGATGGAAAGGGTGCTTCCTTTTCCGTCGGCATCGTAACCCGACTGGTAGAACCGGTAGTGCCGGTATGCAAATATCCGGTTCATCGATACCGAACCCTCGTGCCGGCGGCCGCCGTCGTCGATGGTTATCGTACTGATGTAATCGGCCGGTGCCGAAGTGCCGGTATAGTATTCGAGCCGGAACTCTTTCAGGGCTACGGAGAAGGGCAGCTGTTCGAGCTTTCCGTCGGAACGTGTGAATGTCCCGGACGGAGTTTCATCCTGCCGCAGGTGTATCCGTCCTTGCACACCGGAGCGGTGGGTTATTCCTGCACCGGCGATAATCAGCAGAAACGACAGATGCAGGCCGAAGACTGCCGGTCGTTTGTACATTTTCCGATGCAGCAAATAGAGAAGCGAGAAAAAAGCCGTTGCCGCCCACAGCAGGAGCATGGGCAATGCCGTGTAGATGTGTTCGAGGGCGAAAGCCGTTCCGTATATTTTTTCCAGCACCGTTGCTCCGGCCAGTATGGGGATGACAAGCACCACGCTTCCGAACGACAGGTATTTCAATAGCTTCTCTTTTTTCATGAAACTTGACAGATAAAAAGCCAGCCGTCCGGATGGTTATCCGGCGGCTGGAAAATGATGAAATTAAATAGCGTCTATAAATTTGATGACGGCATCTCGCTCCTCTTTGGTCAGGCAGCGGAAATTCTCGACCGTTTTGCGGGCATCGCTCCGGGCATCGCCGTGCCACATAATCGCTTCGAGTACGTTTCGGGCACGGCAGTCGTGCAGCCGGTCGGCGGTAGCCGCTCCGGTGCATCGCTGGTGAAGTCCCCGACCCCAGAGCGGAGTGGTGCGGCACCAGCCGGTGCGGATGTCGTTTTGCATGTGCAGTTTATGCTGGACCATATCGGTATAGGGCCATATTTTTTGATGCGGGTAGCGGGGCAGTTCGCTACCGGTTTTGAAGAACCGGGCCGGGTCCCGCACCTCATCGTCGCCCGTTGTCCACGAGGGGCGGTGGCAGTAGGCGCATCCGATTTCCCCAAACAGTTTTTTCCCTTTTTGCACATCGGGGTCGTTGACGTTGCGGGCGGCCGGAACGGCCAGTCCCCGATGCCATACCATGAGGTCGGTATACTCCTCGTCACTTACTTCGACCGGCAGGTTTTTGGAGGTCAGATAGGCGTAGATGCGTTCTTCCAGCGTGCCGTTCCAAAATTCGGGATATTGTTTGTCCGGGTCGACGTTGGCGATGTATTTTTCAAATCCCGCCTGCACTTCCGGGTCTTTCGACGAATAGAGCGCATAAGTCCCGGCAGCGTCCAGATAATGGAACCGGCGGTCGCTGCGGGTGACGTTGGTAATGTTCCAAAAAGCGTTGGCACCGGGTCCGTCCTGCAACGGGCCCCGACTCATGGCGTAGGTGTAGCGGCGTATATAAGGCGTGCCGTCACCTCCCTGAGCCGTATTGGTATAGTAGTTTTTCCATGTCCCGTTTTCGAAATAGGCCGTGTTCAGTCCGTTCGGCATGTAGCCGTCTTTCTCCTGTCTGGCCCATTCGGCTACGATATCTTCATCGGAAATGGCATCGAGCAGTCCGGAACCGTAAATACCGATGGTCGATTCCAGTCTCACCCCGTAATCTCCCAGCCGGTCATATCCCTGATTATATACATAAACAGCTTCTTGGGGAATTGTCACTTCGGGGTATATCAGCTCATAACTTTCGCCGTCGGGAAACCGGTTGCCCCATTCGTCGGTATGGTGGAGCCACTCTACCGTAATCATGCTTTCGTCTACGGGGCTTTTGAACGGAGCTACAGCGTGGCTTTGCGGCATACCGGCCAGCCACGATACATAGGCTTCAGTCGCTTTGTCGTAGACCACCAGCAGGCAGCCGTTGCCTATTTCGTTGGTGTTGAATGTCCCGGCCTCGATGTGTTTGCCGTGTCCGTATCCCGGATGGCAGTGGATGCAGGAGGTGCGGATATATACCGGACCCAATCCTTTGCGCACGCCGGTGTGGTTGGTGTTGAATGCTTTTTCGAACAGCGCCTCTCCGTTTTTGAACGACTGGTACATGCCGGCATTCTCTATCGCCGCCGTAGGCTGTTCGTAGGCATTGTATGTGGCCAGATGAGTCGTCCCCAGTTCTCCTCCCGTATAATACCATTCGGGCAGGGTTACGGACGTGTTGTTGTTCCCGTTCGAGGGAGAGTCGCTGTTGTCGTCTTGGCAGCCGACCGGCAGGGCGGCACACAACAGCAGAGTGTAAAGCAGTGATTTCTTCATCGTAGTTCGGTATTTAATATCTGGAGAGTTCCGACATGATTTTCTCGAGCATTTTGACCAAATCCGTCCCGACAATGGTTACGGCGTTGACTGCCGCTGCACTGGTCGTGGCGGTTTTGGCGAACGGTTCCGGTATTTTCCGGATAGCAGCTATGGCGGTCTGTATCTGGTTGCGTACTTCCGTATCGAGCGAGGGATTTACGCTGCGGATGTAATCGCTTATCGAGGCGTCTCCCTCCCGGCTGCCCTGATAGGCATTCTGTATGCTGACGATGTTGTCGGCGAAATCGTTGATGGAGTTCAGACTGTACGGCGACTCGATATAGTTCTTGTCCTCTTGGGATGACCCGATGACCGGGCGGCCTATTTTGGTGTTGCCTACCTCGTCGGCGATGTCGATGCAGCCCTGTATCAGGTCTTCGGCCGCTTCCTGATATGTTTTGTAGAGGCTTCCGCCCTGTCCGGCATGTTTCATGCTGTAGCCGTAATTAATCGACGGTGCCAGTTCGGCCTCTTCCAGAATCGCCTGCTTGTCGGTGGTGATATTGTCGATGCCGGCCCACGAGGCTTCCAGCAGAATGCACTGGTTGCGTAGGTCTTCGGCTACGGCGCAGAGGTATATCAGCTCCTCGCGGGTATAACCGGTCCGGTGCGGCATCGACTGGGTGCCGTCGGCGCTCAGTTCAAACAGCATATATTCCACCGCATGGAATCCCAGCAGACCGTAACCGGCATTGTTGTCGATGCTCCAGTTTTTTCCGCTGCGCAGGTCGGCCAG
The DNA here is from genome assembly GCA_022511245.1 of Coprobacter sp. Classification (GTDB taxonomy): domain Bacteria; phylum Bacteroidota; class Bacteroidia; order Bacteroidales; family Coprobacteraceae; genus Coprobacter. The sequence continues at coordinate 7,213 of JAFLRV010000042.1, forward strand.
TAAGTCATCCATCGCATTTTTGTCTAACGGCCACGAGTCGATGTGCGGGTCGATGTTGTAGTCGGCGGCGGCTCCGTACAGGAACGCTTCGCTTTTTTCCCAGTAAGCCCGGCTCTGATTCCAGTATTCGCCGGCTGTTTTTATCTTTTCCGGTGTGAGTGTCCCCGCCTTGAACGCATCGAATATATCGTTGCAGGCATCGGCCAGCAGTATGGCGTTGTCGGCCATGCCTTTGTAGGTAGGTACGATGGTGTGGTCTACATACGGAATCAAGGCCGTTTTGAACGCTTTTTCCTTGTCGTATTCGGTTATATCCGGGTCATTGTTTTTGTCACAGGCACAGAAAGCGGCCGCCAGCGGGAAAACGGCTGCCGCGTAGAAAAATTTTTGTAAATAGCGTTTCATAATCATTTATTTATTAAAAAGTTTTTATCGTTTGAACAGTCCGGCATAAGCGATACCTATCGATACGGCCGGTTCGTTGTTGTAGCGTTTGTCGAGCAATCCGATGCTGTAGTCGGCTTTGATTACGATGTCTTTTATCGGACGGTAGTTGATACCGGCGGCGATACGGTGGCGTGCGCACCATTTGTAGTCCTGTATCGACCCTTGCGTGCGGAACATCGAGTCGTAATATTCATACCGGGCAAAAACCCAGAACTGCTGGTGTTGCCGGATTTTTCTGTCCGAAAGTCCGAAAAAGTCATAACCCGCTTCGATGCCGCCGGTCAGCGCATCCGATGCGACGGCCTGTTTGGGCGAGGGGGAGTCTTTGCGCATCGACATGTTGTATTTGGTAATCAGTTCCGAGTTGGAGAGATGTCCGTAGTCGAAGTTTCCCCGTATGATGGTGTGATGGTTGTCGTAACAGAAGTCGAACGCTCCGATGGATACCGTCCCTTTGACGTCCCGGAAACGTTTGCTTTCGGTCGAGCTCAACGTGTTTTTAAAAGCGTTTCCCACATAGCCGCTCAACGAAAGCCGCAATCCTTTGACCGAAAAATTGTCGACCCGGAACGCTCCGGCGTAGCTGTTGGCTATTTTGAATTCGTAGGGGCTGCCGGCACCGTCGTGTATCCAGCCCTGCCGTCCGAACCGGTCGGAGTCGAGACCCGGAATAAACAGAATCTCATATCTCCAGCCTTTGACGCTTCCCCACAGGCTTATCCCCGTTTCGTGCCACGTGCACGGGATAATCGTATTCTCTCCTTCGGGACGGTAGTTGGTAAAAAACTCTACCGGCATATGGTACATATTGGTGGCTCCGACCGGGACAACCAGATGACCGGCTTTGATGTTTATTTTTCCGTTCAGAAAAGCCTTGTTGAGCCAGAACTGCTCCAGATTCACCTCTCCGCCCCGTTCAATCTCCGATTCGTATTCACCGGCCTCTTCCTCCTCGATTTCGACGGCGCTTCCGGTCCCGCCGTGTTCAAATTCGATTTCGGTGCCCAAGCTCCAGCCGTGACCGAAATCGTATCCCAACCAAATGGTCATGTGCGGAATGTCGAACCGGCCGTGACTTTTGTCGTTTCGGTAACTGTCGGCATCGGTATAGCGCAGGTATTTGTCGCTGAAGAAGTTGCGGGTGTACACCACCTCGCCGTAGCCGCCTATGCTGAACCGGGATTTTTTGCTTTCGGTGTCGCTGCGGCTGACTGTTTCGGTCGTGTCTTGTGGAACGTGTGCAAACGCAACGGCCGTGTGAGCAGTCAGTCCAATCAGTAAAGAGAGTATAAATTTTTTCATCGTCAACCGTTTTTAACTTTTGATTCCGTTGCAAAATTAGGTTGACCTGCCGGGCGGCACAATCCCGAAAATGGGGTAATTTAAGGGCTTTATGCTCTCGTGTGTTTACTTATTTTTAGGTATGGATAGAAAAGGAGCCGCTTTGCAGTGTGGCCCCTTTTGTCGTTTTTAGTAATAGACCGTGATAGGTTAGAAATTGAATCCCAGACGCACCGTATGGTCGGTGTTTCTGTATTTCCAACCGATATGGCTGTTCAGTCCATAGCCGATATGGAATTTCTTGTATTGCAGTCCAATGGAGCAATCGATGGCATGGGTATGAGTCCAATAAGTACATTCATCATAATAATAAAAATTTACTAAGCGGGAATTGGGACCATAACCGTATCCGAACGCAGCAAATATTTTGCAATTGTTTCCGAATGTCGGTGTGAATAACCGGATTCCCGTTGTAATTGACATTTTATGAGTTTTTTTATAGTCTTGATGGTAGTCGCCATATACATAATCAACTTCATCCCCCGTATAGTCGAAAGTATATTTGAACTGGAAGATATCCCATGCGAAATATTTCCCGAAATTCCGTTGCAGGCGCAATCCGACACCTGCTTCGCTACCGGCAGATAATTCGATTCCAAATATCACTTTTTTTACTTGATTCTCGGAATCCAGTCCGTAGATGTCGAATCCTTCGTAGTTGGTCTGTGCAAAAGCCGAAAGGCCCAACATACCGATGAATAGTGTGAATATTAATCGTTTCATGCTATATCGTTATTTATTTCTGGAAAATGTGGAAATTCGTTCCTTTACCACCTCTGAATACAGGGTCACACCAAACTTTGTCGTCCATCGAACGGAAGTTTTTGTAGGTTGCGGGACGTCCCGTTACCGTAATGGAGGTCACTTTGTTGATAAAAATACCGAACGGCCCTTTTTTGTGCGAGATAACGAACTGGGGTTCCAGTAGCATGTCGGCGTTGCCGTTGGCATTGAGGGCTTCCATAATAACGGCTTGTTTAACGTTGTTGATACCGCCTTTCTGAATTTCAACAGAGGGTTCTATCGTATAGGTGATGCGTTTGGGCGAAACTTCCAAATCGGCGACCGTCGCATTGTACATCGAATAGGGAACACTCTCGGTACGAGCAGTCTTGGTAGTGGTTACACAGGAGGTTGCCAGTACGGCAACAGCAGCCATAAACAGATATTTTTTCATAATATGCAGTTTTTTTTGTTGTTATCGAATCTTATTTGTTTTTTACACCTCGAAATACGGGGTCGCTCCATACGCTGTCATTGAGCGAACGGAAATTTTTGTATTTGGCAGGGCGGCCGGTAACTGTAACAGAGGTAATTTTGGAACTGAAAAGACCTTTGCGTTTCGAGATAATAAATTGCGGTTCAACCAGCAGGTCTGCATTGCCGTTTTGCATCAATGCTTCCTGGATAGCTGCTTTTTTGCAGTTGGCATCGCCGCCGCGAAGAATGTCTTTGTTAGGGGTCATGGTGTAAGAAATACGGTCGCCTACTTCCAAATCGGCTACATTGGCGTTGTACATCGAATAGGGAATACTTTCGGTACGGGCCGTTTTGGTGGTTGTGGTACAAGATACGCCCATCAGGGCTACAGCTACGATAAGCATGTACTTTTTCATAACGTTAAATAATTTAATGGTTAATAATGTGATTGAATTTTACAAGGGCACAAAACTATAAATAAAAATAAAAGTGCTTAAAATATTTCCGATTAAAATAGTGAACAATTATATTTTTATTTATATATTAATCGGTATTTTTATCAATAAAATAATAATATACAGATTGTTATTTAATATTCAACGAAAAACTACGTTATTGGTCCGATGCAAAAGCAACCGCTGCCGGTTGTTTTCCCTCACTTGTGAAAATAACCGGAGGTAAAATTTCCGGAATCGAGAATTTCGCTTATTTTTGTTCGCAAACAGATATATCATCAACATGAAACGATTCTTTTCTTTTTTATGTATAAGTTGGGCGGCCTTTTCGACGGTAATGGCCGACGATTATTTGATTTCGACTTCACGGACTTCTCTGCTGCTCTCCGGAAATCGGGGCGAGAAGCTGCTGTTCCAGTATTATGGCGGCCGTATCGGTTCGGGGCAGGAGGTCTATAACAGCGAGACGGGTATGAATCTTCCGGTGTATCCGGAGTTCGGCATCGACTGCGTCGACGAACCGGCCATACAGGTTACCCATGCCGACGGCAACATGTCGCTGGATTTGTTGCTGGACAGGGTGGAGAAAAGCTCCGGTGAAGATTCCGATACCTGGACGTTTGTTTTGTATGACTCGGTATATCCTTTCGGGGTAAATCTCTGTTACCGGGCTTACCGGGCGTCGGACGTAATAGAGACGTGGGCCGAAATTTCCCATCAGGAAAAAAAGCCGGTTACGCTGTTCCGGTTCGCATCGGGATATATCCCCGTGCGTTACGGAGAGCATTGGCTGTCGCATCTGTCCGGCGACTGGGCGCGGGAGTCGTGGCTGAGTGAAGAACGGCTGCTGCCCGGCATGAAAGTGATAAAAAACAAGGACGGGGTGCGGAATGCCCAGATGGCCAACCCCTCGTTTATGCTTTCCATCGGCGGTCGTCCCGAAGAGAATACCGGCACGGTATTGGGCGGTACACTGGCCTGGAGCGGGAACTATGCGCTTAAATTCGATATCGATTATTCCCGTCATACCCGCATATTGGCCGGTATCAATGAAGAGGCTTCACAATATACGCTTATGCCCAAAGAGCGGTTTGTAACCCCCGAACTGGCATTCACTTACAGTACCGAAGGGAAGGGTGGTGTCAGCCGCAACTTCCACCGGTGGGCGAGAAGTCATAAACTGGCGCACGGAGCGCAGTTGCGTGATATTCTGCTCAATAGCTGGGAGGGCGTCTATTTTGATGTCAACCAGCCGGTTATGGAGCGCATGATGCAGGATTTCGCTGCATTGGGCGGCGAACTTTTCGTGATGGACGACGGCTGGTTCGGCGAAAAATATCCCCGCAGCAACAGTGTCGGGCTGGGCGACTGGGTTGTATGTAAAGAGCGGTTGCCGGACGGTATCGCCTCGCTGGTCCGGTCGGCCGGAGCGAACGGGTTGAAGTTCGGCATATGGATAGAGCCCGAAATGGCCGATGACAAGAGCGAATTGTTCGAGAAACACCCCGACTGGGTCATCGGTCAGAAGACCCGGACGTTGAAGAAAGGACGGGGCGATGCACAGGTCGTGCTGGACTTGTCCAACCCTAAAGTGCAGGATTTCGTTTTCGGGGTGGTCGACGGGTTGATGACCGAAAATCCCGATATCGCCTATATCAAATGGGATGCCAACATGACGCTGGTCAATTACGGGTCGAACTATTTGCCGGCCGACCGGCAGTCGCACCTGTATATCGATTATCATCGGGGATTGCTCGATGTGCTCCGGCGCATTCAGCAGAAATACCCCGATTTGCAAATGCAGGCCTGTGCCAGCGGCGGCGGTCGGGCCAATTACGGCCTGTTGCCTTATTTTACCGAATTTTGGGTCAGCGACAACACCGACGCCCTGCAACGCATCTATATGCAGTGGGGAATATCCCATTTTTTCCCGGCCAATGCTATGGCTTCCCATGTCAGCGCCGGACGCAACCACCAGACCGGCCGGGCGACACCCATCAAGTTCCGGTTCGATGTGGCCATGTCGGGACGGCTGGGTATGGAGATGCAGCCCAAAGATATGACGGAAGAGGAGGCGGCCTTTGCCCGCAAGGCCATCGCCGTATATAAAGAGATACGTCCGGTCGTGCAGCAGGGCGATTTGTATCGGCTGTTTTCCCCCTATGACGGGAAAGGTTTCGCTTCGCTGATGTATGTCGCTCCCGACAAGGGAGAGGGGGTGTTTTTCGCCTACAAACTGGAACATTTCTACGGACAGCCCGTGCCCCGTTTCCGGCTGGCCGGTCTCGATGCGGGCAAGCGGTATAGGCTGGAGGAGATAAACCAGACCGAGACCCGGTTGCCGCAGCACGGTAAAACCGTCAGCGGCCGCTATCTGATGGAAGAGGGTATCGATATCCCTATGGATGCGGAGTATGCGAGTATGGTAATCCGGCTGACGGCGGAGGAATAGGCCGGAATTACGCTTCTGTTTTCTGCACGACAATCACATTTTCGTATTGCTGCGGGGCGGTGCGCAACCATTCGTTGAGCCGGCCGCACTCGGTGTAGCCGCACCGGGAAAAGAGCCGGCGGCTGAAGGTGTTGCTTTCGGGGATATGGGCATACAGCTGATGCAGATGCAGCACCCCGAACGCATAGTCCGACAGCAGTTCGAGAGCTTCGCTGCCGATGCCCCGATGCTGCTCGCCGGGAAAGACGAGTATGCCGACGGCCGCCCGTGCATGGTGCGGTTCGAAATCGAACAGGTCGATGATACCGACCGGACGGTCATCGTCACTGCGTACAATCATCAGCCGCAGCTGGCGGGTTTGGAAAATGTCGTCCTGTGCGTGTTTCAGGTATTCCTGCAGGGCAAACCGGGAGTAGGGGGCCAGCGTATTGCCGTAAGGCCACAGGAGAGGGTCGTTTTCGTAACGGTAGAGTGTGTCGAGGTCTTCGGGTTCGACGGCTCTCAGATAAACGGTTTTTCCGGACAGATAGCTCATAAAAGACAGATGCGGCAGGGTTAATTTTTAAACGTTTCGCTGAAAGGCAGCCGGTTGACAATGGAGCGACCCAGCGTCACCTCGTCGGTGTATTCCAGTTCGTCGCCTACGGAGACCCCTCTGGCGATAATGGATATGTTGATGTCGTAGGGAGCCAGTTTGCGGAAAATGTAGAAGTTGGTCGTGTCACCCTCCATCGTGGCGCTGAGTGCCAGAATCACCTCTTTTATCCCTCCGGCAGCTACCCGCTCCACCAGCGAATCGATTTCCAGATCGGAAGGGCCTATGCCGTCCATCGGCGAGATGACACCGCCCAGTACATGATACCGGCCTTTGAACTGGCGGGTATTCTCGACTACCATTACCTCTTTGATGTTTTCGACCACGCATACGATGCTGTCGTCCCGCTCCTCGTCTTTGCACAGCGCACACACATCGCTGTCGGAGATGTTGTGGCAAATCCGGCAGTATTTGATTTCCTTGCGCAGTCGGATGACCGTATGGCCGAAAGTTTCGACCGCCTCTTTCTCCTGACGAAGCAGGTGCAGCACTAACCGCAGGGCGGTTTTGCGTCCGATACCGGGAAGTTTGGCAAATTCGTTGACGGCATTTTCGAGCAATGCCGAAGAGAGTGGCTGACTCATGGTTTCGGTAGTTTACTAAAATCGACATTCAAAAG
>JAFLRV010000043.1 GCA_022511245.1 Coprobacter sp.
CAGGAAAGGCGACATGACCGCCAGTGTGGCCACCGCTCCGGCAATGGTTCCCCACTTGCCCGGAATCAGTTTGGTAATCAGCGGCATAAACCATGAGAGCGATACAATAACGATTCCGATAAGAACAATGGTATAAAGCGCCATTTTGCCGAGATAGGCTGCCAGTACCTTTTTCCAAGGGTTTTCCTGCTGTACGGTAGAAGCATTGGAACTGTACCGGTCGAGCAGGAAACGGAATCTCTCCGGCAGATGCTTCTCCAGCCAACCCGAAACGGGGTCGGACATCTTGATAAAATAGGGTGTGGTAAAGGTGGTTATTACCGAGACGGCTACCACAATGGGGTAAAGAAAATCTTCGATAACTCCCAGTGTCATACCCAGTGTGGCGATGATAAAGGCAAACTCACCGATTTGGGAGAGACTGAAACCGGATTTGACGGCAATGCCGAGCGGCTGTCCCGAAATGAGCATACCGGAGGTGCCGAAAAATATCTGTCCGCATATCACGACCAGCGACAACAGGATGATGGGCCAGCCGTACTGGGTAAGGATAGTGGGGTCGACCAACATGCCGACCGACACGAAAAAGACGGCTCCGAAAAGGTCTTTGACTGGCTGTACCACCTTTTCTATTTTTTCGGCTTCATTGGTACCGGCCAGAATGGAGCCCATGACAAAAGCTCCCAACGCCGACGAGAATCCGGCGTAGGAGGCCCATACCACCATGCCGAGACACAACCCCATAGAAACCACCAGCAGGGTTTCGGCGTTAAGGAACCGGCGGGCTCTTTTCAGGAAAGTAGGGATAACGAAGATTCCCACCAAAAACCAGGTAACCAGGAAAAAGACAAGTTTGAGCACGCTGTACACCAATTCGCCACCTTCGATTTTAACGGCAATGGAAGAGAGCAGCACCATCATCAATACGGCGAACATATCTTCAATGATAAGTACTCCGAAAACGACAGCGGTAAACTTCTGCTTGCGCATATTGAGGTCGCTAAAGGCCTTGATGATAATCGTCGTGGAGGACATGGAGAGCATGCCGCCGAGAAATATGCTGTCGATATAGGTAAAGTGCAGCAACCGGCCGGCCGAATAGCCCAGCAGCATCATACCGGTAACGATAACGGCGGCAGTAATGACGGCCGAACCGCCGACATTGAGCAGCTTGCGGAAACTGAACTCCAGCCCTAACGAAAAGAGCAGTACGATGATACCGATTTCAGACCATACGTTAATATCGGCGGCATCGACAATGGAGGGAAAAAGATTAAAATGGGGCCCGACCAAAAAACCGGCCACAATATATCCCAACACCACCGGCTGTTTCAACCATTTAAACAAAAGGGTCGTGATACCGGCTACCACCAGAATCAGTGCCAAATCGGATATTAACGGATTGAGATGTTCCATATCTATTTTTTTATGATTAAACCATTATTTTTCAGCAAATAACATCAAAACTCTGACGAAAAATGAAAGCGAATCTTGGGAAAATCGCTCTGCGCCATTTGCAGAACATAGCCGGAATCGGCCAGAAAGACATCGCGTCCCTCTTTGTCATGGGCCATAAACTGGTATTTCCGTTTTTTGAACGCATCGAGGGCTTCGGCATCGTCGCTCTCAATCCAGCAAGCCTTGTAAAGACTGACCGGCTCCCACTTGCATTGTGCTCCGTACTCGTGCAGCAACCGGTACTGTATGACCTCGAACTGCAACTGTCCCACCGTGCCGATGAGCTTGCGGCCGTTGAACTGGTTGACAAAAAGCTGTGCCACACCTTCGTCCATCAGCTGTTCGATACCTTTGTTCAGCTGTTTGGTCTTCATGGGGTCGGTATTCTCGATGTACTTGAACATTTCGGGAGAGAAGCTGGGCAGGCCTTTGAAATGCAACTCTTCACCGGCGGTAAGCGTGTCTCCGATTTTGAAATTACCGGTATCGGGCAATCCGACAATGTCGCCGGGCCATGCCTCGTCAACGGTGGACTTGCGCTGTGCCATAAAGGCAGTGGGACTGGAGAAACGCATCATTTTGCCATGACGTATGTGTTTGTAATTGGCGTTGCGTTCGAATTTGCCGGAACAGATTTTGACAAAGGCGATACAGCTCCGGTGGTTGGGGTCCATGTTGGCGTGAATCTTGAACACAAAACCGGAGAAAGCCTCTTCTTCGGGGCGGACTTCCCGCTCTACAGCCTGTATGGGACGGGGCGAAGGGGCAATCTGCACAAAACAGTCGAGCAGTTCTTTCACGCCGAAATTGTTCAGCGCAGAACCGAAAAAGACGGGGGCAATGTGTCCGTCGAGGTACTCGGAGACCTCAAACGAGGGATAAACGCCTTCGATGAGTTCCAAATCGGCCCGGAGCTTGACGGCATCGGCCTCTCCGATATATTTTTCCAGTTCGGGACTGTTGATGTCCCGAAATTCGACCGACTCGGTCACTGTCTGTTTGCTGGGGGTATAGAGGTTCAGATTTTCTTCGTAGATGTTGTACACTCCTTTGAAGCGCTGTCCGATATTGATAGGCCAGCTAAGGGGACGGACTCCGATTTTGAGTTCGGCTTCCACCTCGTCGAGCAGGTCGAAGGGGTCTTTTCCCTCCCGGTCCATCTTGTTGATAAAGACAATAACCGGCGTATTGCGCATGCGGCAAACCTCCATCAGTTTACGGGTCTGCATCTCAACGCCTTTGGCGGCATCGATAACGATAATTACGCTGTCGACTGCGGTAAGCGTGCGGTAAGTGTCTTCGGCAAAGTCCTGATGACCGGGCGTATCGAGAATATTGATTTTATAATTGCCGTAATTGAATCCCATGACCGAAGTGGCCACCGAGATACCACGCTGTTTCTCTATTTCCATCCAGTCGGAAGTGGCGGTTTTCTTTATCTTGTTGGATTTCACCGCACCAGCCACATGAATGGCTCCACCGAAAAGCAGGAGTTTTTCGGTAAGGGTGGTCTTTCCGGCATCGGGATGACTGATAATCGCAAAGGTGCGTCTTTTCTGAATCTCTTCGTGTAACGTACTCACTTTTTATATGGGTTATTTGTTTAGCAAAGCGATGCACCGGGCCAGACTTTCTTCCCAGTGGGGAATAGCTATTTTATAGGTTTCCTTGATTTTTTTCTTATTCATCACGCTGTAAAAGGGTCGTACTGCTTTGGCCGGGTATTCACTGCTCTCGACCGGTTCCACCCGACATCCGGATATACCGGCCAGCCGGTGAATGGCCAGCGTGAAATCGTACCAGCTGCAAACGCCTTCATCAGAGAAATTATACACTCCGGGAACAAAGCGGGGTGCATTCACTACCTGCATGACTGCGGCGGCCAAATCGGCGGCACAGGTAGGGGTGCCCGTCTGGTCGAAAACAACGGTGAGACGGTCTCTCTCCTGCCCTAACCGGATCATGGTCTTGACAAAATTGTTGCCATAGGGCGAATAGAGCCACGAGGTGCGCAATACGACCGACTGCGGACAGGCCCGGAACAGAAGCTGTTCGCCTTCGAGTTTAGTTCTCCCGTACACGGTCGACGGCTGCACCGGGTCGGTCTCGGCATAGGGGCGGCAAGCGCTTCCGCTATAGACATAATCGGTGGAGATGTGTATCATACGGGCACCCGAAGCAGCGGCGGCTTCGGCCAGATACTGCACAGCCAGTGCATTCAGGCAGCGACACCGGTCGGCATCATCTTCGGCCCGGTCGACTGCCGTATAAGCAGCACAGTTGACGATATAATCCACTTTATTCCCGGCAACAAACGAGGAGACTGACCGGGCATCGGTAATATCGAGTTCCTGTACATCGGTAAAAATGAAATTGTGTCCGGAATGCAGGAGAGCGCAGTTGCGCATTTCATTGCCCAACTGTCCATCGGCTCCGGTAACTAAAATTGTACTCATATCTGTTTACGCTATTGCTCTGTGTTTTACAATTCCAAATCGCCGGCTTTCTCTTCCCGGTATTTTGCCGAGAGCAAAGCCAAAAACGAGGTAATCTGCTTAATCGCCGCCTGCGTGCCTTCGGATATCTCTTTTTGCTGCAACCGCAGCAGGAGTACACCGTACAAGGCATTGAAACAGGTCTCAATCTCACCGGCCTGTGCCTCGCCCGATTTGTTCCTCAACTCCACGATATAAGGGAGTGTTTTAAAAAAAGAAGCCCCGTAAAAGGGTTGACGGGGTGACTTCAGCAACGACAGATGCAAATCGGTCAGGTCGATGATGACATTTTTGTTGAGCTGCAAATGGCCTTTTTCGACCACATCTTCGGAACGCATCATCTCGATAAGGCTTTCGTACCACTCCCGCATCTCTTTTTTCTTTTCGGCGGGTATGTCGCAGGCATCTATCACATTCGCCTGCAAGGCATCAATATCGAGACGGTAGGCACGTATCAAATCTTCTATCTGCCACATGTAAAGCAGATATTCGGCAATGTTTTCTTTTTTCTTCTGGCTGGCGATAATCATACGGCGAACCTTATCCTTTTATTCTTCTACAAAACCGGATACAAGCGGATAAAAATCCTTGTCGCTGACTCCCAACTGACGGCTGGTCAACCGAGCGGCATTGAGGTCTCGCAAAAAATCGTCATCGTACCGGGCAACCGGAATGGAGCCGTAACGGGTATCCAGAGAAATGCCACCGGCCTCCTCAAGCGTCTTGTGCGCCGTGTAGGGTATAGCGGTAATATCGTCCCGCACCGATTCGGCCAACTCCTGCAGCAACGGATTGTCCTGATTGTATATCAGTTTCCCGTCCCGCTCGATAGAAGCGACCAACTCTTTCCGGGAGGCAGCATAGGACTCCGGCGAAGGAAAGGTTTCCGAAGCTGTCCAGCCGAATTCCGGCAACAGCAGGATATGGGGCCGATAAGCATGATAAAGGGGTCTGTTTCCAAAAAGAATCGCGTCTGTCGCCTGCAAAAGCACCATGCGGGCATCGTAACCGAGCGCTATCCCGGAACCGACTTTTTTTTCCTCTTCCATAACGACATAGTCGCATATCATATTCTGCCGGAGAAGGGCCCGATATATCATCGACAGGATGCGAACCGGATGTTTTCCGTCACCGATAACGACCCGAATCTTGTCTTTGGTCATGCGCAAAACAAAATCGGGGAATGCCATGACCTGAAACCCCTGTTCACGGGCCTTTTTAATTTCGGGATGCTCCGGCAAAACCCGCATCGAGGGAACGACATAATCGACTGTAGGACGTCCCAGAGCGGCAGAACTGGAAAGCTCTTCCAGCAATATGCCTTTGGACGCCAGCTCCCCAGCAGCGGAAGAGCCACTTTCCACACCGGAGCAACTGACCTCATACCCCTTGATTTTCAAGGCGGAGGCCAATCGGCACATGTATGAATCTCCTGCAGATATGATGTGAACTCTTTTCATTCCTTTTTTACTCCTCTTCGCTTGGCTCCGGGACAGCCCCGAAAGTGATGCAAATTTAATAAAATAGTATGAAGGAATGGTACATTCGACACGTTTTTTCTCACAAAATTACTCAAAGGAACAGTAACGGTCGGGGGGAACGAGCCGCAACCGGGATTTGAGTTCGGCCAACTCCCGCTGCATGGTCTTTATCCGTTCCAGCAGGTGGCGTATCGTATCTATCCCTTCGATATTAATCGACAGGTCGTAATACATGCGGGCATACTGTTCCAGTTCCCGCAGCTGGGAGAGGGCCAGATAACGTTCGCCGCCGACAGTATGCACCTGTATCAGCCCTTCGGCTTCGAGCATACCGATAAAAGAAGGCTCGATGCGGCAGTTGCGGCAATATTCGCTGATGATAATGAAATCGGTAGGCATAAATTACTCTCTTTTTGATTTAGGAATTTTTCAACTCTTCGAAAAGCTGTTTCTGTTTCTCGGTCAGCCGGTGGGGAAGGGTGACTTGATAAGTGACAATCAAATCGCCGTACCGGCCCTCCTGTTTATAGACCGGAAAACCTTTCGATTTGAGGCGGACTTTCGCACCCGGCTGGGTGCCGGGTTTTACCTTGAGCTTGACCCGGCTGTCGAGGGTATCGACCAGTGCTTCACCACCCAATACGGCCGTGTATAAATCTATTTCAGAGGTGACATAAAGGTCGTCGCCCAACCGCCGGAAACGGGCATCGGGAGCGATAACAAAAGTGATGTAAAGGTCGCCGGCCGGGCCGCCGTTGACACCGGGTGCTCCCTGACCGGCCAGTCTGATGGTCTGCCCGTCGGCTACACCGGCCGGAACAGTAATGCGGATATTTTTCCCGTTCACCGCCAACACTTGTTTGTGAGTGCGGGCGGCCTCCTGCAACGACAGATGCAGTTCGGCACTGTAATCGGTTCCCCGAAAGCCGGCCGAACGGCTGCGGCCTCCGTTCCGGCCGAACAACTGCTCGAAGAAATCGGAAAACTCTCCTGTTTCACCACCGCTGAAACCTTGTCCCGACGACCAGAAACCTCCGCCGAAGCCGCCGCCCGAACCGCCGTACTGCCGGTTGCGGGCTTCGAACTCATCGGCATGTTTCCAGTTTTCACCGTATTGGTCGTATTTCTTCCGTTTTTCAGGGTCACCCAACACTTCGTTGGCCTCGTTTATCTCCTGAAACTTTTTATGAGCCGAAGCATCGTTCGGGTTGAGGTCGGGATGATACTTCCGGGCCAGCTTTTTATAGGCTTTCTTGATTTCGTCGGCCGTAGCATTCTTGCCGACACCCAATATTTTATAGTAATCGATATAAGCCATATGTATAATTACAATCTTACAAAAATAATGTACAACGCCGACAGGAGAAGCAACACCAACAAAAGGCTGCGTATCAGGCGGGGACTCCATACCGTCACGAAACGAACGCCACCGTAGCCGCCCAGTGCGCTGCCGACACCCAATACCAATCCGTAGAGCCAGTCAATCTGATGATGCCAGAAAAATATTACCAGTGCTACGGGAAGAATGAGCAGATTAAGAAAAAGTTTCAGGGCATCGGCCCGGACCATGCCGATGCCTGTTTTCAATACGAAAACCGCCAGCACCAGATAAGTAAATCCGGCTTGGATAAAACCTCCGTACACACCTATTAAAAAAAACAATACTTTATCGGTAAAACGGGGGCGGCCAGCCCGTTTTTCTCCAGCTGCACCGGTCCACTTGCCGGGTTGGAAAAAGAGGGCGGCAATCATCCCGACAACCAAAACGAGAATGGCGATATTCATTACCATCTCGGTCAGGTACAATGCAGCCAGCCATGCCCCGACCAAAGCTCCTGCCACTACAGGTAAAGAGTATGGCCACCCTTCCCGCCAGTCGAACTGTCCTTTTTTGCGGAAAGAGGTCAATGCAGCGATGTCCTGAAACAGTATCGCCAGCCGGTTGGTTCCGTTGGCTACCGGAGCCGGCAAACCCAATGCCAGCAATACCGGAAGAGCCAGCAGCGAACCGCCGCCTCCGACTACATTGACTACGCCGCAGACCATGCCGGCAGCCAACAACAGAACAAAGGTGAGAAAATCCATACCGATGATGTTTTATTTCCTAAAACATACCGGAACGGGGTTTTGTTTAGTGCCCGGATACAAGGAAAAGCAGCGGGGCCATTATAACGTCAGCAGTCCGTCGGGCAAAGACATGCGTATGGTTTTGTTTTCTTCGTCGACTGAGAGGATAAAATCGTCATTGACCGGAATCAGAAGTTCCTCCCCTCCCCGCTCGACTTCGAAAAGAACATTGACAGTCGAGTCGTTGATACCGGTTATGGTACCGATTTCTCCGGCCGACTCTTCTATGACGGTAAAGCCGATAAAATAGTCGCCGGGAGCCATATATTCTTCGCCTTCTTCCAAAAAGGATTTGGGGAAATAGACTTCCAGATTGGTAAACATGCGGGCCTCTGCATCGCTGTCGATATCTTCGAGTTTCACCAAAGCGGTCGTGTCGCTCCGGAAACGGTACTCTTCGATAAAAAACGGAACGAATATACCGTCTATCCCGCAAACGATATAGGGACAGTCGGTGCGGTCGAATACATCGTCGGTGAACGTAAAGGACAACTCACCGTGTATGCCGTGCGGCTTGTTGAAAAATCCTATTTTTATGAGTTCATCTCTGTTTATCATCGGTCCGGCTTATATTCGTTTGATACAGGCTCCTATCCGGTTGAGCCGGTCATCGACATGCTGATATCCCCGATCGATTTGCTCGACATTGTGTATCGTACTGGTGCCTTCGGCCGACATGGCGGCAATGAGCAGGGCGATTCCGGCCCGGATGTCGGGAGATACCATGCTGGATGCCCGAAGCCGGTGGGCATGGCCTTGACCGATAACAACCGCCCGGTGAGGGTCGCACAAAATAATGCGGGCTCCCATATCTATCAGTTTATCGACAAAGAACAGGCGGCTTTCAAACATTTTCTGGTGAATCAGCACACTGCCTTCGGCCTGCGTGGCCACTACCAGAAATACGCTGATGAGGTCGGGGGTAAGTCCCGGCCAGGGTGCATCGGCAAAGGTCATGGTAGAGCCGTCGATAAAGGTCTCTATCCGATATTTTTCGTGAGCGGGGACATAAATATCATCCCCTTTCTGCTCTATGGTGATACCCATGCGGCGGAAACTTTCGGGGATGATGCCCAAATCACGACAGGAGGCATTTTTCAGCGTTATCTCAGAACCGGTCATAGCCGCCATACCGATAAAAGAGCCTACCTCTATCATGTCGGGCAGGATGGTGTGTTCGCAACCCGAAAGCGAATCGACTCCTTCGATGGTGAGCAGGTTGGAACCGATACCCGAAATGCGGGCTCCCATCCGGTTCAGCATCCGGGCCAACTGCTGTAAATAAGGTTCGCAGGCGGCATTGTATATGGTCGTGGTTCCGCGAGCCCGCACCGCCGCCATAAGAATATTGGCCGTACCGGTCACTGACGCCTCGTCAAGCAGCATATAGGTGCCTTTCAACTCTTTGGCCGAGACTTCATACAGTTGTTTCTCAGAAGAATACCGGAAATCGGCACCGAGTTTCTGGATTCCGATAAAATGGGTATCGAGGCGACGGCGGCCGATTTTGTCTCCGCCGGGCTTGGATATGACAGCCTGCCCGAAACGGGCCACCAGCGGCCCGACAATCATCACTGACCCCCGCAATGAACTGCTTCGCTTCAAAAAGTCCTCCGCATAGAGATAATCGAGGTTGATATCTTTGGCTTTGAATCGATAGGAATGGGCTCCGATTTTATTAATCTCAACTCCCATGTCCCGCAACAACTGCATCAGATTATTGATGTCAAGAATATCGGGTATATTGTGAATCGTCACCTCCTCTGGGGTAAGCAATGTCGCACAAATCACTTGCAGTGCCTCATTTTTAGCGCCTTGCGGAACGAGGTCTCCTTTCAGACGATGTCCGCCTTCAATCACAAACGATGCCATATTTTCCGATTAGTTTGGTTTGTCTCCGCCAAGATACAAAAAAAAGCGGTTATCGTCCCGCTTTTCTTGTATTATTATTTTTCTTATTGTTGTTATTGTTGTTTTTGGGAGGCAGAAACTCTTTCGCATCCTTCAGTTTATACACTTCGGGATCCAAATCGATTTTCCCCTGCGAATACTCTTTAAGGTCTTTCAGTATCTTGTCATCCTCGACACTCTCTTTGTTCCACAGCAGGAACGACTTTTTCATCTGGTTGGCCAGCAGGGAAATCAACTGTTCTTTTTCTTCCCCGTCAGGCATTTCGACCAGTTTTTCTATCATTCCTTCGATAACTTTCCCGTAATGCCGGTAACGAATGGGAGAACAGGGATAATCGACCTTGTCGGGCCGGGTAAACAGATTTTCTTTTTTGACGACCTCGCACGGATAATCGATATCGAGTTTAAAATCGGACATGATGGCGAGATGATCCCACAATTTGTGTTTGAAATCGTCGACATCTCTCAAGTGCGGAAACAGGTTTCCCATAATATTGATAATCGAGTGAGCGCAACGGGTACGTTCGTCCCGGTCTTCGAGGCCCACACAATGGTCAACCATCTGCTGCACATTGCGGCCATATTCGGGCATAACCAGTCTTTTCAACTGTGTATTGTAATCAAGCATCTGTTTATAATTAAATTAAATCACTTTATGTTTGGGTTTGGTAGCAACAAACTCTTTCAGGTAAAACGGCTCGAAATAGGCGACATCCTGAAACTCTCCCCGCCGGAAAGCCCGTTCGGCCAGTGCCAGCATGTCGGCAGCCAGCGGGTGGACATTGTCGATAAAACGGGCATTGGGATGCTTCAAAACCTCCCGGCACTTACCGGAACCGTTCCCGAAGAAACAAACCGTATGCCGGTCGAGAATATCGCCATACGAATTTTCATCGATAATCTCGGCCGAAACCGGTTTTACCGGTTGCAAAGCCATATTGTACACCGCCGAATATACTTCCATGCGCCGGGCATCAATCATCGGACAGAAGAGGGTGTCTTCGTCATACATCTCCCGGAACATGACGCCGCAGGTCATCACCTCCAGCGTGGGAACAGCAATCAGAGGCATATCGCCGCCGAAGCACAATCCTTTGGCTTCGGAAACGCCGATACGCAAACCGGTATAGGAACCGGGTCCACAGCTTACGGCAACGGCATCGGGAGCAATGTCTCGCATACGGGCCATCTCCAGCGCCTCCTGCACATATCCCCCCAACACGGAGGCATGGGAAGGTCCTTCGAAATTTTCCCGACGAAAAACGACCTGTCCGTCACAGGTAAGGGCAACCGAACAGACTGTCGTAGATGTCTCTATATTCAATATGCAAGGCATTTCTCGGATTCTTTGCGTTACAATTCGCCAAAATTAGTTCTTTTTTTTGTGATTTTATTGTTTTCGGATAGAGAATTAAAATTAAATTTGCAAAAACATTCTATAACGATGATACAATCCATGACCGGATTCGGTAAAGCGGTTACCGAATTACCCAATAGAAAAATAACTGTCGAAATAAAATCGCTGAACAGCAAACAACTCGATTTGTCGACCCGCATACCGGCCATATACAGGGAAAAAGAGATGGAAATCCGGGCCGAAATAGGCCGACGGCTGGAAAGAGGGAAAATCGATTTCAACATTTATGTCGAAAATATCGGCAAGGAAACGGGCACCCAAATCAATCAGGCGGCTGTGGAAAGCTATTACCGTCAGATTCAGGAAATATCGGAAAGCACGGGGATTCCGATGCCGGAAGATTGGTTCAAGATATTGCTCCGTCTGCCGGACACGCTCAAAACCGAAATAACGGAATTGGGACAGGAAGAGACCGATGTTCTCCTGCAGACGGTGAAAAAGGCCATTGACCAGCTGGAGGAGTTCCGGATACAGGAGGGTGTCATGCTGCAACAGCTTTTCAGCGAAAAAATCGCCAATATCGCCGCTTTGCTGAAAGAAACGGCCGTTTACGAAACGGAACGCATCGACAAGATAAAAAACCGCATAAACGATGCCCTGTGCAAGATAGAGAACTTCGATTTCGATAAAAACCGGTTCGAACAGGAAATGATTTTCTATATCGAGAAGCTGGACATCAATGAAGAGAAAAACCGGCTCGACAACCACCTGAAATATTTTATCGAAACGATGGAAACCGGGAAAGGACAAGGGAAAAAACTGGGATTCATCAGTCAGGAAATGGGTCGGGAAATCAATACACTGGGCTCCAAGTCGAATCATGCCGAACTGCAGAAAATCGTTGTCCGCATGAAAGATGAACTGGAGCAAATCAAGGAACAGGTGCTGAATGTCATGTAACCTGTCTAAATTCGTCAACATATCATGCAAGGAAAACTGATTATATTTTCGGCTCCGTCGGGTTCGGGAAAATCGACCATTATCAACTATCTGCTCAAGCAAAATCTGAATCTGGCTTTTTCGATTTCGGCGACGTCGAGACAACCGAGAGGGACTGAAAAAAACGGAGTGGAGTACTACTTTCTCTCTCCGGAAGAGTTCAGACAGAAAATCGCCGACGGTGAATTTCTGGAATACGAAGAGGTCTATACCGACAAATTTTACGGCACGCTCAAATCGGAAGTCGACCGACTGACCGATGCGGGAATGAACGTGATTTTCGATGTCGACGTCAAAGGCGGAGTAAACATCAAAAACTATTACGGAGACCGGGCGCTGTCGATATTTATACAGCCGCCGGGCATCGAGGCCTTGCGGGAAAGACTGACGCAACGGGGTACCGATGCGCCGGATGTTATCGAAAGCCGGTTGGCAAAGGCCGAATACGAACTCTCGTTTGCCGAACAATTCGACACAGTCATCGTCAATGATGATTTGGAAAAAGCCCAGCAAGAAGCCGCAAATACGCTGAAAGCCTTTTTTGCCCAACCGTAACAAAGAAAATGGAGAGAAGAATCAAAACCGGTATATTTTCAGGTTCGTTCAACCCCATACACACAGGTCATCTGATTATCGCCAATTACCTGTGCCAGTTCGGGGGATTGGATGAAGTTTGGTTTGTCGTCTCTCCCCAAAACCCGATGAAAGACCAATCGGCACTGATTGACGACCGGCATCGGGTGGCGATGGTAGAACGGGCCATACAAGGATGTCCGCAGTTGAAACATTGCGATATAGAATTGTCGATGCCCCGTCCGTCATATACGATACGCACGCTGGACACTCTGCGGGAGCAATATCCCGACCGGGATTTCCATTTGATTATCGGGGCCGACAACTGGGCAGGGTTCGACCGATGGAAAGAGGCTCCCCGTATTCTCAACGAATACAGCCTTGTCGTATATCCCCGACAAGGTTATCCGATGGCCAAATGTCCGGAGAGCGAAAAAAATGTAATCCTGTCCGATGCTCCCGTAATGGAACTCTCTTCGACTTTTATCCGGAACGGAGTAAAACAGGGAAAAAACATGACCGGCTTTGTACCTGCCGGCGCATACGATTACATGGTAGAAAACCGGTTATATTTATAGAAAACAATGAACGAAAACAACATATACGATAAAAATATCATCGAGTTCGTCACCGTCGGGGTAGAGTTCTGTTCATTTATCGAACGGACAAACGACATCAACTACCCTGAATTTCTCGATACTTCTGTCAAACTGCTCCCCCTGCTCTATCTGAAAGCGACCTTGCTGCCCGACAGCCGGGACGAGTACGACGGAACGGCCGAACATTTCGTCACGGAAGAGGTATATGAGTACATACGAACTCTCCTCTGCCGCAAATTGGGAGAAAATGATGCTTATCTTGAAGTGTTCCAGGAAGACATGCAATACAGCGAAACGCCGATTGTCGCCAACATATCGGAAGACCTGACCGATATTTACCAGGATATCAAAGATTTCGTTTCGACTTTCAGTCTCGGTCACGAAGAGTCGATTCGGGAGGCACTGGCCGGCTGCCGGGAAAATTTCGCCGCCTATTGGGGACAGAAATCTGTCAATGTACTGCGGGCGCTGCATCATTTGAGATTCGACCCCAATGCCGGAAACAAGTATGACGATGCCGAAAACGAACCGAATGAATGGAGCTGAACAACATGAAAGAAACCATACCCATAACCATCAGTAAGGAGGAAATCGCCAATATGCCCCATGCGCTGTTTCCGGGACGCATCATGGTGGTGCAAACTCCGTCCGAAGCCAAAAAGGCGGTCGCCTACCTGTCCGATTTTTCACTGTTGGGATTCGATACTGAAACACGGCCCTCTTTCAAAAAGGGACAGATACATAAAGTTTCCCTTATTCAGATATCGACCGAAGATACCTGTTTTCTGTTCCGAATCAACCGGACCGGATTTATCGACCCGATTAAAAAACTGCTTCAGAACGAAAACATTACCAAAATA
>JAFLRV010000044.1 GCA_022511245.1 Coprobacter sp.
CGCGCCACGTTCGGGACGTGGAGGTCGGAAGTTCGAGTCTTCTCACCCCGACAATAACATCCTAACTAATTTTAAAACAATGAGTTAGGGTGTTTTTGTTTTATGTGCCGGGACAGTTTCGGGACAGTTTCACAAAACGAATCAGGATGACATTTCGCAATCGGTCGTTAATCGCCCATCTGGCTATGTTCGGCGCTTGTGCCGGCTGGGGTCTGATGGCTCCTGTGGGCAAAGATGCCATGAGTCACGGATTTGACGGTATCACGATGGTCACTTTCCGTGTCGTCGGTGCTTGTCTGCTGTTCGGGCTGGTCTCTCTGTTCGCCCCCAGAGAGCATGTCGCTTGGCGGGATAAATTGCGGTTCGCCGGTGCCGGGCTTTTCGGGCTGGTTTTCAATCAGTGCTGTTATACTGTCGGTCTCAGCCTCACTTCGCCGATTAATGCTTCCATTGTGACCACCTCCATGCCCATTTTCGTCCTGCTGCTTTCGGCGCTTATCCTGAAAGAGCCTATTACCGGCAAGAAGGCGTTGGGGGTACTGCTGGGGTTCAGCGGTGCGCTTATGCTGATTGTCACTTCGAGCATCCATGTCAATGGCCGGGTGGGCGACATACGGGGCGACCTGCTCTGTCTGTTCGCCCAGTTCTCGTATGCGCTTTACCTGGCGCTGTTCACGCCCCTGATTCGCCGGTACCATGTGTTTACGATTAACCGGTATATGTTCTTCTGGGCGTCGCTGATGCTGCTGCCGTTCACGTTCGGCCATGTCATCCATGTCCTTGCGGAGCCTGTCCCTGTAAAGACCTGGTTCGAGGTGGCTTATGTGGTGTGTATCGGTACGTTCTTCTGTTATATTCTTACCATGATAGGCCAGCGCACCCTGCGGCCTACCGTCGTCTCCGTCTACAACTATGTGCAGCCTGTCGTCTCCGTTGCGGTCTCTTTGCTGATGGGCATCGGCATTCTGAAACCCACCCATGCGCTGGCCGTTGTGCTGGTGTTCTACGGCGTGTGGTTAGTTACCCAATCGAAATCACGGCAGGACGAGGGGAGCCGTTAGGTGTTCCGGCTGCTGTTCTTGTCGTCAATGGCAGGGGGCCATGCGTGGCTTTTTATGGCTGTGCTTGCTCCTTTTGGTAAAATAATGGTATATATTTATATATGCGCATGCGGTCACGGTTGAAAATACCCCCGTGTACCGCATACGTCAATCGGCTCACTCTATTTCGAGGTGCCGCTTTCCAGAATGCTGACGATGGAGAACAGCGTGAAGCAGATGCCGCCCAGTCCGGCCAATACGCGGGCCGGCACATACAGGTTCTCCTGCACGGTCGCCGCTTCGAACAGAAAGGCCGAGAGGAACAGGCAGAGCAGGGCGGTGCATACCGGAATCAGGGGAATCCGGTTGGCCAGTGCAAATGTTCTGCGCCAGATGGCCGAGAGCAGGATGACTTTGCTCGATATGCTGAAGCAGACCAGCCCCAAGCCTATCATGATGTATCCGGTGGACGAGAGGGCCGGATGGCCGTTGCCCAGCACGAAAAATCCCCAGACCATAGCGAGTGTTCCCATGCTCAGCACCAACGCCGGCCACCGGTTGCGCTCCGTTTCGGAATAGCGGTTTTGCACCTGCCGTACGATGGTGGTGACAAGGGCGAACAGGCTGGTGCAGATGCAGGCCAGTCCGGCCGAGACGTGTCCGGCGATGTAGCCGGCATCGGGGTCGATATCGCTGTCGAGCAGCCAGAAGGTCCATATCCAGGACATGATGGCAAAAAAGAGGGCGACTCCTATCAGGATGTTTCCCTGTTTGGAGCTGAACGCTCCTTCGGGGGTTTCCCGGTCGGTGCGTTTCGAGTTTTCGGGGATGAACGAGAAGCGGGTCGAGGCGGTTGCGGTCGTCGCCACGCAGGCGGTCACGAAACTTACGCCGCAGATGACGTGTCCGGCGATGAGGTGGTCGGCGTCATATCCCTGATTCATATAGAGCCAGCCCGAAAAAAAGGTGGCGGCGGCGACTCCGTAGCCCAGAATGGGGAGGGCATACTGCACGATGAGGTTATAGGTGCGGATGATTTGCCGGATGATGGTGGCCGCCGTTGCGAACAGGGCGATGCAAATCATGCCTAACGAGACGATTACGGGGCCGGCCACAAACCGGGCTTCATCGGCGCTGTTGCCGATGATGAAACTGCCGTAGCCGAAACAGAAAAGGGCCATTATCAGAGGTATAGCCCGAAACAGGATACTGATACTGTAGTTCATAGGTTATCATTTTTTAGTGGTTTCCGGGCGCCGGTTCGTTTTCGTAGACGACGGTGTCCGGGTGGGTTTTGTAATAGGTTTCTTTCTCTTTGTTCCGCTTTTCAATAAGATTGGTAATATAAACCGTAAAGATGGGGAACATCATCATGCCGAGAGCGGCCAGCAGTACCGAGAGGATACGGCCGATAGCGGTCACGGCGATAATGTTGGAGCCTACGGTGGTGACATCCATGAAGGCCCACCAGAGGGCGTCGGAGTAGTTGTTGACGAGCTGGTTCACGCCCTGTTCAATGGTGAAAAAGGCGAGGCTGCCGAAGTAAATCATCGACAGCAGCGTAATCAGGTAGGTTACAAACAGGTTAGTCGCCCGGCTGAAGGTAAACCAGCTGATGACGATAGTGAGCGCATATCCGCCCCGTATGAGGGGGATAAAGCGGAAGATGTACTCCATGTCCTGCGAAAGGGGGCATCCCAGCCAGGCGACGAGCTGGTGGTAGGGGATGGACACGAGCAGGAAGATGAAATGGGAGGCGAAAAAGCGTCCTTTCTGTTTGGCCAGGAAAAATTCGATAAAAAAGTCGAGCAGAAAGACGATACATATCCAGAACTGTATTTTCATGAATATGGGTTGGGTATAGAACGGAACGTTTTTAAACGTGTCGATGGAGATGGTGATAATCAGAAAAAGGGAGAGTGCCAGCACCAGAATATGGAGAAATCCATAAAGTCCTTTTTTTTGAGAGACGAGTTCATGTACAGCGGTTTCCATAACGTAAAAGTTTAAATGTCCATAATTAGGCGGCCGGAGTTCCGGACGGGTTCGGAATCACTTTCCGACCGAGCAGTCCGGTGACGGCGGCCCCTGTGATTTGTACGGCGGCGGCGACCAGCAGAACGGCGGTCGCCCCGCCCCAAGAGAGCAGCAGCGGGACAAACAGCACTCCGGCAATGGCCCCAGTTTTCCCGATGGCAGCGGCCAGACCGGCTCCTTCGCCCCGATCGGCCACCGGATAGATTTGCGACGGGAGGATGAACGTCATCAGGTGCGGGCCGGCATTGAGGAAGATTTCGAAAATCATGAAACCGGTCAGGGCGACGGCTGTCGGGAGGCGGAACCGGTAGGCGATGAGCAGGAGCAGCAGACCGAGTGCGCACAGGATGAAGCCCCACACCTGTATGCGGATGTGGCTCCACCGGTTGACGAGCAGCAATCCCAGTGCAAAGCCCGGCAACATGGAGAGGTTAATCCAGGTGGTGGTTCTGACGGAATCGACGATGCGGGCAAACGGTGCGGCGGTTCCGCTGCTGGAGGCCTCTATGCCGAGCGCCATTACCAGCATGGGCAGGAATACGCCGATGCCGTAGACCCCCAGTCCCTCGCAGGCCCAGGGGACTCCGCTGAGAATCACCCTTTTCAGGTTGTTGCCTGTAAACATTTTCCGGAACGGGACGGCCTGTTTCTTCCGGTTGCGTATCTCGCCCACCTCCAGGTCCGGCCCGATACGGTGTCCGGCCGGCCGGTCGCCGGAGGTTTTCACGACGGCTTCCACATCGGGCCCCAAGAAATACCGGACGGCGGCTTCGGCTTCTCCGACACGGTTGCGGGCGATGAGCCAGCCCGGACTTTCGGCGAACCGGATGCGTGAGACTATCATGACGGCGGCCAGCGCCGACACGAATAGCAGCAGCCGGTTCCATACGGCCGGATTGTCTCCGTTTTTCAGCAGCAGAAAGCAGAGGAGAGCCACCAGAATATTGCCCAGTGACGAACTGGCTTTGGCGACGCCTACCATCCAGAGCCGCCAGCGGCGGGGCATGATTTCGGAGATGTAGTCCGAGTCGAGGCTGTATTCGCCGCCGATGCCGAACCCCATAAAGAAAAGTCCGGCGATGAGACCCGGCAGCGAGGCGGTGAAACAGGCCAGCAGCGAGGCTGCCAGCGTGATAACCGGACACAGCCGCAGGAAAAAGAGGTAGCCGTACCGGTCGCTCAGCCGCCCGAACACGAGCGACCCGACCGTGATGCCGGTCAGACTGGTACAGGCGATGAGGCCCTGTTGCAGCGACGAGAGTTCCGGATGCCGCATCAGCTGTATCATGGGCAGCACGATACCCACCAGCGTGGAGAGTCCCGCTCCCGTAATCTGTCCCATCGAGGCGACGGCCAGTACCCGGAAGTGTCCCCGCCGCAGGGGCATGGTCTCCATGTTAATCGGTTGTCCGGTGGTCATGGGTCAGTTTTTTTCTTTTATGCCAGGCCGAGTGGTCCGGCTCTTTCTCATCGAGTTTGTAGAGCGGCAGCAGGAAGAGCCATGTCGCCACGCAGAAGGGGGCGGTGAAGGTCGGCAGACCGAACGGCATCATCAGGGCGTTCATTCCCGCCTGGATGAATACGGTCGCCACGATTCCCGTCAATGCCCACAGGGCTGAACGCCATCCCGGCTGGTAGAAGGTGCAGCCCAGAGCGATGGCGGTCAGTACGGGACTGAAGCCGTACAGCCCGGAGGCGATGCTGCTTCCGGCGGCCTGATACAGCAGGGCGACACCCAGAGCCAGTGCCGACCCGACGGCGGCCCACAGCGCTGCCCAGCGGCTGCTGACAAACAGGGCGGCCAGGAAGAAGATGCCGGTTACCCACGAGTTAATCAGAAAGACTTGGGCGATTCCTTTCAGCCAGTAGACGAACAGCGAGCCGGGACTGGTGTCGAGTGCGGTATGGAGGGTGGCGGTGAGTTCCGGCGCCGACATGTATTCGGGCGGCAACCCTTTCAGCATGCGGGCCGCCAGCAGGAATATCCAGGAGGTGAAAACGAACGGAAAGGTGAGCGAGTTGGTTTTCCAGGAAGCCATGACGTGGTTGAACCCGGTCCGTATCCAGGTGCTCATCATGGCGCCGAGAACGAGGGCTGTCCACATCAGCGGGGTATTCCCCAGAAACGTGGGGAAGGCGCATCCCACCAGAATGCCGTTGAAGCCCCACAAGCCGTTGTTTCCCTCATCGGCCGGCTGGTGCAGCAGCATTCCGGCGAGGGTCGAGGCCATCAAGCCGACGAGGGCGCCCCACGCCACCGGAGGCTGTCCTTCCTGATAGGCTCCTATAAAAATCCCGATAAGAAAAAGCAGTCCGGTCCAGCCGTTTCCCTGAAACATGACCTGTCCGCTGCCTTTCAGCACGGCCTTGACGCATGTCGTCCAGCGGGCCGTCGAGGTTGTTTGCACATGTTCTGTCATAACAGTATGATTTTGTGTTAAACGATTGATGTCGGTTATCTCCACGGAAATTCTTCCGGCAGGGGGCGGCCTTTAATCTCCTGCCGCACCGTCGAGGCAAATGCCCGCACCGCCTTTTTGACCGGGCCGGGTTCCGGGCCGAGCACTTTGTAGAGCAGGCCGCTGTCGTTGGGCAGGCGGGAGATGCCGGCGGCCATGTTCCGCTGCGGGTCGATGAAGGCTTCGGTTTTTTCGTAGATACGGTCGGCGTGTTCCGGCGGTGTGGCCACCACGACATTGGCAAATACGTCGTAATCGTGCAGTATGCCCGGCGTGCAGAGGGGCATGTTTCCCGGCCTGACGATGAATTTCTCCCGGAACAGCTGTTCGCCGTCGGGGCGTTCCCCGTGCGTGCACACCGAGAGAATGTCGTAGGCGAACCGTTCGCCTACGTTGTAATATTTGCGTCCGCTCAGGAATATTTCGGCATAGAGGGCGGTGGCCGACGGGGCGATTTGCATGCGGGTGTCCGAGATGAAACGGGTATGCCGGCAGGGGATGACGGGTTCGGGCAGCATTTCCAGATAAGCCCCCTCTTCGAGAACGATGTTCTGTATCAGCCCGGAGTAGTTGTAGCGCATCTCCGCCAGTTTGGTCGCCGCTCCGGTCGAGATAAAGGCAAAGGCGTTTTTCCGCACGGTGATGTCCTGCTGGTAGCGGTCTCCGTCGACGTTGGGTCCTCCCGAAGAGAGGATATACACGCAGGGCATGTCGGGCATCTCTTCGTCGAAATAAAGCTCCTGCTGCACGATGAGCGGAGCCCGGCGGTCGAGCTCCCGCAGGATGCACTTTCCTCTGGGGTCTATTTCAAATCCCAGTTTCAGATACCCGTGTTTGCCCGGTGCCCCCACATACATGGCTTTCGGCTCCTCCAGGTACGGTTTCATCTCCGGCGCCGAAGAGAAATCGACGGCCGGGCGGGCGGTTTTGTGTCTGACAAGTGTTTCGGCGGTCATCGGGATTCGCTGTCGTTGTTTTTATCTTTCCGGTCGAACAGCGCCATGCGGAAAATCAGTTCCACCAGTTCTTCTATTCCTTCGCCGGTCATGCAGTTGGTGAAGACAAACGGTTTGCCGGGCCGCATCAGCTCCGAGTCGTGCCGCATGACCTCCAGACTGGCGTGTACATAGGGGGCGAGGTCGGTTTTGTTGATGACGAGGATGTCCGATTGCGAGATGCCCGGTCCGTCTTTACGGGGGATTTTGTCTCCGGCGGCCACGTCGATGACGTAGATGAAGAAGTCGACCAGAGCCGGGCTGAACGTCAGCGTCAGGTTGTCGCCGCCCGATTCGATGAGCACGATGTCTCCGTCGGGAAACCGGGCCTCCATCTCCTCTACGGCGGCGATGTTCATCGAGGGGTCTTCCCGCACGGCGGTATGGGGGCAGGCGCCCGTTTCCACTCCGATAATGCGTTCCTCGACCAGAATGCCTTTCAGTGTTTTGCGCACATGTTTGGCGTCTTCGGTCGTCACGATGTCGTTGGTGATAATCAGTACTTTCATCCCCCGTTCGAGCAGTCGGGGCGTAATGGCTTCGATGAGGGCGGTTTTCCCTGAACCTACGGGGCCGCCGATGCCTATCCGGCAAGTGTTGTTGTTCATATGCTTTCTTTTTCCGATTAATTCATAAACATGCGCATGTTTCCTTTTTCGTGCAGTGAGGCGAGGATGTCCGCTTCGGGCACGAATGCGTTCATGTCGTCCGTTGAGAGCGTGCGAATCTCTTCGTACAGCTCCGGCAGTTCGTCGCCGAGTGCGAACAGGATGCGCTGGGTGTCGTAGTGCGATACCCGGACACATCGCAGGGCGGCGCTCAATATCATGTTGGCCACGCCGTACTGGAGCGAGCAGAACAGCTCCTTTTCGTTCACGCCCGCCAGCGAAAACGTTATCCCCTGCGCCACCGGATAGGTTCCCGGCGCCGCATCGGTCCGGATGTCGCCGAGCCACTGCCGCAGCAGGTCGCTGTCGAACAGGCTGCTGCCCAGTTCCGCCAGTTTCTTTCCCATCCGGCGGAGCATGAGCCGGGCCTCTCCGTTCATTTTGCACCGCAGCAGCCTCCGGTCGGTTTCGAGCACCCGGTCATACCGGTTTCCGCCGGTGGCCCGGCAGGCTTCGAGAGCGGCGATTCCGTCGCTGTAGGCCGCCTGCCGCATCAGGGACCGGGTATAGCTTTCCAGTGTACGGGCATCGTGCACGATGCCGTGATGCGCCGCCGTTTCCAGTCCGTTCGAGAACGAGAATGTCCCCACCGGGAAGGCCGAGTCCGAGAACTGGAGCAGCCGCATGACGGTTGTGAGTCTTTTTCCCATATTCCGGCCCGTTTAGTGAGCGTGGATGTTGTTCTCCTCCGGGTGGCGAAGCCCCTCTTCCGGGTGCGTGTGCGCATGGCTCTCCTGTCCGGTACCGCCGAACAGCCGCCGGATTTCGTGCGGGGCCAGATAGGGGATAATCTCCTGTCCGGGCTGGAAGGCATAGGATATGCCTTCGATGTGGTGTGTCTCCATCACGCTGAGCATGACTTTTTTGTCGACGGTCAGCGGGACGAACACCCGGTATCCCTTCACCACGGCCGGCCAGTGCTGGTTGCCGATGGCGTGTCCCAGTTCCACAGCCGTATGCAGTACGGTTTCGGGTGCTTTCCGGGCCAGTTCCTCCAGTTCGATGACCAGCACCGGATTGAGTTCGATGCGCAGTACGGCCGCCTTGCGTTCTTCCGGCGCATAACAGATGATGTCGCCGTCGGTCACCCGGCTGTTCCGTTCGAGTGCTACGGGATATTCCGTCCCTTTGTCGCCGCGAGCTAAAAAACGGCTTTTTTGCGCCGTCCACTGGTCGAGGAAGACGTATTCCACCTCCAGCGGTTTCAGTTTTTCTTTCCACACCGGAGAGCGGTGGATGTTTCCGATGATGCGGGAATATACTTTCATGTCGTGTAAAGATGTGCGGTGAGTAAATAAGGCACGGAAGAGCGCATATGCCGGTTCGGAGTTGCGAAAATCCGGGATGCACGCTCTTCCGCCGTTCCGTTAACTGAAGAAATAGAGCTGTGACAGCGGGAACTCTTTGGCAGGCGGCGTGTAGGCATGCACGCCGTCGACCAGTACGGCGAACGTTTCGGGATTGACCTCGATGTTGGGCATGCCGCCGTTGCGCACCATGTCGTATTTGGTCAGCTGGCGGGTGCGGCGCACCGGATAGACGATGCGTTCGAGGTGAAGCCGTTCCTTGATGCCGGAGTCGTAAGCCGCCCGGGAGACGAACGACACGCACGTTTTGGGCATGGCCGGGCCCAGCGCTCCGAACATCGGCCGGAAGTAGCACGGCTGGGGCGTCGGCAGCGAGGCGTTGGGGTCACCCATGTTCGACCAGTTGATAAGTCCGCCTTTGAGGACCAGTTTCGGTTTGGCACCGAAAAATTCAGGCTCCCACAGGACGAGGTCGGCCATTTTGCCTTTCTCCACCGAACCGAGAATGTCGGAGATGCCGTAGGTAATGGCCGGGTTAATCGTAATTTTGGCGATGTAGCGGAGCACCCGGAAGTTGTCGTTTCCGTCGGCGTCTTCGATAAGTTTGCCCCGTGTTTTTTTCATGTAGGAGGCCATCTGGAACGTCCGCATGAACGATTCCCCGACACGGCCCATCGCCTGCGAGTCCGACGAAACCATCGAGAGCACGCCGAGATCGTGCAGCACGTTTTCGGCCGCCTGTGTTTCGGGGCGCACCCGGCTTTCGGCGAAAGAGACGTCGGAGGGGATTTTCGGGTTCAGGTTGTGGCACACCATAATCATGTCGAACAGTTCGGCCTGCGAGTTGATGCCGAACGGCAGTGTCGGGTTGGTCGACGAGGGCAGGATATTGGCCATGGAGGCCATTTTCAGCAGGTCGGGAGCATGCCCCCCGCCGGCGCCTTCGGTATGGTAGGTGTGCATGGTGCGGCCGTCGATA
Organism: Coprobacter sp.; assembly: GCA_022511245.1. GTDB lineage: Bacteria > Bacteroidota > Bacteroidia > Bacteroidales > Coprobacteraceae > Coprobacter. Next base: position 9,486 of record JAFLRV010000044.1, read on the forward strand.
GCGGCGATGGTGTCTTCCACGTAGCCGCTTTCGTTCAGCGTATCGGTGTGAATCGCCACCTGCACGTCGAATTTGTCGGCTGTGGCCATCGAGGCCCGTATCGTGCCGGGCGTGGCGCCCCAGTCTTCGTGGATTTTGAGCCCGCAGGCACCGGCTATAATCTGCTCTTCGAGCGCTTCGGTCACCGAGCAGTTCCCTTTGCCGAGAAATCCCAGATTGACGGGCAGGCTTTCGGCCGATTCGAGCATCCGTTCCAGGTTCCACCTGCCGGAGGTAATCGTCGTTCCGTTCGACCCGTCGGTCGGGCCGATACCGCCGCCGATAAGGGTGGTGATGCCGTTGCTCAGCGAGGCGTATGCCTGCTGGGGAGAGATAAAGTGCACATGGCCGTCGATGCCGGCCGCCGTCAGTATCAGGTGTTCGCCCGATATGGCGTCTGTGGCCGGTCCGGTAATCAGGTCGGGGTGCACCCCTTCCATGACGTTGGGGTTTCCGGCCTTTCCGATACCGGCGATGCGGCCGTCTTTGATACCGACATCCGCTTTGACCACGCCGAGTTTGGCGTCGATAATCGTCACGTTCGTGATGACCAGGTCCAGCGAGCCCTCTTTCGAGGTCATGGTGTTGGCCAGTCCCATGCCGTCCCGGATGGTTTTTCCGCCGCCGTACACGACTTCGTCGCCGTAGACCCGGAGGTCTTTTTCTATCTCTACATACAGGTCGGTGTCGCCCAGCCGTATCTTGTCGCCTACGGTGGGTCCGAACAGGTTATTGTATTCTTGCCTTGAAATTGTAGCCATACAGATCAGTGTTTAGTAGTTTTACTTGCGGCGGGCCGGGTTTTGGCTTTCGGTTCCGCCTTTGCGCTGGTTTTCGTTGCGGTGCGGGCCGCTGTCCGGGCTTCCGCCTCCGGAATGCTTTTGAACAGGTTCTCCTCCATTTGGCGGATAGCTTTCATGCGGGTGGGGTAGTAGGAGGGTTCGTCCTGACAGCCGGCATACCCCATCGTGAGGTTGTTGAACCCGACGATGCGTCGTTTGCCGCCGTAAGCGACCAGTTCCACCACCTTCTCCTCGCCCGGTTCGAACCGCACGGCCGTCGTGGCCGGGATGTTCAGGTGGCAGCCGAAGGCGGCCGGCCGGTCAAACTCCATGTAGCGGTTGACCTCGAAGAAATGGAAATGCGACCCGATTTGTATGGGGCGGTCTCCCGTATTGCGCACGGTCAGTTTTACCGTGCGGCGGTTAAGGTTGTATTCGATGGGTTCGTCCGCCAGAATCTCTCCGCCCACGACAACCGGTTTTTTGGGGGAAAATCCCGGCGTGTTGGGGTAGGCGATAGGCGGTATTCCGGTAAATACCCCTTCCGGCGTTTCATAACCGGCGGCCGGTCTGCGGCCGGACCCGGTCTTTTTTTTCGTATCCATAAGCGTGATTTTATGAGGTTATTTAATCGGATTGTGAATACTTACCAGACGGGACCCGTCGGTAAATACGGCTTCGACCTGAAGGAGTTTGATCATGTCGGCCACTCCTTCCATGACATGTTCTTTTTTCAGGACATTGGCCGAGTCGGTCATCACCTCTTCCAGTGTTTTCCCCTCCCGGGCACCCTCCAGTGCGGCCGACGTAATGAAGGCGACGGCCTCCGGATAATTCAGTTTAAGTCCTTTTTTCAGACGCCGTTCGGCAATCATTCCCAGCGAAAGCAGTCTCAGTTTATCGATTTCTTTGGGCGTTAAATGCATAATACAAAGATTTAGTAAGTAAATAAAAGATACGTCAGAACTTCCCCTCTGACTTTTTTATAACATCGTCAGCGGGAAAAAGTTTGTACGCCCGGAACCGATACCGCTATTTTTGACTTGTCAGGCCGATTTAATCAGACTCCGGCCCACCCACACCATGAGGAGACCCAGCAGGATGCTCAGCCCCAGATAGAGCGAAAAGAAGCTCCAGTGCCGGTTTTGCAGGAGCAGATACATGTCGTCGGAGAATGACGAGAAGGTGGTGAATCCGCCGCAGAATCCGGTAATGAGAAAAAGATTCATGTTCGGGGAGATGAGATTCGTTTTCTCGGCCAGCCCGAAGAATATTCCGATCAGGAAACAGCCGATGACGTTGACGGCGAACGTCCCGTAAGGGAAGAGGGAAGGGAGCAGGCTGTGGGCCAGCCGGCCTGTCAGATACCGTCCGCAAGTACCGATAAATCCGCCGATTCCGGCAATAAGCATAGCTTTCAACATAGGTCGTTGTGTTTTTGAAATGAATAATAATCACACCTATAAACCCGGTGCGGCCGGTTTTGTTCAGTCACTCCCCGATGGGGCAAAGATAAGCACTCCCGTTCGATTTTGCACCGCCGGGACGATAAAAATTACCGGTTCGGGTGTAAATTATCGCTCCGGAAATTTGCATAAGAAAAAACAAAGGTGTATTTTTGTGGCCTTGTTCCGTGCAAGGTAGACCAAGAGAAGCGTCCGGAACGCTTCCACCTTCCGGAGGTAACCTGTATAATTATATAACAGATGTACGTTATTGTAGAAATTCAAGGACAGCAGTTCAAGGTCGAATCCGGCAAAAAGCTGTTTGTTCACCGTTTGGCGGCAGAGCAAGGAGCTGCCGTCGAGTTCGACAAAGTGTTGTTGGTCGACAACGACGGAGAGGTAAAAGTTGGTGCTCCGGTAGTGGAAGGTGCCAAAGTGGTCGGTGAGGTATTGTCTCACGTAAAAGGCGATAAAGTGATTATCTTCAAGAAAAAGAGAAGAAAAGGATATCGCAAACGTAACGGTCACCGTCAGGCTTTTACCGAAGTGTTAGTTAAAGAAATTGTTGCTTAACCCTGTAAAAACGTAAGAAAATGGCACATAAGAAAGGTGTCGGTAGTTCGAAGAACGGCCGTGAATCAGAAAGTAAACGATTAGGTATAAAAGTTTTTGGCGGACAGTTCGCCAAAGCAGGCAACATTCTTGTTCGTCAGAGAGGAACCGTTCATCATCCCGGTGAAAATGTAGGTATCGGCAAAGACCATACCCTTTTCGCACTGGTCAACGGTGTGGTGGTTTTCCGCAAAACAAGAAACCGTTCTTTTGTTTCGGTAACGCCCCAGAACTGATTGGTAAAGCAATTTGTCCGATGACATAAAAAGAAAAGGATGCAACGATTTGCATCCTTTTCTTTTTTTTCTGTTTCCGGTGTCACGGCAGCGCAGTCCGGTTTTCCGCCGCCAGCGCCTCGAATTTCTCCCGGTCGACAAAGCCGTCGGTCACCCGGCCGCTCTCCACCGCCTGTCTGAAGCGGGAGAAGATAATCCAGGCCGAATGGGCGTCAAACGGCGAGATGGTGCGGCGGTAGACCTCGTTGGTGCCCACCCCCTCCTCATACAGCAGGACCGGTTCCACATAGAGGTACGAGTAGTAAGCCGTTTCCCCTTGGAAATAGGTGTTTTCGGCATTGTATTCCTCCTGCAGCCGAATCAGTTTCCGGGCATATTCGGGCGATTCCCTTTCGATGCGGTCCCAGTCGAGAACCTGCGTCTCGCCGGAGCTGTAGTTGTGCCGGTAGCATTTGATGGACGACTTGTCGCCGCTTCCGTCGAAGACGACCGTCACATAGCCCCGTGCCCGGGAAAGCCCCACATACCCGTTTCCGCCCGTGCGGTAGAGGAAAATCAGGTCGTTGTCCTTAATCCGTTTTTTCAGAAAGTCGGTCCGCCACGATTCGCCGAATTCGCACAGGAAGAGCGGGTAGAGATTTCCTTTCACCTCCTGCCAGAGCGATTTCTGGTACTCCCAGCCCCATACGTTGAAATGGAAGCAGCGGTTTTTCAGCACCTCGTTCGCCGGCGTCTCCGGCGGGAGGCCGGCGGTGCCTTCGTTCAGAAACGAGTCGATGCGGTTCCACAGCGTCCGGATGTACACGGCGTCCGTTTTCACGTCGGCACCGAACTCGCCCGGATTGATGTCGTTGCGCAGGATAGCGGTGATTTCAGCGAATATTTTGCGGTATCGGGCCGCTTTTTTGTCGTTGTTGTCGTCCTCGTTTCTGTTTTCGATGCGGTCGATTTGCTCCCGCAGTTCCCGCAGCTTTTCCGAAAGGGCGTTGATGAC
>JAFLRV010000045.1 GCA_022511245.1 Coprobacter sp.
TTGCCGATTTTCGTTACAGCTTTGCCCCGATTGCTGACCGGCGTTACGGTAATCCCTACGGCATCGAGTTTGGAGGCAATCGTAACCTTCTGGCTTAACTGTTCCTTGTCCTTCTGCAACTGCGTGGCCGTCTGGGTCGCCTCTTCGTATTTGCGGGTGACCGTTCTGTTCTCTTCGACCAGTTTCTCATTCAACGAGTTGAGCGAATCGATTTGAATGACATAACTGCGCATGATGCCACGCAAGGTCTCTATCTCTTTTTTCAGTTCATTGATGCGGGCCGTATTGGTCGATTTCACGGTGCGAAGCTCTTCGAGCAACCGCTGCACCTTCATCCTCTCGGCATCCAGTTTCTCGACTAAAGAGTCGTTGTTAATCAACAGTTTGCTGCCTTCATACTGGTCATACTGAAGAGCCAGATCGGCATATTCCCGTTCCAGCGCCTCCTTCTCCCGCTCCATTTCCACCTGCGTTCTAAAGTCCTCCATCTTCTGTTTCTGCCGGAGAATATACCAGCCAGCAACGACAGACGGGCCGAACAGGCAGCACACCAGCCCGACAGCGCCGGCCCATATGATTACGTTTCTCTTCATATCTGTTTCTTTAAACGGTTTTTACGTCCTGCCGGACAAGTAAAATCCGGCCGTACCGGTTACAAATGTACAAGTTTTACATTTCATAATCAACCGATACCCGTTTTTTTACGCCCCTGACCGGCAAAAATCGCATCCTGTCCGGCCATAACCGCAACCGATAAATTGCCCATTCGGGTCAATAAAACCGAAACGGCGCTGGGAAAACAGAAAAAATAATTATCTTTGTAAATCTTATGATGATTGGCTATGATAATAAAAAAATGGATTGTTTTTTTAAAAGAACACCTTATCGTAAGGACGCTTCTGCTTATCTCCGTCACGGCAATGGTATTGCTGTGTCTGGTATTGTGGTGGCTTAGCGCCTATACCCGGCACGGACAGGCAATCAGCGTACCCGATATCGGGAGGATGCAGGTACAGGACGCCGCCGCACTGCTGGCCCGCCATCATCTGAAATGCGAGATTATCGACTCGATATACTACCCCGACGCCATACCGGGAAGCATCATCGACCAGACCCCGCCGGAAGGCTCTCTGGTCAAAGAGAACCGCATCGTTTTCGTCACCATCAATGCCCGGTCGCCCCGAAAAACGACCGTACCCGATGTAAAAGACATGTCTCACCGGCAGGCGGTGGCCCTGTTGAAAGGAATGGGATTTCCCGAACCGGCCACCGAATATGTTCCTTCGGAATACCGGGATTTGGTCATCGAGGTCTGCTATAACGGCCAACCGGTGGAGCGGGGAACCAAAATGCCGATAAATGCCCGGCTGACATTGAGGGTCGGTAACGGATATATGGACTCGACCCTGCTGCCGGATTCCGGCATAACCGATACAGAGATGCCTTTAATCGACGAAGGATGGTTGGAATGACAGACGATGAAATACATAAATTGACCGATACCGTTCCCTGCCCCGACAACGAACTGGCAGATGAAGAGGGCAACGAACTTTACGAACATTACCGGTTTGTCGCCGACAAAGGGCAGAAACTGCTGCGGGTCGACAAATTTCTGACTGCCCGCATCGAAAATATCTCCCGCAACCGCATACAACAGGCCGCCGAAGCCAACTGCATCTTAGTCAACGGAACGGCCGTAAAATCCAATTATCGGGTCAAGCCCGACGATATTGTTTCGGTCGTTATGGACCGGCCGAGATATGAACTGGAGATTGTTCCCGAAGACATCCCCCTGTCCATCGTATATGAAGACGACGATGTGCTGGTGGTCAACAAACCGGCCGGGCTGGTGGTACATCCGGGGCACGGAAACTATTCCGGAACGCTGGTCAATGCGCTGGCTTACCATTTTCGGAACCATCCGGATTTCGATGTATCGGATCCCCGTCTGGGGCTGGTGCACCGGATAGACAAAGATACATCGGGGCTGCTGGTCATCGCCAAAACACCCGATGCCAAGACCGGACTGGGAGCTCAATTTTTCAACAAAACGACCCAACGCAAATATGTAGCTGTCGTATGGGGCAACGTGACCGACGGACAGGGCCGAATCGAAGGGAATATCGGCCGCAGCCTGAAAGACCGGTTGCAGATGTGCGTTTTCCCGGAAGGGGACAACGGCAAACCGGCCGTAACCCATTACTCGGTTATCGAACGGCTGGGGTATGTCTCTGTCGTCGAGTGCCGTCTCGAAACCGGCCGTACTCACCAAATCAGAGTACACATGAAACATATCGGCCACCCGCTGTTCAACGATGCCCGGTATGGCGGAGACGAAATTCTGAAAGGAACGACTTTTACCAAATACAAACAATTTGTACATAACTGCTTTGCCGTGTGTCCCCGACAGGCTTTACATGCCAAAACGCTGGGATTTGTCCATCCCCGAACCGGGAAAGAACTCTTTTTCGACTCGGAGATACCGGACGATATGTCGAATTTGATTCACAAATGGAGAACCTATATGTCGAACAGGGACATCTGCTGAAAAGCCGTTACAAAAGAACAATTTTAAATTGATTGCCATATGGACAAGCGAAAGATTGCCATTGTCGCCGGAGGAGATTCATCAGAAATAGTTGTTTCAGAAAAAAGTGCGAAAGGTATTTATTCATTTTTAGACTCCGAACGATACGATGCCTGCATCGTAAAAATATCGAAAAAAGGCTGGTATGCCGAACTGCCCGACGGGACAACCGCCGAGATAGACAAGAATGATTTCAGTTTTGAAACCGGCGGACAGAAACACCGGTTCGACTTTGCCTATATCACCATACACGGGACACCCGGCGAAAACGGACTTTTGCAGGGTTATTTCGACATGATAGGAATGCCCTACTCCTGTTGCGGAGTGCTGGCAGCGGCGCTGACGTTCAATAAATACACCTGCAACCGTTATCTGAAAGGGTTCGGATTCCCCATCGCCGAATCGATGATGTTGCGCAAGGGAGAATCGGTCAGCGACGGAGAGGTGCTGTCCCGCATCGGGCTGCCCTGTTTCATCAAACCCAATGTCGGAGGGTCCAGCTTCGGAACGACCAAAGTGAAAACGGCAGACCAGATACAACCGGCCATCGAACGGGCATTCGAAGAGGGGAACGAAGTCATTGTCGAATCGTTCATGTCGGGTACCGAAATCACCTGCGGCTGCTACAAGACCCGGAAAAACGAAGTGGTATTTCCCATTACCGAAGTAGTGAGCTCAAACGAATTTTTCGATTACGAGGCCAAATATACCGCCTCGAAAGCACAGGAAATAACGCCGGCCCGATTATCGGACGAGGTTACCCGGAAAGTGCAGCATATGACTTCCCGCATCTATGACCTTGTCGGATGCAAAGGCATTATCCGCGTCGACTACATCGTCATCGGCGACACCCCTCATCTGCTCGAAGTAAATACCACACCCGGAATGACCGAAACCAGTTTTATCCCCCAACAAGTCCGGGCGATGGGCGTCGATATAAAAGATGTCCTGACCGATATCATCGAAAATGAAATAACACACAACTAAAACAAGCCAAAAGGCTACTATATTTTTTAGCAATGGAACCATTTTTTGATTTTGACGAAATAAGACCTTTCCACGACGAAGAACTTCCCGAAGTAATCCGGTCGATTGCCCGGGAGAAAGGATTCGAACATGCCGTCAGATGTATTATACCCGACATCGATTATGCCGAATTTTGCCAATTGATGTACTCCTGCCGCACCAAAAAAGAGTTTCAGATAAAATTGGCACTGCCGCTTCTGTACAAACTCATACAGGTTTCATCATCCGGCATCGACGGGTCGGGATTCGACAAAATCAGTACGGACGGGAATTACACATACATGTCCAATCACCGGGATATCGTACTCGATGCCTCGTTTCTGAACGTGATGCTGCACGAAAACCGCTTCGACACATGCGAGGTAGCCATCGGCGACAACCTGCTCATATACGATTGGATAGCCAATCTGGTACGGGTGAACAAAAGTGTCATCGTCAACCGCAACGTGCCGGTACGCAAGATGCTGGAGGTCTCGAAACGGTTGTCCAACTACATCCGCTACACCATACAGGAAAAACACCAGTCGTTGTGGATTGCCCAACGGGAAGGCCGGGCCAAAGACTCGGACGACCGCACACAGGAGAGCATGATCAAGATGTTTAACTTAGGGGGAACAGGCACGCTGAAGGAAAACATTATGAGCCTGAACATCGTACCGGTATCCATCTCTTACGAATACGACCCGTGCGATTACCTGAAAGCGCAGGAGTTCCAGCAGAAACGGGACAATCCCGATTTCAAAAAGACCCCTCACGACGACCTGCTGAATATGGAAAAAGGAATACTCGGTTACAAAGGCCATATCCATTTTGCCCTGTCGGAGCCCATCAACGAACAGATTGCCGCATTGAGCGACGACCTGGACAAAACCGACACCATCACCCGGATTACCCATATCATCGACCGGGCCATACACAGCAACTACATGATATATACCGGCAATTATGTAGCCTACGATTTGCTGTACGGCAACAACCGGTTTACCGACAGATACAGCGAAGAAGAAAAGGCATTCTTCAACAACTATGTACAGGGGCAGATTGACAAGATAACCGATCTCCCGGACAAAGACGAGGTATTCCTGCGGCACAAGATTCTGGAGATGTACTCCAATCCGCTGAAAAACAAACTTATCGCCACCGGACAACCGTTGTAACCCATCGGGGCACGATAATAAAACCGCTGCGAGTCTCCCGGCATCGCAACCGCAAAGAAAAAAACAAATCCCGAAGTGCAGGTAAGCATTTCGGGATTTGTTTTTATTTTTCTCTCATAAATATATTTATCGGCGTTCCGGTAAATGTCCATTTCGAACGAATCTTGTTCTCCAGGAAACGTTTGTACGGCTCTTTCACCCATTGAGGCAGGTTACAGAAGAAAATAAACGTGGGAACAAACGACCCTTTAATCTGGGTCACATACTTAATCTTTACATACTTCCCTTTATGGGCAGGCGGAGGATAATTCTCGATAATGGGCAGCATCTCTTCGTTCAGTTTCGCCGTCGGGATATGGGTCTGCCTGTTCCGATACACTTCGGCAACCGTTTCCAGCACCTTAAAGATGCGCTGTTTCGTTAAAGCCGACGTATAAATAATCGGGAAATCGGTAAACGGAGCAAACCGTTCCCGGATAGCATTTTCCATCTCTTTGATGGCTTTATTCGTTTTGTCTTCCACCAAATCCCACTTATTGACACAGACGACCAGTCCTTTTTTATTCTTCTGAATAAGTGAAAAAATATTCAAATCCTGACTCTCAATGCCACGTGTAGCATCTATCATCAACACACACACATCCGAGTTCTCTATCGCACGTATCGACCGGATGACGGAGTAGTATTCCAAATCCTCCGTAACCTTGCCTTTTTTTCGGATACCGGCCGTATCGACCAGATAAAAATCAAAACCGAATTTATTATAACGGGTATAAATCGAATCTCTGGTCGTACCCGCAATATCGGTAACAATATTGCGCTCCTCTCCGACAAAGGCATTGATAATGGATGATTTTCCGGCGTTCGGACGACCGACGACAGCAATGCGGGGCAAATCCGCCTCTGTATCCTCATCGGCTTTTTCGGGAAAACGGGCGACAACCTCATCCAGCAAATCTCCCGTTCCTGCACCGTTAACAGCCGATATGCAATACGGATTACCCAATCCCAGCGAATAAAATTCAGCCGCAGCATACTGCCAGTCATGAGTATCGGCCTTGTTGGCGACCAAAAAGACAGGTTTCCTGCTCCGGCGCAGGATTTCGGCCACATGGTCATCCAGCGCAGTAACCCCGTTCATCACATCCACGACAAACAAGATAACATCGGCCTCTTCTATAGCCAAAGCGACCTGCTTGTTTATCTCTTCTTCAAACACATCATCGGAGTTCACTACCCATCCCCCTGTATCGATAACCGAAAATTCCTGACTATTCCACTCCACTTTGCCATACTGGCGGTCACGGGTGGTGCCGGCCGCCTCGTTCACAATCGCCTGACGGGATTGTGTCAATCGGTTAAACAACGTTGATTTACCTACATTGGGGCGTCCTACAATAGCAACAATATTTCCCATATTCCTTTTTATTTATTGTAACCCGGTGCAAGGTCCGGGTTCAGACTACTCGGGCTGATAACCGAAACTTTTCAGCTTGCTGTCCTTGTTTCGCCAGTCCTTTTCCACTTTGACATACATCTCCAGAAATATCTTTTTCTGGAAAAATGCCTCTATATCTTTTCGGGCCAGCATGCCCACCTTCTTCAAAGCAGCACCGCCTTTCCCGATAACAATCCCTTTTTGAGAATCCCGCTCGACATAAATAACGGCCATAATATGTATTTGACGGTCATCCTCTTTAAATTGTTCGACCTCCACCTCACAGGCATACGGAATCTCCTTGTCATACGTCAGCAGGATTTTTTCCCGAATAATCTCCGTTACAAAAAAACGGGCCGGTTTATCTGTCAGCGCATCCTTCTCAAAGAACGGAGGAGAAACCGGCAGCAGAGCCTCTATCCGTTTGAGCAGATAATCGAGATTGAACTTATATTGAGCCGATACCGGGATAATCTCCGCTTCGGGCAGAATCGTCTGCCATTGGGCGACCAACCGCTCCAACTCCTGCTGGCCTTTCAACAAATCCACTTTATTAATCACCAGCAACACCGGAGCCGACTGGGAATTTACCTTGCCGAGAAAAGACTCATTTTTGGTCGGCGTCTCCACCACATCGGTAACATAAAGGAGCACATCGGCATCCTGCAACGCCGACTGGGAAAAGTTCAGCATGGACTCCTGCAACTTATAATTGGGCTTCAGCACACCCGGTGTATCCGAATACACAATTTGCATATCGGCGGTATTCACGATACCCATAATCCGGTGACGCGTCGTCTGCGCTTTTGCCGTAATAATGGAGATACGTTCTCCCACCAAAGAGTTCATCAGCGTCGATTTTCCCACATTGGGATTCCCGACAATATTTACAAATCCGGCTCTGTGTTCACCCATTGTTGTTCTATCTAAATACCGGCATCAAATGACGGCCGGCAGTATATGTTCTGTAAAACAAAATACGCTAAGTGGCGTAAATCCCCGAAAAGGCATCCCGTTACTTGGCGTATTTGAATATGACAGAAGATTGACAATCTCTCTCCGGCTTATTTGCCGTAGGCCCACTTCAGATAAAGAGCGCCCCATGTAAACCCGGCACCAAAAGCCGTCAGAATGATATTGTCGCCCTTCTTAAATTTATCTTCCCATTCCGAAAGACACAAAGGGATGGAAGCGGCACTGGTATTCCCATATTTTTCAATGTTCATTACCACCTTCTCCGGAGCAATATCGATTCGGCCGGCGATAGCCTCGATAATACGGGCATTCGCCTGATGCGGGATAAACCAGTCTATGGCGTCAAACGACAAGCGGTTCCGCTCTACCACCTCCAGTGTCGACTCCAGCATATTCGAAACAGCATGCTTGTACACGGCCCGGCCCTCCTGATACACATAATGCTCCATGCGGTCTACCGTCTCATGGGTTGCCGGATAGGCCGAACCACCGGCCTTCATCAACAAATGAGGCAATCCGATGCCATCGGTATGCATCACAGCATCCATGACTCCCAGATTCTCGTCCGAAGGCTCCAGCATGACGGCAGCCGCAGCATCTCCAAAAAGCGGACAGGTGTTCCGGTCTGTATAATTGGTCATCGACGACATTTTTTCAGCCGCCAGAATCACCACTTTCTTGTACAATCCGCTCTGAATATAAGCGGCACCCGCCTGCAATGCCACGATAAATCCGGCACATGCCGCCTGAATATCATATCCGAAGCAATGTTTAATACCCGATTTTTCAGCAACAATCGATGCTGTCGAAGGGAATCGGTAGTCGGGATTCGATGTCGCACAGATAATCAGATCAACCTCATCGGGACTCACTCCGGTCTTTCGCAACAATTCATCGACAGCCCGGCGGCCCAACTCGGAAGAGCCCAATCCTTCGCCTTTCAAGATTCTCCGCTCTTTTATTCCTACACGAGTCGTTATCCACTCATCATTGGTATCCACCATATGGGACAACTCCTCGTTTGTCAAAATATAATCGGGGACGTAAGAAGCGACTCCCGTAATTACAGCATTCTGCATAAAATCTTCGTATTATAAAAAAAATGCCCTAAAATCGCGTCTTTAGGGCTCAACTTTAGCTACGGTATAATGCCAGACGGGCTACTTAAACAGCAGCTTCTTTTTCGATGGCCAGTTTACCTCTGTAATAGCCGCATTCGCCGCATACAGTATGATAAATGTGCCATGCTCCGCAATTGGGACATACTGCCATAGTCGGAGCTACAGCCTTATCGTGAGTTCTTCTCTTCGCTGTTCTTGTCTTTGATTGTTTTCTTTTAGGATGTGCCATTTTTCTATTACTTTAATTATTATCTATTATTTTCTTTAACTCGTCCCATCTCGGATCTGTTTTCTCTTCCGAAGCATCGAAATCATCCTCTCCGTAAAAAAGCTCACCTCCCTCCATATCATCAGCCTCTTCATCCGAAACACGTGCCCGATGCTTTCTCAAATGCGAACTCATCGACCGGTTGCATTTTCCGGCCGGATGGACATGTTTCAAGGGAATCGTCAACGCAATAAATTCATACATGAACCATGCGACATTGATATCTCCCTCTGTTTCAGGAACAATAACGATATCATCACTCTCCTCGCTATACTCTTTCCCGAATTTCACATATATCCGCTCCCGTGTAGCCACCTCGAAATCCATGTAATCGAGACACCTGTCACACGGAATCTGAATAACGCCTGCAATGTCAAAATTCAATTCAAACGTCTCTGCCGATTTTTTCACCGTCAGCACGACATGAACATTCCCTTTCTGAACCTCAGTACTGTCGATATTCCGGAAGAACTGATCATCCAACTGATACTCATAAGTTTGACTCCCTTCCGAAAGTCCTCTGAGCGGAATCTTATATAAATTGAACTTTCCCAACAGTTTCAGTCGTTAAACCCTGCAAAGGTATAAAAATAATCTTTTCGAATAAAATTTTCGGCTCTTTTTATTTCATCTTTACAAAAATCAACACTACAAAGCCTCTTTTCCGAACGAAATTTCATTTATTAACACCCTTCCGTTGCGGGCAAAAAGATTCAGGCCCGCTTCAGTTCTATCCGGAAAGTCGTTCCCTTGCCCAGTTCCGACTCCTTAACATAGATTTTTCCTTCGTGATACTCCTCCACGATACGCTTTACCAAAGTCAAGCCCAAGCCCCACCCCCGTTTTTTGGTGGTATAGCCCGGATTAAAAACCGTTTTGAAATGTTTTCGGGAAATTCCCTTCCCCGTATCTTTGACATCGATATAACAACGCTGCCCCTCCGTCCGCAGCCAGACATCGATACGCCCCTCACCATCCATAGCATCGATTGCATTTTTACACAGATTCTCGATAACCCATTCGATAAGCGGCCGGCACATCATCGCCCCTACAGCCGCATCCGGCAGATGGGTCTCTATCTTCACCCGGTTCGAAACCCGGCGGCGCATATACTCCGTTGCATTGGCCAGCACTTCGTTCAGACAAACAAAATCCATTTCCGGACGGGACCCGATTTTCGAAAAACGGTCGGCTATGACCGACAGCCGTTCCACATCCTTGCCCATATCCGACAAAAGCTCTTTGTCTACCCCGTTCAGCTCCAGCAAATCCATCCAGGCCATAAGAGACGAAATGGGAGTTCCCAACTGGTGCGCCGTCTCTTTCGACAGCCCCACCCAAACCTTGTTCTGCTCAGCCCGTTTGCTGCTCATCAATGCCAGATAAGCAATCAGGACAAACAATATCATGACCCCCAGCTGCACACGGGGATAATACGAAAGCCGCTTCAACAGAATCGAATCATCGTAATAAAGATACTGTTTGGTATCTTGGTCTATATAAATTTCGATAATGTTATCTCCCTTTTTCAGCCGCTGCAACTCCCTTTTCAGAAATTCATCCGGATTCTCCTGAGGCAGCCGGATATTTCTCTGGTCTTTGATATTGCCCTCTTCATCGGCAATAATCACCGGTATGGAGGTATTGCTCTCGATAATCTTCAGAATCAATCCCATATCCGTATTTATATCCATACTGGCGACAGCACGTGTGGCATCGGCCCATATCTCCATTTTGTGCCGTTCCTCTACCGACAAGTCTTCCACCAGCCGGTTGGAGACATAAAGAAAAGCACCCACCAATACGACCGAAACAATCAAAAACAAAATTTTTATCTTCTGCCGGGTATCATAGATATTCTGCATACCGTTTTTATTGCTGTATTTAAAATAGTAACGTTATATACCATCCTTTATTGCCAAGTCCGGATATTTACGGGGTATAAATAACGAACGGCTGCCCGTTTCCGTAGCAGCCGTCCGCCCCTTATCATGAAACATTTTTTATTCTGCATTCAGCGTAACGCGTTTGAATACGGTTACCGTCAAATCTTTGTTCTGAGATTTCAGATACTGCTGTATGCTCTCTTTCGGCTCTTTTACAAAAGCCTGTTCGAGCAAAGCAGCCTCCTGGAAGAACTTGTTGATACGACCCTGAGCGATTTTGTCCAGCATCTCTTCTTTCTTGCCTTCTTCACGAGCTTTCTCTTTGGCAATTTCCAGCTCTTTGGCAACAACTTCAGCCGGCATATCGTCACGACTTACGGCAATCGGATTCATGGCGGCCACCTGCATGGCGACATCACGGGCAACCTGATACTCTACCGGCATATTGAAACCGACGATAGTAGCCAGTTTGTTTCCCGGATGAACATAGAAAATCGTAGCCGGAGCCGAAACAAACTCATAAAATCCGAGTTCCATTTTTTCACCGGTAATACCGCTCTGGTCTACAACCAGTTCCGATACCGGACGGCCGTTTATAGTCATTGCTTTCAACGCTTCCATATCTGCCGGCTTGTTCTCCAGCGCAGCATCCAGAATAGATTGAGTCAAAGCAACGAAATCTTTATTTTGAGCCACGAAGTCGGTTTCACACTTCAAAGCGACAATAGCGGCAAAATCATCTTTGGTTGCAGCCAATACGCAACCTTCCGAAGCCTCACGGTCTTCCCGCTTGGCAGCAATAGCTTTACCCCGTTTACGGATTATTTCCATTGCGCCGTCGAAATCGCCATTAGCTTCATTCAAGGCATTTTTACAATCCATCATACCAGCACCCGTCATTTTGCGGAGCTTGGTTATTTCAGCCAATGTTACAGCCATATGTTTATCTCCTAATCTTTTGTTTATACTATAAACAGCAAAAGGGGTAAGGGGATTCAATATCTCCTACCCCTTTTGCGTTTTTTATCTGATTCTTATTCTTCTTCCGTATCTTTAAGGAATTTTTCAGCAACGTTGGCATTCAATGCCTCGTCATCCTCTTTTTTAATTCTCTCTTTTTTGGAGATACGGGTTTTTCTTTCTTTTTTGGGAATTTCAGTTTCGCCGGCTTCAACAGCATCCACCTTTTCAGCCTTTCTCTCTTCCAATCCCTCCTGCATAGCACCGCATACAGCATCCAGAATCACTTCGATAGATTTGGTTGCATCGTCGTTAGCCGGGATTACATAATCGATATTGGAAGGATCCGAGTTGGTATCAACCATGGCAAATACAGGAATACCCAAGCGGTTGGCTTCACGCACGGCAATGTGTTCTTTCATCACATCGACAACGAAAAGCGCAGACGGCAGACGGGTCAAGTCGGCAATGCTGCCCAACGTTTTCTCCAGTTTGGCACGCTGGCGGGTTACCTGCAATTTTTCCCGTTTGGACAAGTTGTCAAACGTTCCGTCTTTCGTCATCTTATCGATAGTGGCCATTTTCTTTACAGCCCGGCGGATGGTCGGGAAGTTGGTCAACATACCACCCGGCCAGCGTTCGATAACATACGGCATATTAACAGACGCAGCCTTTTCAGCGATAACCTGCTTAGCCTGTTTTTTCGTAGCCACGAAAAGAACTTTCTTGCCCGATTTGGCAATCAGTTTCAAAGCGGCAGCCGCTTCATCTATCTTAGCGACGGTTTTGTACAAGTCAATGATGTGAATACCATTGCGCTCCATAAAAATGTAAGGAGCCATAGCCGGATTCCATTTTCTTTTCAAGTGGCCGAAATGAACACCGGCTTCCAATAACTGTTCAAAATTTGTAATAGACATTTTTTCTTTTTTTATTCGTTTACATTCTACTAAATCAATTGCAGGGTAGTTCTTCTTATCAAGAGTCGCTGCAATTTGGATACTAAACGTACAATACTTGTTGCGAGAAAGTCACAAATACCATTAACGTTTACTGAACTGGAATCTTTTTCTCGCTTTGGGACGACCCGGTTTCTTACGTTCAACCGCACGGGGGTCACGGGTTACGAAGCCTTCAGCCTTCAATGCAGGTTTATCTTCCGGATTGATTTTTACCAAAGCACGGGCAATGGCCAGCCGCAATGCTTCTGCCTGACCTTTAAATCCGCCGCCGTTCAGGTTAACTTTGATATCATACTTTTCAGTAACCCCCAAAGTTGTCAAAGGTTGCTTTACGACAAACTGGAGAATACTCGAAGGAAAATAGGCTACCAGATCCTTCTTGTTAATGGTGATAACACCTGTTCCCTCTTTTACGAATACACGGGCAACCGCAGCTTTTCGTCTTCCTATTGCATTAACTACTTCCATACTGCTTATTTAAGAGAGTTTATATCTATTGTTTTCGGTTGTTGTGCTTCATGCGGATGTTCCGGTCCGGCATACACATAAAGATTCTTCAGCAATTTGGCGCCAAGTTTGTTTTTGGGCAACATACCTTTAACCACCCGGTTAAACAGTTTGGCATCCCCTTTCTTCTGCAAATCGGCCGGAGAGAAGAAACGCTGTCCGCCGGGATAACCCGTAAACCGGATATATACACGGTCTGTCCATTTTTTTCCGGTCAGCACCACTTTGTCTGCATTGATGATAATCACATTGTCTCCACAATCTACATGAGGAGTATAATTCGGTTTGTATTTGCCTCTTAACAATTTGGCAACTTTTGCCGACAAACGACCCAGCACCTGATCGGTAGCATCTACCACAACCCATTCTTTGGTTGCCGTTGCTTTGTTGGCCGAAATGGTCTTATAACTCAAAGTATCCACTTGTTTAAATTTTAGTTCGTTAATCACTTAAATTACACACGATTAGACAGGCCTTGATAATTGAAGCAAGCCCCCAATCGCTTAAAATTTTCTCAAATTTTGATAATAATCGGCTCGCAAAGGTACGCTTTTTATCTGAAATACAAAACTTTTCAAAGATTTTTTTCTTTCCTTTCCCGTAAATCCCCCACATCACGGAGTTCACAATTCTCGTAGGGACATGTCGTGACATGTCCGGAAAACCACACCGAT
>JAFLRV010000046.1 GCA_022511245.1 Coprobacter sp.
GTGACCCCGGAGAGGCTCGAACTCTCGACCCAATGATTAAGAGTCATTTGCTCTACCAACTGAGCTACGGAGTCATTGAATGCTTGTTGCGGGGACAAAAGTAATGTTTTTTGTGAAACCCGCAAAGGTTTTCTCTCAAAAAAATCGGGAGATTTATTCAAATTCGTAATAATCGGAGGCGTGGTGCCGTTTGAGGACGACCAGCTGCACGTCTTTGCCTACTTTGATGCCCTCCTGCAACAACCGGTACTCGACGGTTTTGTAGGCGAGTTCGGGATGGTTGTTTTCCCGGCTGAGGTGACACAGGAAGATGTATTGCAGCCGGTCGGAACAGTGGGCAGCGAGAAACTCGGCGGTGGCGGTATTGCACATATGGCCGTTCGGGTGGACGATGCGCTGCTTCAGATAATAGGGATAGGCGCCGTGCAGGAGCATTTCCCGGTCGTAGTTGGCTTCGATGACCAGATAGCGGGCCCGGCACAGATAGGCGGCTACTGAATCGGGGATGTGTCCGAGATCGGTGGCAAAGGCAAATTCGTGCTCTCCGTAACGGACATAATAGCCTACATTGTCGCTGCCGTCGTGGGGCACTTCAAAGGCGGTAATGTGAAAATCGCGCAGCCCGAACTCGACATCTTTGAGAATGACCCGGCCGGCACTGTATATCTTCTCGGTCATGCAGTGGTTGCGGTTCATCCCTTCGAGTATGGTGGCGGTGGTATAGACGGGAATCCCGTACTTTTCGCCCAGTACGCCGGCGGCCTTGATGTGGTCGGCGTGGTCATGGGTGATGAGCAGGGCGATGATTTTCTCAAAACCGATGTTGTTTTCTTTCAGTGTCTTTCTTATCGTGCGTATGCCTATTCCTGCATCAATCAGCAACCCGTATTCGTTCGTTCCCAAATAGTAACAGTTGCCGCTGCTTCCGCTGGCCAGGCTCATAAAACGTAGGCTCATGAACAGATATATTTCAACTTTGCAGATACAAATATACGGGTTGTATCTGAATCGGGGAAATATTCCGTTATAATTTTGCCGGACGAGGGTGTACCTTTCTCCTATTTATACAGGAGAAAGATGCAGGGTTTCCGGTGCAGGTCGGGGTGCTGCGATTTCCACTCCCGGAGGGTGAGGGTGCGGATGTATTCGCCCTCACAGGTAATGTCGGCGGCCACGCACAGGCGGGTCTGCGGGCGGCAGGTGCGGATGAAATCGTCGAGTATTTTCTGGTTGCGGTACGGGGTTTCGATGAAAATCTGGGTCTGGTTCTCGCTGTAGATGCGCTGTTCGAGCGTCTTCAGCGTGCGGGCCCGTTCGGCGGGCTCGATAGGGAGATAGCCGTGAAAGGCGAAATTCTGGCCGTTGAACCCCGATGCCATGAGGGAGAGCAGTATCGACGAGGGGCCTACCAGCGGTACGATGCGACAGCCTTTGCGCTGGGCGATGGCCACGACATCGGCTCCGGGATCGGCAATGGCGGGACATCCGGCTTCGGAGATAATCCCTATCGACCGTCCCTGCTCCAGCGGGGCCAGATATCCGGACACTTCGGCGGGCGGTGTATGCTGGTTGAGGGTGAAGAAGGTCAGCGTGTCGATATCGATGTCGGGATTGGAGCGTTTCAGAAAGCGCCGGGCCGTGCGCACGTTCTCGACAATGAAACAGGTAAGCGAGGCGATAATCTCCCGGTTGTACGGCGGCAATACCCGGTCAATCGGGGTGTCTCCGAGCGGTACGGGGATGAGATAGAGGGTTGCTGTCTGCATATCTTTCAATCTGTTTTTATTAATATTTCTCCAACCGGCCGGCATCGATGCGCAGCAGGATAAAGAGCAGTATGGTGAATCCCCACAGGGAGGAACCGCCGTAACTGAAGAAGGGCAGCGGAATGCCGATAACGGGACAGAGTCCGATGACCATGCCGATGTTAATGGCCAGATGGAAGAAGAATATACTGGCCACACAATAGCCGTAGACCCGGCCGAAGACGGTGCGCTGCCGCTCGGCGACATAGATAAGGCGGAAGATAAAGGTGACGAAAAGGAGCACTACGAGAGAGGTTCCCCAGAAGCCTTCTTCTTCCCCTATCGTACAGAAGATAAAATCGGTATCCTGTTCGGGCACGTATTTCAGCTTGGTCTGGGTTCCGTTGAGGAATCCCTTGCCCCACATGCCGCCCGAACCGATGGCTATCTTCGACTGGTTGACGTTGTAACCGGCTCCCCGCAAATCTTCCTCCATGCCGAAAGCGACTTTGATGCGCACCTGCTGGTGGGGTTCGAGAATCTGGGTAAAGACGTAATTGGCCGAAAACAGAAATGCAACGGAGGCCAGCGCAAAACCGACAATGACCAGCAGCACCCGTGTGCGGGTCTGCAAATAGACAACGGCCAGATAGAGACAGACGGCGGCTACTACGGCCGTAAATACCCAAGCCCAGTTGAAAACAACGCCGAAAAGCGAGAGCAGATAACAGAGTATGGCGGCTCCGGCGGGTATCAGGGCTGCATTGCGGGCTACTATCCAGTCGCGGTAATTGACCAGCAGCATGCCGACAATGACGAGCAGGATGATGACCAGTACCGAGATTTCGCCGACGGAGGTCATTCCCCACCACACGTCGGAATATTTTACGCCCACCACGAAATAGATAATGGCACAAAGGCCGCCGAAAAGGACAAATCCGGACATGCCCTCCCGGTAAAGCATGAATATGAGCGAGGCGTACACCAGCGCCGACCCGGTCTCTTTCTGCATGAGAATGAGGCCCATCGGCAACAGGATAATGAGACAGGTGCGGATAAAGTTAACGGGCTTGACCAGCACGAAATTGTAGGAATTGATTAACCGGGCCAGTGCCAGCGACGTGGCAAATTTGGCAAACTCGGCGGGCTGCAGACTGACCGGACCGAACACGAGCCACGACCGGGAGCCTTTGATATCGGGGGCCAGAAATATGGTGGCCACCAGCAGGAGCATGAGCAGTATATAAATAAAAAAGGCCAGTGCCTCGTACATGCGGGCTTCGAGCATGAGCAGCACAAAGGCGATGCCGAACGAGAGACCTATCCACAGCAGCTGTTTTCCCGACCGTTCGGCAAAGTCGAAAATGCTGGCGTTGTCGAAATCATAGCTGGCGGCATAGATGCTCACCCACCCGGCAAAGACCAGCACGGTATAGAGGATAACCGTCATCCAGTCGATGGAGCGCCATATGTTAATTTCTCTTGATGCCACTGAATATCATTGTATTTGCATTCAACATATTGTCTTCGAGATATTTCCGCTCGGAAGAGATTTCTCCGGCAAGGTATTTTTCCATCATCAGGCTGCCGATAGGTACGCCGTAGGTGGCTCCGAAACCGGCATTTTCGACATACACGGCAATGGCTATCTTGGGGTCGTCTTTGGGGGCGAATCCCATGAACACGGAGTGGTCTTTCCCGTGCGGATTCTGCGCCGTACCGGTCTTGCCGCAGACTTCGACACCGGGAATGGCGCCTATGCGGCAGGTTCCGCCCAGCACAGCGGCCCGCATGCCGTCGACGATGTATTCGTAATTGGCGGCCGAGACTTTGGTGTAGCGCCGTGTCCGGTAGTCGTCGGAGAGTACGGTATCTTGTATTTCCTTGACGACGTGGGGGGTATAGAAATAACCCCGATTGGCAATGGTGGCGGAGAGATTGGCTATCTGCAAGGGGGTGGCCAGCACCTCGCCCTGCCCGATGGCTATGGAGATAATGGTCAGGGAACGCCAGCGGTTCTCGCCGTAAATCTTGCTGTAATACTTGCTGTTGGGAATGAATCCCCGACTTTCGCTGGGCATGTCGATACCGAGCCGGTAACCGTATCCCATAGAGACCATGTAGTCTTTCCAGGTGTCGAATGCTTCCATCGTACCGGCGTATTTGCTGCGGCTGTCAATCATCGCCTTGAGCCCGTAACAGAAAAAGGCGTTGCAGGAGGTGCTGATGGCGGGAATGAGCGTCAGCGGGGAGCCGTGTGCATGGCAGCCCACTTTCAGCCGTCCCGACACAAAGCCGTGATAACAGGGGAAGGGGGTATTGGGAGTAATGATGCCTTCCTGCAAAAAGGTGAGACCCTGTGTGGGTTTGAAGGTGGAGCCGGGCGGATAGGCGGCCATAATGGCCCGGTCGTAGAGGGGCTTGTAGGGGTTGGATTGCAGAAGCGCATAGTTTTTGCCCCGACTGCGCCCGACCAGCTGCGAGGGGTCGTAGGAGGGGCTTGAAACCAATGCCAGTATTTCGCCGGTGGAGGGCTCGATGGCGACAATTGCGCCTATCTTGTTGGCCATCAACCGCTCTCCGTATTCCTGCAAATCCATGTCGATGGAGAGTTTCAGGTTCTTGCCCGACACGGGGGGCTCGTCGAAAGCGCCGTTTTCGTAACGGCCTTTGATGCGGCCGTGTGCATCCCGCAGGAGTATCTCGACGCCTTTTTCGCCCCGCAGGTATTTCTCGTATGATTTTTCGACGCCCAAGTCGCCGGTGTAGTCGCCCCGAATGTAGTAACTGTCGTTTTCGATATCGCGGGGCGATGCTTCCCGGATGTTGCCCAGCACGTTGGCCCCGCAGGGATAGGCGTATTGCCGGAGCATGCGGTTCTGGATGAAAAAGCCGGGAAATTTGTAGAGTTTTTCCTGCAGCCGGCCGTAATCCTGAGCCGAGAGCTGGGCCATGAAGGTCTGGGGGGTATAGGCGGAATAACCGGGATTGTGGCGGCGGTCCTTGACCAGACGTATGCGCTGGTCGAACTGCTCCCGAGTGATGCCGAGCGTGCGGCAGAAGTCGAGCGTGTCGAAAGGCTGCACCTCCCGCATAATCATCATCACGTCGTAGGCGGGCTGGTTGTATACCAGCAGTTTGCCGTTGCGGTCGTAGATAAGGCCCCGTGAGGGATACTGTATCTTGCGGAGAAAGGCGTTGCTGTCGGCAAACATCTTGTAATCGTTGTCGGGCACCTGCAACAGGAAGAGCCGCACCAGATAGATAAAGGCGACGGCGAGCACCGTGCCGCCGATGACAAACTTCCGTTTTTCGAGATTGTAGTCTTTGTTCACTTCTTACCCGGTTTTAAACAGTCGACAGCCAATATCAATGCAAAGGTGAGCAGTGCGCTGGAAAGGAACCGCAACAGCAGCGTCAGCGGATTGAAAAAGGTGAATGCATCGATGAGGAACAACACGAGACAGAACTGGAACACCATCACAACGGTGTAACCGATGAAGTGTTCCACACCGAATGTGGTCATGGAGGGTATCACCGACACGGCTTCGTCGCTGCGGGGCAGCACAAGCGACATGACGGGCTTGCGCATAAAGGCCATCGTGGTGGCGGCAAAGGCGTTCATGCCGGGCGTGTTGCTGAAAATATCGACAATCAGCCCCATGAAGAAGGCGATGGTCATGACTCCGTTGGTGGCCATGAGCGACGGCAGTTTGAGGATGAAACAGATGTAAAGCAGCGGTGTGGCATAACCGAACAGGGCGATGTCATTGAGAACGGTGGCCTGCAACAGCACCAGAAAGATAAAAAAGAACGTATAGGTGATGATTCTTCTATTCATTGAGCATGGCCTCCTTCTCCAGTCTTGTTTTTTCCTGCTGTCCTTTGGACTCGATGACCCGGACGTCGTTCAACCGGTAAAAATCGGTCGACAGCTCGACTTTCAGGGCATAAAAGTTGTCGTTCCGCTGCTTTGAGAAATCGGATATGATGCCGACCATCACGCCTTCGGGGAACACGGCGGAATAGCCGCTGGTGACTATCGTGTCGCCTTTGGCAAAGGCGACATGGCGGGGCATCTCCTCCAGCAGGGCATAACGGGCGTCTTTCCCGTCCCACACGAGCGAGCCGAAATAACTGCTGCCTTTTACCTTGCAGCTGAGGCGCAGTTTGGGATTGAGCAGGGAAATGACTACGGCGTAGTTGTCGGATACGGCGTTGACAATGCCCACGATTCCGTTCTGGTCGACAACGCCCATTTCGGAGTGTATGCCGTCCCGAAGCCCCTTGTTGAGGGTAATGTAGTTGTGGGAGGCGGCCACGCTGTTGTTGATGACCTGCGCCACGACGAAACGGTAGTCGGCATATATGGAATCGGCCGGCCGGCGCAGCAGCAGGGAGTCGCCTTCGAGCCGGGCGATGTAGTCCCGCAGGGCGGCCAGTTTCACTTCAAGAACCCCGTTCTGCTCCTGCAAGTCCCGGTTGATTTCCTGTAAACCGAAATATCCTGTCACATTCCCCTTGACGGCGTATATGCTCCCGGCCAGCCGATTGGCCGAACTGAGATAAACGCTCTGCTGGTAGGGATTGTATTTAACCAGTAGCAACAGGCTCACGACGGCATACAGGGTATAGAGCAGCCATGAACTGTGTCTGATTAAAAAATATATCAGTTTACGCATATTTGTCTGTTATTGTTACCACAAACGAGTCGTAAAGCGGCCGGACAGCCGGTCTCGCTTTACAACTCGTGTATTTTTTTATATTGCTTTCCGGACGTGTCACGACACGTCCCTACATTTTTCCGGGTTTCCGGTTTCCGGTTTCCGGACGTGTCACGACATGTCCCTACATTTTTCCGGTTCAGGTTTCCGGTTTCCGGACATGTCACGACATGTCCCTACATTTTTCCGGTCTCCGGTTTCCGATTTCCGGACGTGTCACGACATGTCCCTACATTTTTCCGGTTCAGGTTTCCGGTCTCCGGACATGTCACGACATGTCCCTACATTTTTCCCGGTCTCCGGTTTCCGGACGTGTCACGACACGTCCCTACATTCCGGGCTTCCGGGTTACCGGATGAGGAACGAGAACTTGTCGATATTCTTCAAAGCGACAGCGGTTCCTTTGGCAACGGCGTGCAGGGGGTCTTCGGCGATGTGGAACGGGATACCGATTTTGTCGGTCAGCCGTTTGTCGAGTCCTCGCAGCAACGCTCCGCCTCCGGCCAGATAGATACCGTTGCGCACGACATCGGCATAGAGTTCGGGGGGTGTCTGCTCCAATGCGCTCAATACGGCGGCTTCTATCTTGGAAATGGATTTCTCGATGCAGTGCGATATTTCCTGATAGGAAACGGGGACTTCCATCGGTAGGGCGGTCATCTGGTTGGGACCGTGCACGATGTAGTCCTCAGGGGGGTCGGCCAGCTCGGTCAGGGCCGAACCGACATTGATTTTTATCAACTCGGCGGTGCGTTCTCCCACTTTCACGTTGTGCTGGCGGCGCATATACTCCTGTATGTCGGCGGTGAGGTCGTCACCGGCGATGCGTATCGAGTTGTTGGAGACGATACCGCCCAGCGAGATAACGGCAATCTCGGTGGAACCGCCGCCAATGTCGACAATCATGTTGCCTTCGGGGGCTTCTACATCGAGACCGATACCGATAGCGGCGGCCATAGGTTCGTAAATCATGTATACGTCACGTCCTCCGGCGTGCTCGGACGAGTCACGGACGGCACGGATTTCGACTTCGGTACTGCCTGAAGGGATGCCCACCACCATGCGCAGCGAGGGGGCAAACCAGCGGCCTTTGGAGCTTACCATCTTGACCATGCCCCGAATCATCTGTTCGGCGGCATAGAAGTCGGCGATAACGCCGTCCTTGAGGGGTCGTATCGTGCGGATACTTTCGTGAGTCTTGCCGTGCATCTGGCGGGCTTTCTCACCTACGGCGAGCAGTTTGTCGGTACGCTTGTCGAGGGCCACTACAGATGGCTCGTCGACCACCATTTTGCCGTTGTGCATGATAATGGTGTTGGCGGTACCCAAATCTATCGCTATTTCCTGTGTAAAAGAAAACAATCCCATTGTATTTTTATCTTTCCGTTATATAAAGGCTTAGTGTTTGAAATGGCGTATGCCGGTCATGACCATCGCCACACCGTTTTCGTTGCAATATTCCACCGAAAGGTTGTCTTTGACCGAACCGCCCGGCTGGATGACCGTGTCAATTCCTTCCTTGTGGGCGATTTCGACGCAATCGGGGAAGGGGAAGAAGGCGTCGGAGGCCATTACCGCTCCTTTCAGGTCGAACCCGAACGATTTGGCTTTTTCGATAGCCTGTTTCAAGGCATCGACCCGCGAGGTCTGCCCTACTCCGCTGGCATACAACTGTTTGCCTTTGGCCAGCACAATCGCATTGGATTTGCTGTGTTTCACGATTTTGTTGGCAAAGAGCAGGTCTTCGATTTCTTCGGCACCGACGGCTTTCTCGGTCACCTGCTGCAATTCTTCGGGCTGTTCGACCCGAGTGTCACGCTCCTGCATGAGCACGCCGTTCAGCAGCGAACGGAACTGGGTGGCGGCGTCGGATTTGGTCTTCTGCACGAGTATAATGCGGTTTTTCTTCTGGGTGAGTATTTCGAGGGCTCCCATGTCGTAGTCGGGGGCGATAATCACTTCGAAGAAGAGTTTGTTGATTTCTTCGGCTGTGGCGGCATCGACCGTTCCGTTGGTCACCAACACCCCGCCGAAGGCCGAAACGGGGTCGCCGGCCAGTGCGGCTTTCCAGGCTTCGAGCATCGTGGGACGGGAGGCGATACCGCAGGCGTTGTTGTGTTTGAGGATGGCGAAGGTGAGTTCGTCGAAATCGCCGATAAGCGAAACGGCGGCATCGATGTCGAGCAGGTTGTTGTAGGATATTTCCTTGCCCTGCAACTGGTCGAACATGGCTTCGAAGTTGCCGTAAAACACGCCTTTCTGGTGAGGATTTTCTCCGTAACGCAACACTTTGGCTTCGTTTTTGGCCTGGCGGAAGGTACTGCCCTGCCCGCCGTCGAAATAGTTGAAAATGGCGGTATCGTAGCCGGACGAAACGGCAAAGGCTTCTTTGGCAAACCATTTGCGGTCTTCTATCGCCGACTCGGCTCCTTTTTCACCCAGCAAATCCATCAACGGAGCGTACTGGGCTTTGGAGGCCACGATAATCACGTCTTTAAAGTTCTTGGCCGCAGCCCGGATGAGCGAGATGCCGCCGATATCTATCTTCTCGATAATGGCGCTTTCGCCGGCTCCGGAGGCTACTGTTTCCTCAAAGGGATACAAATCGACGATGACCAAATCGATTTCGGGAATTTCATATTGTGCAATCTGCGCCAAATCGCCTTCCAGTTCACGACGGCACAGAATCCCGCCGAACACTTTCGGATGCAGTGTCTTTACCCGGCCTCCCAGAATGGAGGGGTATCCGGTGAGACTCTCCACCGACTGGCAGGGAAGCCCCAGCGACTCGATAAACGACTGCGTACCGCCCGTAGAGAGCAGTTTCACTCCTTCCTGATGCAATTTTTTCAAAATTTCATCCAGACCGTCCTTGTGATATACCGAAACTAACGCGGTTTTAATTTTCTTGTTCTCAGACATATATACAAATTTAGCATTATCGGACTACAAAAATACAAAATACTTGCGATTAGACCGCACAGAACGGGCAAAAGTTTCACAAAAAATTTACCGGCTCCGCATATTTTTTTCTTTGTGGGGTTCACGGCCCGGAATCAGGGTTCTCTGACGAGCTTCATTTCGCAGGCCCGGCAGTCGAATTCGAGCCGGAATCTTGCATTCTTGCTGACCAGAAAGAGGGGTTCGCGGGGGGCTGCGCCCTGTTTCCGGGTGCGGGGGCACCACCCTTGCAGATGCTTGATGCAGTGGCGGGTAAACATCAACGGGACGCCCTCGACGGGCTGCACTTCAAAGGCGGGGGCGGCATGCTGCACGCCGTGCCGGGCATAAAAACGGGCGGCGGCCCGGTTGGATACATTGCCGAGATAGGTGAGTTCGGACTGCGGAAAAACGGGTGTCCCCTGCTCCGGACGACGGAGGTCGCTCCGGAAGGCGATTTTGCGGGCGCGCATCAATGTGTCGACGGCCCGTCGGCGCAAATCGGCCAGGACCGAAGCGGGCACGAACCAGTTGTGGCGGAAACGGATGTCGATACGGCGGGCCCGGAAAGGGGTATCGCCCAGCCGGGAGAGTTGCCGGCGGCGGTTTTCGTCCTGCGGCGTGTGCGCCGTTTCGAGTGCGGCGGGCAGCGATACGGTGACCTGCATCCCCGTCTGGTCGGTCACCTCCAGTGCCAGTCCGAACGGGGTGTCATACAGGGTCATGTCGACGGCCAGCGTACGTTCGGCCGTTGTCCGTTCAAGGGCTTTTTCAAATTCGTGGCTGTAATTGCGGTAGAGGGGCGTTCCAGGCTGTATGTCGGGCATGCGGGCCGGATAGAGCCGGTCGCCTTCGACCCGGTTGATGCGAAACCCTTCGAAACGGCCCTTGCGGTCGACAAAGCCCATGCCGTCGCCGTTGGAGAGCGGCGGATGACCGGCTACGGTCATGTAGCGGCCGGCGACCTGAACCACCCGGCCGGCCGGCTCGCCCACCGATTTGGGGGTGTGGAGCGAAACGAGCGGTTCGTCCCGGCTGCCGTCGAAAAAGTAGCGGGTGAATCCCCGATTGAAACTTTTGGCCAAATCGGGGGTAAAGGTGTGCCGCACCGTTCCGCAGGAGGCGGGGAGATATTCGCTCCGGCGGGCGAATATCTCGTCTAACCGGCGGCGATAAAAGGCGGTCACGTTCTTGACATAGGCGGCGTCTTTGAGTCGCCCTTCGATTTTCAGCGAGGTGACTCCGGCGTCGAGCAGTGCTTCCAGCCGGTCGGAGAGATTGAAATCTTTCAGCGACAGCAGGTGGCGGTCCCGCACCCATTCCCGTCCGTCGGCATCGACAAGGGTATAGGGCAGCCGGCAGAACTGGGCGCATTCGCCCCGATTGGCACTGCGGCCGCAGGAGGCGGCGCTGATGTAGCACTGCCCGCTGTAACTGACGCACAAGGCGCCGTGTACAAAGGCTTCGAGGGGGACATCGACGGCTTCGTGAATCGTCTGTATCTGCCGGAGGGAGAGTTCGCGTGCGAGCACGACCTGCGAAAAGCCGACATCGGACAGGAAGCGGACTTTTTCGGGGGTGCGGTTGTCGGTCTGGGTGCTGGCATGCAGGGCGATGGGCGGCAAATCGAGCTGCAACAGCCCCATATCCTGCACGATGAGGGCATCGACGCCTATCTGCCAGAGGTCGCCGACGAGCCGACGGGCATCGTCCAGCTCTTCATCGAGCAGCAGGGTGTTGAGGGTGACGTATATCCGGACGCCGAACAGGTGGGCATACTCGACCAGCCGGGCAATATCGGCGACGGTGTTGCCGGCGGAGGCCCGTGCGCCGAAGCGGGGTGCTCCGATATAGACGGCATCGGCTCCGTGTTCGACAGCCAGCCGGCCGATATCGGCCGTGCGGGCGGGGGCCAGCAGTTCTATTTTCCGTGCGGGTGTCATTTGATATCCCGGATATCGTAGGGGGTCTGCTGATATACAAAGTAGTTGAGCCAGTTGGCAAAAAGCAGGTGGGCATGGCCTCTCCAGCGCACGACGGGTTCGGACTGGGGATTGTCGTCTTTATAATAGTTTTCGGGCAGCTGGATATCGAGACCTTTGTCCCGGTCGCGCCGGTATTCGGTGTCGAGGGTAAGGGGCGAATATTCGGAGTGTCCGGTAATGAAGAACTCCCGTCCGTTCCGGGCCATGACCATGTACACGCCCGACTCTTCCGAGCGGGAAATCAGCGACAGTTCCGGCACCCGGCAAATGTCTTCGGCCCGGACTTCGGTATGGCGGCTGTGGGGGACATAAAACTCGTCGTCGAAACCCCGAAATATGGGATTCTGCCGGTCGGAAACGGTGTGGCGGAAAACGCCGAACATCTTCTTGCCGAGCGGGTATTTGGGGATGCCGTAAAAATGGTACAGCCCGGCCTGCGCCGCCCAGCAGATATAGAGCGTGGAGGTGACGTGGGTGCGTGCCCAGTCGAAGATGCGGGTAATTTCGTTCCAGTAGTACACCTCTTCGAACTCGATTTGCTCGACCGGCGCACCGGTGATAATCATGCCGTCGTATGTCTCGTCGCACACGGTTTCGAACTCCTTGTAAAACAGCTGCATATGCTCTATCGGGGTATTTTTCGAGGTGTGACCCGAAATTTTCAGAAAATCGATTTCTATCTGCAACGGGGTGTTCGACAGCAGCCGGATGAGGTCGGTCTCGGTGGTTATCTTCAACGGCATGAGGTTGAGGATGATAATGCGCAGCGGCCGGATGTCCTGCGACGAGGCCCGCTGATCGTCCATCACAAATATGTTTTCGCTTTTGAGCAGTTCTACGGCCGGCAGGTTGGCCGGAATATTCAATGGCATGGCAACATCTTTTTTGTATCGGAGGACAAAGTTACAAAAAAACGGCAGATTCGCTATATTATTCGCCGGCTATTTACCGGAATTTTAAATTAGGTTAAAGCGGTATGGCGGGACGGCATAAAAAAGGTATCTTTGCAACACCAATGAAAATGACGTTCCTAAAAAAACACGGTTTATTGCCGAGTGCGGTTTTGTGGATTCTTTTCTCATTATCGGCCTACGGCCGACCGGTTGCGGATGCTCCGGCGGCAGCCGACCCGCCGGCCACCGATACGGTGCCCGAATGGAGGGAATCGCTCGGCGAAGTGACGGTGCAGGCCCGGCAGAGCGGTGTGCGCAAGTCGCGGCTGACGGTGACCAACACCGACCTGATTTCGGCGGCCGAACTGCGACGGGCAGCCTGCTGCAACCTAGGGGAGAGCTTCACCACCAACCCTTCGGTCGACGTGAGTTACAGCGACGCCGCCACCGGCGCCCGGCAGATCAAGCTGCTGGGGCTGTCGGGGACATACGTCCAGATGCTCACGGAAAACATCCCCAACCTGCGGGGTGCGGCGTCGCCGTACGGACTGGGCTACATTCCCGGCTCGTGGATGCAGTCGATACAGGTGAGCAAAGGGGCCAGTTCGGTTAAGAACGGGTACGAATCGGTCACGGGACAAATCAACGTGGAGTTTCTCAAACCGCAGGCCGAACCGTCGGTTATGGCCAACGGATATGCCGATATTTTCGGGAAAGCGGAACTGAATGCGGCCGGCAACATACACCTCGACCAACGCTGGTCGACGGGACTGCTGCTGCACGGCGAAAACGGTTTTGTCTCGCACGACGGCAACGGGGACGGTTTTGCCGACCTGCCCGAAATCCGCCAGCTGTCGGCGATGAACCGCTGGGCTTATCTGGGCGACCGCTATGTGTTTCAGGCGGGCGTGAAATTCCTGGATGAAAAACGGAAGAGCGGCCAGCACGGCCACACGGCGGCGGAGCACGGCGGACAGGAGCGTTACCGCATCGGCATCGACACCCGCCGCTGGGAGGCGTTCACCAAACAGGCGTATATCTTCGACAAAGAGAACGACGGCAATGTGGCGCTGATTCTTTCCGGGTCGCTGCATGCAGAGGATTCGGGCTACGGAATCAAACGGTACCTGGTATACCAGAACAACCTGTA
>JAFLRV010000047.1 GCA_022511245.1 Coprobacter sp.
AGAGGTGATAATCGCATTCAGACCCACTGACTTTCCCTGTCCGGTGGCACCGGCTACCAGCACATGCGGCATTTTACAGAGGTCGAACGTAAATACGTCGTTGGTAATGGTTTTTCCCAGTACGATGGGGAGGTCGTACTTGCTCTCCTGGAACTTTTTCGAAGCGATGACCGAACGCATGGACACAATCTGCGCTTCCCGGTTGGGCACCTCGATACCGATAGTCCCTTTGCCCGGAATAGGGGCGATGATGCGTATGCCCAATGCCGACAGACTCAGCGCGATATCGTCCTCCAGATTGCGTATTTTGGCAATCCGCACACCGGCTTCGGGGATGATTTCGTACAAGGTTATCGTGGGCCCTACGGTGGCTTTTATCATTTTGATGCGTATGCCATAGTTTTGCAGCGTCTCGGCAATCCGTCTCTGGTTGGCATTCTGCTCCTCCATGTCGATTTGATGTTCCGAGTCATCGTATTTCTCCATCAAATCGAGACCGGGAGAACGGTATCTCGACAATTCGAGCGTGGGGTCGTAGTCTTCGAGTTCCTCGCCCCGAAAATCCTCCTCTTCGGCGGTTTCCTGCCCCTTTTCAACCGTGAATGTATGTTCTTCCGGCTGTTTTTCTTCCTGGTCGACATCTTCCGTTCGGGGTTGGTCGAATACGACTTCGAATTCGCTGTCGGCCGGGTGTATGCTGAACGGTTCGGAGGAAAACTCCTTCTCTTCGTCCGTCGTATCGCCGTAATCTGTATGGAACTGAATCTCGTCTGTTTCGGAGGTTGTCAGGAGACAGCCGTCTTCCGGTTCGGGACCGACAGAATCGGTCGGGTCGGATTCATACGCTTCGTTTTCATCTTCACCTTTCCGGATTTTCGGTGTGTAGGAGAATACCTTTCGTAAAAAGATGATAGTGGAGGAGCTGACGGCGATTAAAAACAGTAAGACTCCGGCGATAATGACCAGAAGAGTTCCTCCCCATCCGATATTGGCTTGGAGCAGCAGCGTCATATAATATCCGTGCTGGCCGCCTAAATAGATAAAGGAGTCTTCATAACTGTCGATAAAGAAAAAACCGCAGATTAAAGAGCCAAGTATGATAA
Source organism: Coprobacter sp. (assembly GCA_022511245.1). Lineage (GTDB taxonomy): Bacteria > Bacteroidota > Bacteroidia > Bacteroidales > Coprobacteraceae > Coprobacter. The sequence continues at coordinate 1,104 of JAFLRV010000047.1, forward strand.
AGGCAAAGGTATATCCCACCCATTTGCTGACGGAAATCTGGCGGACTTTCATCAGCCGCAGTCCGATGATGCAGAACAACAGGCAGAGCGCAAAGGAAGAGATTCCCATCCAGCGGTTAATCAGGAAATTGGAGAGCCAGGCTCCCATAGAACCGCCCCAGTTGTGAATGTGGTTATTGACGCTGACGATTTGGGCCGCATTCAGATTTTCCAGCTTGCTCTGGTCGGCAGTTCCGGTAAAGAAAAAAGACAACAGGGAAATAAACAAAAATACGCTGAACAGCATCAGTGCCAAACCTAAGGCGAAATGGGTGCGTTCGTCTTTCAGAATCTGGCCGGTTTTCTCCATAAACGAACGGAATTCGGTATTTTGCTTTTTTTCTTCTTTTTTCTTTGCCATAAGAGAGTGTGTTGTTTTTCCTGTTTTTATACCTTGACAAAAGTAATAAAATTTTGCCGCTATTCTTTCCCTCCGGTCATTTTTTCCAGAAATAGGGCGTGAATAGTATGAGTATGGTAAATAATTCCAGCCGGCCTACCAACATGACGAAGGCCAGCAGCCAGAGTCCGGCGTCGGGGATACCGGCAAAACCGGCGGTCATTTGACCGAATTCCAGTCCGAGATTGCTCAGGCAGGAGAGGCTGTACCCGAATGCTTCTTCAAAGGGAAGTCCCATGCCGGCCAGCAGTACCGAGCTGACAATGAAAATCATCAGATATACAAAAATGAATGCCAGCGTTTTGGATACGATTTCATAGGGAATAATCTTCCGGTTGATTCTGACCGGAACGACGGCGTTGGGATGGATGTGCCGATACAGTTCATTGACCGTATTTTTCATCAGGACGACGAACCGGATGGTTTTGGCTCCTCCGCTGGTAGAACCGGCACAAGCCCCGAAAAACATGACCAGAAACAGAATGACAATATAAAATGCGCCCCAGCTGTTGAAATTGGCCGTACTGAAGCCGGTCGAGGTAATGCAGGCCATGACTTGAAACAGCGAGGCCCGGACGGTTCCTTCGGGTGACCCTTGTATCTGGTTGGTCATAAACAACCCGGTGGCGATGGCCAGTGTCGCCAGCAGCGATATGATGGTGTACCAGCGCACCTCTTCGTCCCGGTACAGCGATTTAACCTGTCCTTTCGATAGAACCAGGAATACCAGCGGGAAATTGATGCCGGAGAGGTACATGAAAAAGATGATGACATAGTCGATATACGCCGAGTTCCAATAGGCGATGCTCTGCTGTTTGGTCGAATATCCGCCGGTGGCTGTCGTCGAGAGGGCATGGCAAATGGAATCGAACACATCCATCGGCCCGAAATAGAGGAAAACGGCAAGAACCAGCGTAATCGCCACATACATCCCCCATAAGCGGATGGCCGTTTGTCCGATTCGGGGACTCAGTTTGCTGTGGGTAATGCCGGTGGTCTCGGCTTTGAACAGCTGCATGCCGCCTCCGGAGTTCAGCATGGGCAGTATCGCCAGCGTAAACAGAATGATTCCCATACCGCCCAGCCATTGGGAGAATGCTCTCCAGAAAAGAATCCCGTGCGGCAGACTGTCGATGTCGGGCAATAGGGTGGAACCGGTGGTGGTAAATCCTGAAATCGCCTCGAAAAAGGCATGGGTAATGTCGGAGACACAGCCGTAAATCAGGTAGGGCAGCATCCCGAAGAGCGAGAAAAAGACCCATGTCGTGGCTACGACGAGAAATCCCTCTCTTTTGGCCAGATGGGTCGGACAGTTGCGGGTAATCAACAGGATAAGCATGCCGGCCGCAGCGGTAATGCCTGTCGTAATCCCGAACGCCAGTGCGTCTCCGTCGCCATACCAGAGTGCCACGAGGTAGGGGATAATCATAAACAGCGCCTCCATACACAGCAGCATGCCGATAATACGGATGACGATTTTAAAATTGATGCGTTGTATGTTGCTTTTCTTTTGCACGTTCGGTTTGTTAATTGAAAAGTTTTTCGATTTTACGGATAGCGGTATCCAGACAGAATACAAGGATACGGTCGTTCGGCTGGATTTGGGTGTTACCGTTTACGATGACGCCTTTGCCGTCCCGAATCATACCGCCGATAGTCAGATCTTTCGGCAGAGAAAGGTCTTTAACCTTCTCTTTGGTTATTTTTGACCCCTCTTTGGCTACCAGTTCGGCCACTTCGGCATCGGCCAGACTGAGACACTTCACATTGGTGTCGTCCTCGTCGAGCAGCAGCTGGTATATGCGGCTGGCGGCAAGCAGTTTTTTGTTGATGACCAGTCCGATGTTAAGCCCTTCGGCAACGGTGATAAAAGAGAGATTTTCCACTTCGGCGATGGTTTTGGTAACGCCTAATCCGTTGGCTGTCAGGCAGGACAGGATATTGGTCTCGGAACTGTCGGTCAAAGCGATGAACGCATCGATATCGGTAATGCCTTCCTCTTTCAGCAGTTCGATATCCCGGCCGTCGCCCTGAATGATGACCGCGCCGTTCATCTTCTCGACCAGTTTGTAACTTTTGGATTTGTCTTCTTCTATCAGTTTGATTTTCAGATATTCGGGGGCGATGTCGGCCAATCGTATGGCGATGCGGCTGCCCCCCATGATCATGACCTTGCGCACTTCCGTCTCGCTTTTTCCGGTCAGTTGCCGGATGTCCTGAATGTGTTCGGGGGTAGTGGTAAAATAGACGATATCGTCGGCCTGGATAATATCGTTTCCTCGCGGGATGATGGTTTCGTTTTTCCGCTTGATGGCGGCGATGTGGTAATAGTTGTGTTCCCGTGTGAGGTCGGCCAGTTTCCGGTTAAGGATATGCGCCTGTTCGTCGAGTTTGGTCCCGATAAGGATGAGTTCGCCGTTGCCCAGTTCGAACCAGTTGCGCACCCATGTCCGTTTCAAAGCGGTGACAATCTCCTGTGCGGCCAGCATTTCGGGATAGATGAGTACATCGACCCCCATTTTCTTGAAAAAAGTTTGGTTTTCAGGCAGCATATATTCGTAGTTGTCGATACGGGCTACGGTTTTGGCCGCACCTAAACTGGACGCTATCATGCAGGCTGTGATGTTGCGGGACTCGAACGGAGTGACAGCGATAAAAAGGTCGGCCCGGTTGACTCCGGCTTGTTTGAGACTTTTAAAGGAGGTGGGGGAGCCAACTACCGTCATCAGGTTGTAGTTGGCGTCAATCCATTGCAATTTTTCCACATCGGAGTCGACAAGGATAATATCCTGATCTTCTCTGGACAAAAGTTTCGCAAGGTGTGTTCCTACCTCTCCGGCTCCTGCAATGATTATTTTCATCGGTTCTTGTTTTTTTTAATTCTCTTACTCGTTACCATTCGGACAGCAGAAGGTTTGTGATGCTCTCTTCGTCCATTCGGCATACGTTATATAATTCCGCAACACTGCCGTGTTCGATAAACTGGTCGGGGATGCCCACTCTTTTTACACGGGGCGTATAGCCGTTGTCGGCCATAAATTCCAAAACGGTCGAGCCCAACCCGCCTTTGACCGTTCCGTCTTCGACCGTCACGATGCGGCTGAATTTCCGGCCGATTTCATGCAACAGCTCCCCGTCAATCGGTTTCAGGAAAATCATGTCGTAATGGGCGACAGAGCATCCGGCCGCTTCGGCTTTTTCGATGGCTTTGGCGGCCGTGTTTCCGATGGGGCCGATGGAGACGACAGCTATATCGGTCCCCTCTTTCAGTTTGCGTCCTTTCCCGATTTCCAGCAGCTCCGGTTCGCATCGCCAGTCGGCCAAAACGCCCCGCCCGCGCGGGTATCGGATGGTGAATACTCCGTCGAGACGCTCCTGTGCAGTATACATCAGGTGACGCAGGTAGTGTTCGTTCATCGGCGATGCGATGGTCATATTGGGGATGCAGTTCATATAGGCCATGTCGAATGCCCCGTGATGGGTAACGCCGTCTTCGCCCACTAATCCGGCCCGGTCGAGACAGAAAATGACCGGCAGATTTTGAATGGCGACATCGTGGATGACTTCATCGAACGCCCGTTGCATAAATGTCGAATAGATATTGCAGAACGGAATCATTCCCTCTTTGGCCAGCCCGCCCGAAAACGTGACGGCATGTTCTTCGGCGATGCCGACGTCGAATGTCCGGTGCGGGAGAGCGTTCATCATGTAGGTCATGGAACATCCGGTAGGCATGGCGGGCGTGATGCCCACGATTTTTTCATTTTTTTCGGCCAGTTCGAGCAATGTCTGCCCGAATACCTCCTGAAACAGGGGGGGCTGGTTTTCCGTATTGGCGACAATGCGTTTGCCGGTCTCTATGTTGAACTTGCCTGGCGCATGCCATTCTGTGGCGGCTTTTTCGGCCGGTGCATAACCTTTCCCTTTTACCGTCCGCAAATGCAGCAGTTTGGGACCGGTCATCTCTTTGATATCGTTCAGTACCCGGACGATGGTGCCGATGTCGTGGCCGTCTATCGGGCCGAAATAGCGGATATTGAGTCCTTCGAAAATATTCTGCTGTCCGCCGATAAGGGCTTTCAGGCTGTTGTTGAACCGGAGAATGGAGCCTTTGCCTTCTTCGGTAATCAGATTCATTTTCCGCAGGGCCAGATAGGCTTTGTAGCGAAGCCGGTTGTATCGGGGCGACGTGGTCATTTTAATCAGATACTGATTCAATGCACCCACGTTATGGTCGATAGCCATGTCGTTATCATTTAAGATGATAAGCAGGTTGTTGGGGTTTATCGACGCATTGTTCAGCCCTTCGAATGCCAGTCCGCCCGATATGGACGCATCGCCGATGACGGCAATGACTTTCTGGTCGGTCTGCTCTTTGAGATTGGCCGCTACCGACATGCCCAGAGCCGCCGATATGGAATTGGAGGCGTGTCCGGCGATAAAAGCGTCGTATTCGCTCTCTTTGGGATTGGGAAATCCGCTTAATCCCTTGAATTTGCGATTGGTCGGAAATTGCTCTCTCCGGCCGGTCAGAATCTTGTGTCCGTAGGCCTGATGTCCCACATCCCATACGATGCGGTCGTGGGGCGTATTGAATACATAATGCAGCGCGACGGTAAGTTCGATAGCCCCTAAACTGGAGGCAAAGTGTCCGGGATTGTGCGATAATTCCTGTATGATGAACTGCCGCAGCTCATGACATACTTGGGGGAGTTGGGATATCTGTAATTTCCTTAAATCGGCCGGAGTATGCAGTGTCGGTAATATATCGTTTTCTTTACTGTCCATATAAATAACCAATTCAGATGCAAATGTACTCTTTTTGCGGAAGATTTGTTTTTCATTTGACCATTATTGTCTTAATATTTCCTATTTCTTTCCGTTGCGCCGTTTCACCTGCTTGTATATCGGAGCGAAAACGATGATACCGGAAAAAAACAAAGTCAGTACCACCCGAGTGTTTATGCCGTGATATCCTTTGATGAGCAGATAGCACAACAGCAGCCACAACAAGGTGATACAGGCTATTTGAGAATTGGACAAATTTCGCATGCCGTTATTTTTTGAACGTTCATATGCAAAGATAGCAAAATTTTTCCATTTGCTGTTGTAATGGTTTCGGCATTAAATGGTTTCTTTGAAAAAAACGACGTGGTTTCATTCGCTCCTGAAAGGCGGAGGCAACGTCTCCGATGCCGGTAGAGGGCATCGGGAAAATCCGGGTCAGAACGAGAGCAGTTTGCGCCCCAGCTGAATCTCCCGGAAAATCTGTTCAAATAATTTCCCGTCGTTCAACGATTTCCGGGTGGGTTTTAAAAAGCCGTCCGGATACGGAACCGCATAATATATCCTGTTTCCGGAAAAAGAGATTAGAATATCTTTGCCGAAAGAGCGGCGCACTTCGGTGATGTGCCGCATCATGGCCGGCGTCAGTATTTTTCGTGCTTCGATTTCGTCATCGGCATATACGGCAAACAGATGTTCGAACTCGACATCCTCGAGAACCATGTGGCGTGCTCCGTTTTTGCTCCGGAAAGATTGTATCGAATGGGCAAGATACCCGATTTTCTCTTCCAGCCGGTCGGGAAGCAGGAAAACATTTCCTTGACAGTTCAGGGGTGCGGTTTGGGTGCCGAACATGCCCCGAAAACTGTGCCGGGAACTTTCTATCGGTGCGCCGAATATCGGGCGAACGACAGACCGGTAGAGTAGAATCGGGAATCCGACTACGGGCAAACGGCTCAGGAAACCAGATACCCGGCCGGAAGAGACGCCGATGTCATAGATGGCCGGAGAGCCTTCGTCTTCTCGAAACACGATGCTGCCGTATCCGGTAGAGACGGCCGAATCTTCATCGGCATCGAGCAGTTGAAAAAGCGCACTGTTGTTCAGAAGGGTACGGGGAATCGTGCTGTTTGCCGAATAGGTGGCACCCGGAAACAGGTGATGAAGCGCTTTGCGCATGATTAGGATCTCCTTGTTTTTAAGCGCAGAGAGGCTGTACATCAATAGGAAATGCAATAGCAGGAAAGCGACAAAAATGACGGCGACCCGAATCCATGTATCGTAGGACGGTTCCAGACCGGAACGCCATCCCCAGAAAGCCGTATACATACATCCGGCTATCCAGAGCAGTACGGCGGAATATACAACGATGGTCAGGCTGCGCACGACAACTCCCAACCGTCGGACATGTATCAGCCGGCCATGCAGTTCACGGTCGAGACACTCGATATCCACAACATTTTGATTCATCATTTCTTAAATAATTCCGACACATTGATACCGTGCATTTCACTTTCAGGGATGACAATCTCTTTTTCAGGCGTGTGTTTTCCCCATGACGCTATGACCGACGACGGAAACATCGCTATGGCGTTATTGTAATCGGCGACTGCGGCATTGTAGGTGCGTCTGACAGCCTGCAACTCCCGTTCCATTTCGGTTATCTGATGTTGAAGTGTCAGAAACTGGTTGTCGGCTTTCAGTTCGGGGTAGTTTTCTGCCGCAATATTCAGCCGGGAAAGCAACGAAGAAATTTCGGCACCGCTTTCCATGTTCTCATTTTCCGACTGGTGCAGGGCGCGGGCCCGGATTTCGGTAATGCGGGCAAGGAGGTCGCTTTCGTGACCCATGTATGCTTTGACGGCTCCGACAAGATTGGGAATCAAATCGTTCCGCTGTTTGATGACGATACCGATTCCGCTTCGGCACTGCCGGATGCGATTCCGTTTGTAAATGAGCGAATTCGAGGTGAATATGCCCCATGCCGCCATCCCGATGGCCAGCATGACCGCAACCGTTACGATGAGATAGACAGCGTTCATAAGTCTTCGGTCGGGATGTTCTGTTTTTGGGCCCAGTTCTCTATGAACTCGATGAACGCCACGAAATCAGGACGGTTGTCGTTACCGCAGACATCTTTTTTCTCCCGCCAGATTTCAAAATTGTCATCTTCGTTTTTCGCATCGAAGAAAAGCTGTACGAACATCATCCGCATCAACGATTCTTTTTTCCCGAACCAGATATGGTCTACCGTGCTCAGTTCAATGGTCACAAACGGCTGCCCCTCCGGCGTAACAAGTTCTCCGTTCAGAACTTTGGCGGGAATAACGTGAATCTTTTCTTCGTTATAGGCAAAAATACGGTTGATGTCGGTATTGCCGAATGTGCTGCCCCATAAAAGCCGGTAATCGTTGACATTTATCTCGGGAACCATACGCTCCAGATACATTTTCATCGCCTCGTCAGCCGAAAAATCGGAAATGGCTTCCTGCGGTTTCTTTCCGATAACGTTGCGTAAGCCGACCATAAAGATAAGATACGCCACTCCGATGGCGCCGATAATAAGAAAATAAGTTGTGTTCATAGGTGTAATTTTATTTGTCGGCGCAAAGTTCAACATAATTTATGAATCTTTGCGTCACAAATGTTACATCGGAACACTCTTTTTTAAACGGTCTAAATGTTGTCGGGTGATATTCAGAAAAGAGGCGATATCCTTTAACTGGAAAATTTCAAACAATTGGGGGCACCGGTGAAGAAGTTGCTCATATCTTTCTTTAGGGGTCAGGGCATATAATTGGATGTGACGGTTATACAGGGTATAAAAGATGGCGTTGAGAGACTCTTCCACGAGTTGTTTTACATGCATATCTTCCTTAATCAGCTCCTTAATCCGGGCAACAGAAAGGCAATACAGCTCCGAATCGGTGTTGGCAATAATCGACACGACCGACGGCTGGTCGTGCAGACAGAAAGGAAAACTGGCGGCATAGCCTCCGGCCGTTTCCAGCCCGATTACCTTTTCTTTCCCGTCGGTGGTGTAAACCGAATATTTGAGAGAGCCATTTCGGATGAACCCGAAATGGCGGGCGACGGTTCCGATGCGGATAAATTCCTCACCTTTCTTAAAAAAACGGATATTACCGTATTCCCGGAACAACTCTTCCCAAAAACCGGAATCTATTTCATCAAGATATGTGTTGAATTCGTTTAACATTGCCGATAGATGAAAATGAAAAAGTAAAGAATCGAAATTTTCGATTCTTTACTTTAAATTGTTGCGGACTTTGGTCAGATAGGCTTTCATCCCGTCGCTGTCTTTCCGTTCGATGATGTCTAACAGTTCCCGCAGTTGTTCCTGGATGTGCTGCACCTGTTCCGGCGTATGGGGATTGAAGAGAATCTCGGTGAGCAGGTAATCGTCTTCGGACAGCAGACCCAACGCTATGTCCATGTGCTTTTTGAATGTCGTTCCCGGAGCTTCCTGATGCTTCATGACAGAGGCAAAAACCAACGTCGAGGCAAACGGGATGGAGAGGGAATAGGCGATGGTTTCATCGTGTTCCTGAAACGAGTATTCGAATATCCGGAGCCGAAGTTTCCGGTACAAATCCTTGAAAAAGATTTTACCCAGATAGTCCGATTCGGAAATGATAATCGTGTTTTGGGTGCTTAAATCGCTCAGATTGGCAAACGTCGGCCCGAACATGGGGTGTGTCGACACGAACGGATGGCCGGCCTGTCGGTAAAATTCCGGCAATCCGGTCTTGACGGAGGCGATATCCGAAATGATACAGCCCTTCGGGAGGTAGGGCAGTACCATTTCAAACGCCTGTATGGTATATTTTACCGTTGCGGCGTTGATTACCAGTTCCGGTTCGAACGCTTTAATCTCTTCCACCTTTGTCATGCGCAAGGTGTTGAACGCAAAGCGCAATCGTTTCGGGTCGGTGTCGAACAGGGCCACTTCGTGCTCCAGACACAACACATCGGCAAAGAAGGAGCCCATTTTTCCGGCTCCCAGAATAACTATTTTCATTGTCTATTTATTCAGAATTTCCACTTGTTGTCTTACCGATTCCTCATGTATGGTCTGTAAAATGGCTCTCATAAAGTCTCTGTCCATCGACATGCTTTGGGCCTGACTGATGCGTCTGTTCAGCAAATCGTTGTACCGGGCCGTCTGCATAACCGGCATATTGTGTTCTTTTTTGTATTGGCCGATTTCTCTGGCTATGCGCATGCGCTTGGCCAGCAGTTCCAGCAACTGGTCGTCGAGTTCGTCGATTTGTTTCCGCAGTTCGGAAAGGTTTTCCGTCGTCTGGCTGGTTTCGCGAATCGCCAGCATATTGATGATATAACTCAACACATCCGGCGTTACCTGCTGGTCTTTGTCGCTCCATGCGCAATCGGGGTTGCAGTGAGATTCGACAATCAGCCCGTCGAAGCCGAGATCCATCGCCTGCTGTGAGAGCGGGGCCACCAGCTCCCGTTTTCCGCCGATATGGCTGGGGTCGCAGAGGATGGGCAGGTTGGGAATACGGCGGCGCAACTCGATGGGTATGTGCCATTGGGGCAGATTCCGGTACAGCTTCTTGTCGTAGGAACTGAATCCCCTGTGTATCACGCCGATGCGGTGTATCCCGGCGTTGTAAATCCGTTCGACAGCCCCAATCCACAATTCCAAGTCGGGATTGACCGGATTTTTGATGAGAACCGGAATATCGGTGCCTTTCAATGCATCGGCAATTTCCTGTACGGCAAAGGGATTCGCCGTTGTACGGGCGCCAATCCACAACATGTCGACGCCGTATTTCAAGGCCTCGAATACGTGACGTTCGTTGGCGACTTCGGTGGCCACATACATGCCGGTTTCCTCTTTGACCCGTTTGAGCCAGCCCAACCCTTCGCTGCCGATACCTTCGAAACCGCCCGGTTTGGTACGGGGTTTCCAGATACCGGCCCGGAAAATTTTCACCCCTTTGGTAGCCAGATCTCTGGCGGTAGAGAGTACTTGTTCTTCGGTTTCGGCACTGCAGGGTCCTGCAATAATCAACGGCCTTTTCGCCTCTACTCCGGGTAATAAAATCGATTCTAAATTCAATAATTCTGCCATATCTTTATATTTTTAAATTTACAATGAATGAGTGATATCTTTTCGTATGCGGTTAAGAGCCTCCTGCAAAGTATCTTCTCCGGCACAAAGGGAAATGCGGATATATCGTTCTCCCTGACTGCCGAATATGATGCCGGGCGTGATAAATACCCGGGCGTCGTACAGCACTTTGTCGGCCAGTGCGACAGCGTCTTTCTCCGAGTCGGGGATGCGGGCCCAGAGGAACATGCCCACCTGTGCGGCATCGAATGTGCAGCCCAGTTCCAGCGCAATGGCTTCGGCAATATTCCGGCGGCGGCGGTAGAGGTCGATGTTCATTTCCCGGTGCCAGGCTTCCGCTGTTTGCAATGCGGTTACCGCCGCTGTCTGCAACGGACGGAACATGCCGGAATCGATATTGCTTTTGACCCGGAGAATCCATTCGACGAAGCGGGCGTTGGACGCCAGCATGCCGATACGCCAGCCCGGCATATTGTGGGATTTGCTCATCGAGTTCATCTCGATACAGATTTCTTTGGCGCCCGGAACGGAGAGGATGCTCAGCTGCTTGTCGTTCAGGATGAAACTGTACGGATTGTCGTTGACGATAATAATTCGGTGCCGTTTCCCGAAATCGACCAGCCGGCGGAACAGGTCCGGTGTGGCCGGAGTCCCGGTCGGCATATTCGGGTAGTTGACCCACATCAGTTTCACACCCGACAGGTCTTGCTGTTCCAGGTCGTCGAAATCCGGCATCCAGCCGTTTTCCGGAGACAACTTGTATTCAATCAGCCGGGCTTCGGCCAAACGGCTGACCGAGCTGTATGTCGGATATCCGGGATTGGGAACCAGTACGGCATCGCCCGGATTGAGGAATGCCAGCGAGATGTGCAGAATACCCTCTTTGGAGCCGATGAGCGGCTGAATCTCTTTCTGGGCATCCAAAGTTACGCCGAACCATTTTTGGTACCAGTCGGCAAAAGCCTTTCTCAATTCGGGTATTCCCACATACGGCTGGTACCCGTGTGCGTTGGGCAGCCGGCTGTCGTGACACAGCGTTTCTATGGTCTGCGGATGCGGCGGCTGGTCGGGACTGCCGATACCCAGACTGATAATTTGTTTTCCTTGAGCGTTCAGCTCGGCGATTTCCCGCAATTTTTTCGAGAAATAGTATTCGCTGACGCTGTTTACCCGGTTGGCGGGCACAATATCAAACGGATTGAGTGAATTCTGCATATTCTCCAAGAATTTTAAAATCTTTTGTCAATGGCTTTATCGCTTCGAGAGACTGACGGTACCGGATGTAATTGTCGAACGTGACATCGACATAAAAGCGGTATTCCCATTCTCTTCCGATGATAGGGAGCGATTGTATTTTGGTGAGGTTGATGTCATAAAAGGAGAGTATCGTGAGTATTTTGGACAAGCTGCCGTGCGTATGCGGCAGGCAGAACACCAGCGACGATTTGTTTATCTCCTCCTGTCTGATGAATTCGTCCCGGCTCCATTCGTCGGCCAAGACCAGAAACCGGGTGAAATTGCGCTTGTTGGTTTCTATGCCTTCGGCCAATATGTTCAGCCCGTACAGTTCGGCGGCCAGCGAACCGCAGATGGCGGCGTGGCCTTTCAGCCGTTGTTGCGAGATTTCCAATGCGCTGCCGGCGGTATCTTCTTTTTCGACGATTTTGATAGAGGGGTAGGAGTGCAGGAAATCGGAACATTGCATGAGGGCAATCGGGTGGGAATTTATCTCGGTGATTTCATCCATCGTTTCTCCCGGCAGTGCCGCCAGTACGTGGGAAATCCGCAATTTGTATTCTCCGATTACGCTGTGTCCGCTCTGGCGCAACAGCTCATGGTTTTGCAGCAGGGAACCGGCGATGGTGTTTTCACGCGCATAGATAGTTGTGGTAGCACCCTCAGT
>JAFLRV010000048.1 GCA_022511245.1 Coprobacter sp.
AGGGCTTATCAAAGCCGCTGAGAAATTCGATGAAACCCGTGGTTTCAAATTCATCTCTTATGCTGTATGGTGGATTCGCCAGTCGATTCTTCAGGCTTTGGCCGAACAATCACGCATTGTGCGGCTTCCGCTGAACCAGGTAGGGTCCCTGAACAAAATCAGTAAGGCGTTCTCGAAATTCGAACAGGAAAACGAGCGGCGGCCGTCGCCGGAAGAACTGGCCGAAGAACTGGACATCCCCGTAGACAAAATTTCGGATACCATTAAGGTATCGGGCCGTCACATTTCGGTAGACGCTCCGTTTGTCGAAGGTGAGGACAACAGCCTTTTAGATGTATTGGTAAACGACGATTCCCCTATCGCCGACCGTTCGCTTATCAACGAATCTCTGGCGAAAGAAATCGACAGGGCTTTGGCCACGCTGACCGAGAGAGAGAGCGATATTATCAGAATGTTTTTCGGTATCGGATGTCAGGAAATGACACTGGAGGAAATCGGCGACAAATTCGGCCTCACCAGAGAGCGTGTGCGCCAGATTAAGGAAAAAGCCATCCGAAGACTGAGACAAAGCACCCGCAGCAAATTGCTGAAAGCGTATTTGGGATAATCAGATATATCATCGTCCCGGAAAAAGCATCCCCGATGGAGGATGCTTTTTTTATTTTCAAACAGACGGGGAAGACATACCCTCTTTTAAAACACTAATAATGAGAAATAAAGAGGACACGCATCTTATAATTTCACACAAACCGAACTCCCATTGCTTATAAGGTGTAATTTTTTATCTCAAAAATTATCGTTTTTGTTTCACATATTGGAAAACTATCTGTATATTTGCATGCAGAATAATGAATTTATTATCGTCTGATGAACCGTTTTATTGATTTACTACTCGATTTGCCCATTATTATTCTATCGGATGTCACCGAAAGGATGTGAGCGGGTATGTATTTCTGCCTAAACAGATTCATCGATAAAAGAAATATACAAATGCCTTTCTCACACCATGTGCAGAAAGGTTTTTTTATGGTAAAATTAAAAATAGAAAGACAATACGATGAGTGACAGATTATTTATTTTCGACACGACACTGCGTGACGGCGAACAGGTACCGGGCTGCCAGTTGAATACGGTGGAAAAGATTCAGGTTGCCAAAGCGCTGGAAGAGTTGGGCGTAGATGTAATCGAAGCCGGATTTCCGGTATCCAGTCCGGGCGATTTCAATTCGGTTGTGGAGATTTCGAAGGCCGTGACATGGCCCACGATTTGCGCACTGACCCGTGCGGTGGAAAACGACATAAAAGTGGCGGCCGAAGCGCTCCAATATGCCAAACACAAAAGGATACATACCGGTATCGGCACATCGGACTACCATATCAAATACAAATTCAACTCTACCCGTGAGGAGATTATCGAACGGGCGGTAGCGGCTGTAAAATATGCCAAGAAATATGTGGAGGATGTACAGTTTTATGCCGAAGATGCGGGCCGCACCGACAACGAATATCTGGCCCGTGTGGTCGAGGCGGTTGTCAAAGCCGGAGCAACGGTTATCAACATCCCCGACACGACAGGCTACTGTCTGCCGGAGGAGTTCGGACAAAAAATCAGATTCCTGAAAGAGCATGTAAAAGGTATCGACAATGTCGTTATCGCCACTCACTGCCACAACGATCTCGGCATGGCGACCGCCAACACCGTATCGGGGATACTGAACGGCGCCCGACAGGCCGAAGTAACGATTAACGGTATCGGTGAACGGGCGGGTAACACTTCTCTGGAAGAGGTCGCCATGATTTTCAGGAGCCACCGGGAAACAAAAATCGAGACCAATATCAACACCCAGAAAATATACGGTGTCAGCCGTATGGTATCGAGTTTGATGAACATGCCGGTACAGCCGAACAAAGCGATTGTGGGACGGAATGCGTTCGCCCACTCTTCGGGAATACATCAGGACGGCGTACTGAAAAACCGGGAAAGCTACGAAATTATCGACCCCAAAGATGTGGGTATCGACGAAAACTCGATCGTGCTGACGGCCCGCAGCGGACGGGCGGCTCTGAAACACCGTCTGAATGTATTGGGAGTAGAACTCGATAAAGAGAAACTCGACAAAGCCTATGAGGATTTCCTCAAACTGGCCGACCGGAAAAAAGACATCAACGATGACGATGTTCTGATGCTGGTGGGCAAAGAACGCTCGGCCAACGCCCGCATCCGTATGGAATATTTGCAGGTCACTTCGGGTGTAGGCATACGTCCGATAGCCAGTATCTGCCTCGATATCGCCGGTGAGAAATTTGAAGCGGCGGCATCGGGAAACGGCCCGGTCGATGCGGCCATCAATGCCGTAAAACAGATTATACACCGCAAGATGATTGTACAGGAGTTTCTCATACAAGCCATTACCAAAGGCAGTGACGACATCGGGAAAGTCCACATGACCGTCTCTTACGAAGGGGCTCATTATTACGGATTTTCGGCCAATACCGATATTGTAGCGGCATCGGTCGAAGCCTTTATCGACGCCATCAATAAATTTATCGTATAATTCAACAGAAAAGTATCGAAAAATACCATTACTTTTGTATGAGGTATTTGTAAATGAATAAAATAAATAAACCGATGAAAACATTATTCGACAAAATCTGGGATGCACATGTCGTGTCGGCCGTAGAGGGCGGCCCCACGCAATTATATATCGACCGGCACTATTGCCACGAAGTAACCAGCCCGCAGGCATTCAACGGACTGCGTGAACGCAAGCTGCAGGTATTCCGGCCGGAAAAAACGACCTGTTCGCCCGACCACAATATCCCGACAATGAACCAGGACCTGCCGATACAAGACCCCGTTTCCCGCAAACAGGTGGAGGAACTGACCCGCAATGCGCAGGAATTCGGACTGACTCTTTTCGGGCTGGGACATGAGAAAAACGGCATTATCCATGTCATCGGCCCGGAAAACGGACTGACGCAGCCGGGTATGACGATTGTGTGCGGAGACAGTCATACTTCCACACATGGTGCTTTCGGTGCGGTAGCCTTCGGTATCGGTACCAGCGAAGTGGAGATGGTGCTGGCCTCGCAATGTATCTTGCAGCCCAAACCGAAAAAAATGCGCATTACAATCGACGGTCAGCTCAAAAAAGGGGTAACGGCCAAAGATATCGCCCTGTATGTTATCGCTCAGATGACTACGGGCGGCGCTACGGGATATTTTGTGGAATTTGCCGGCGAGGCCATCCGCGCTTTGAGTATGGAAGAACGCATGACCGTATGCAACCTGAGTATAGAAATGGGGGCCAGAGGCGGTATGATTGCTCCGGATGAAACGACTTTTGCCTATGTCAAGGGACGGGAATATGCCCCCAAAGGCGAAGCATGGGACAAAGCGGTGGCCCAATGGAAAGAGCTGAAAAGCGACGAAGGTGCGGTTTTCGACAAAGAGGTGCGGTTCGATGCGGCCGATATAGAGCCTCGTATTACCTACGGAACCAATCCCGGTATGGGAATGGGCATACAGGAGTGTATTCCCACACTCGACCAAATCGATGAAGCCGGAAAAATTTCGTTCAGCAAATCGCTGGAATACATGGGATTCGAGCCGGGAGAAAAACTGATTGGGAAAAAGATTGATTATGTATTTTTGGGCAGTTGCACCAACGGCCGCATCGAAGACTTCAGAGCGTTTGCCCGGTTTGTCAAAGGGAAAAAGAAAGCCGGTCATGTAACGGCTTGGCTCGTACCGGGCTCGTGGAAAGTGGAAAAACAGATTCGGGCCGAAGGATTGGACAAAATCCTCAACGAAGCGGGATTTGAACTGCGGCAGCCGGGATGTTCGGCCTGTCTGGCCATGAACGAAGACAAAGTGCCGGCCGGGAAATATGCGGTATCGACGTCGAACCGTAACTTCGAGGGACGTCAGGGTCCCGGCGCCCGTACCATTCTGGCCGGCCCGCTGGTAGCCGCCGCTGCTGCCATTACAGGAGAAATCACCGATCCGAGAACATTTTTATAATTGATTCAGACTGTCTTAAACATACACTACTATGACCGATAAATTCGAAACATTGACATCGACCTGTATCCCGTTGCCGGTAGAGAACGTGGATACAGACCAGATTATACCCGCCCGTTTTCTGAAAGCAACGACCCGTGAAGGGTTCGGAGACAACCTGTTCCGTGACTGGAGATACGACAAAGAGGGGAACCCTATTCCCGGATTCGTGCTGAACAACCCGACCTACAGCGGAACCGTCCTTGTGGCCGGAAAGAACTTCGGCAGCGGCTCAAGCCGTGAACACGCCGCATGGGCTGTCGCCGGGTACGGATTCAAAGTTGTGGTATCGAGTTTTTTTGCCGATATCTTCAAAAACAATGCGCTCAACAACTGCGTATTGCCTGTCGTGGTATCGGAAACATTTCTCGCCGACCTGTTCGCCGCTATCGGGAAAGACCCGAAAATGACGGTAACGGTGAATCTGGAGAAACAGACCATTACCAACAACGCCAACGGAGCGACAGAATCGTTCGACATCAATCCGTACAAGAAAAACTGTCTGTTGAACGGATACGATGACATCGATTACCTGTTGAGCCAAAAAGATAAAATCGAAGCGTGGGAGAATAATCGTCTGTAACTGAATCTTGCCGTTTGAAACTGAACCATATGCAGATAGAAATATTGGATACCACCCTCCGGGACGGAGAGCAGACATCGGGAGTCTCTTTCGCCGCACAGGAAAAGCTGAGCATTGCCCGGCTTTTGCTGGAAGAGCTGAAAGTAGACCGTATCGAAATTGCCTCAGCCCGTGTTTCGGAAGGAGAATTCGAAGCGGTAAAACGGGTCTGCGAATGGGCCCGGAAACGGAAGCATCTGGACAAAGTGGAGATTCTGGGGTTTGTCGACGGCGGTGTTTCGCTCGACTGGATTGAACAGGCCGGAGGCAAAGTAATCAACCTGCTCTGCAAAGGGTCTCAGAAACACTGCGAACAGCAGCTGCGCAAAACAGCGGACGAACATATCGCCGACATCCGGTTCATCATCGGCAAAGCCGTAGAAAAGGGCATCGACATCAACCTCTATCTGGAAGACTGGTCGAACGGCATGTTGCAGTCGCCGGAATATGTTTTTCACTTCCTCGACAGCCTGAAAGAAGAGCCGGTCAAACGGTTCATGCTTCCCGATACGCTGGGAATATTGAATCCTTACCAGACGTATGACCTTTGCAAAACCATCTGCACCCGCTATCCCGCCCTGCGTTTCGACTTTCATGCCCACAACGATTACGACCTGGCCGTAGCCAACGTATTTTCGGCAGCCAAAGCCGGAGTCAAGGGGTTTCACTGTACGATTAACGGTCTCGGAGAGCGAGCCGGAAATGCACCGCTGTCGAGCATACTGGCCGTGCTGCACGACCAGCTGAATCTGAGAACCCGGATAGACGAAAGCAAAGTAAATCAGGTAAGCCGTGTTGTCGAATCCTATTCAGGCATACGCATCCCGTCGAACAAGCCGGTTATCGGAGAACATGTCTTTACACAATGTGCCGGAGTACATGCCGACGGAGACAGCAAAAACAACCTCTATTTCAACGACCTGCTGCCCGAACGGTTCGGCCGCACACGGGAATATGCGCTCGGCAAGACATCGGGAAAAGCCAATATACGCAAAAATCTCGAAGCGCTGGGCATAGAACTGGACGAGGAGTCGATGCGCAAGGTAACCGAACGAATCATCGCTTTAGGCGACAAGAAAGAACTGGTTACGCAGGAAGACCTGCCTTACATCATATCGGATGTCCTCAAACACGATGACCAAGATCAGCCGATACGCATTCTCAACTATTCGCTGTCGCTGGCTCAAGGACTGAGACCGGTTGCCGTTATCAAAATGGAGATACACGGCACGCCCTATGAAGCGACCTCCATCGGTGACGGTCAGTTCGATGCCTTCGTCAAGGCTTTGCGGCAGATTTACAAACAGCTGAAACGGCCCTTCCCCATGCTGACCAACTATACGGTGGACATCCCGCCGGGCGGTCGTACCGACGCTCTGGTGCAGACCGTCATCACTTGGGAGCACAACGGGCACGCTTTCAAAACGAGGGGGCTCGATGCCGACCAGACGGAAGCCGCCATACAGGCAACGGTCAAAATGCTGAACCAAATCGAACGTATGTAACAACTAAAAGTATTTATATAAAATTTATCCGTTATGAAAATGAACATCGCCGTACTTCCGGGAGACGGAATAGGCCCCGAAATCGTCGCACAGGCACTCGAAGTGACCAAAGCCGTGTGCAACAAATTCGGACATGAACTGACTTATCAACACGCATTGGTAGGGGCATGTGCCATCGACGCCTGCGGCAATCCCTATCCCGATGAGACTCATGAACTCTGCATGCAGTCGGATGCCGTTCTGTTCGGCGCTATCGGCTCACCCAAATACGACAACAACCCGTCGGCCAAAGTGCGTCCCGAACAGGGATTGCTGGGCATGCGCAAAAAACTGGGACTGTATGCCAACATCCGTCCGGTAACTACGTTCGAATCGCTCATCTACAAATCGCCGCTGCGTACCGACATCGTGAAAGGCACCGATTTAATGTGTATCCGGGAACTGACGGGCGGTATCTATTTCGGACGTCCTCAAGGCCGGAGCGAAGACAACAACACGGCTTACGATACATGCGTATACAGCCGGGAAGAGATTGAAAGAATCGTGCACCTGGCTTATAAATATGCCATGCAGCGGAAGAAAAAAGTGACGGTCGTAGACAAAGCCAACGTATTGTGCACCTCCAGATTGTGGAGAGAGGTGGCTCAGGAAATCGAAAAACAGTATCCCGAAGTGACGACCGAATATATGTTCGTCGACAATGCCGCCATGCAGCTGATACAGTGGCCGGGACGTTTCGATGTGGTGGTCACCGAAAACATGTTCGGAGACATCCTTACCGACGAAGCATCGGTCATCACCGGCTCGCTGGGTATGCTGCCGTCGGCATCGGTCGGCATCCACACGTCTGTATTCGAACCCATTCACGGCTCTTATCCGCAGGCAGCCGGCAAGAACATCGCCAATCCGGTGGCTACGATATTGTCGGCGGCGCTGATGTTTGAATACGCATTCAACCTGACGGAAGAGGGTCAGCTGATACGGAAAGCGGTCGACGCCTCTATCGAAGCGGGAATCGTTACCGAAGATTTGGCCAAAGACGGCAAAGCCTACTCTACCTCTGAGGTGGGAGAATGGATTACGAACTATATCGTAAATTACGCCGGATAACGAATATGCCCGGATTGGGAACCGGGATGACAACAGCATGAAGCATACCGCCCTCGAAAGTCGGGCGGTATGTTTTTTTATTTCGACCGACACCGGACGGTTTTTGGGATTGTCGCAATTAATTCGTAATATTGCAGTCCAAGAACAAACCGATATGGCGAAACGAACCTCATCGAGCATTTTCTGGAAAAAAATGCGTTCCAAATACAAACTCTCTTTTTTCAACGAAAGTACGTTGGAAGAGGTGTGGACATTCAAACTGTCCCGATTGGGTGCGTTTCTCTTTTTCTCGGCACTGGTCTTTATTATCTTTATTGCCGCTACCTATCTGATTGCCGGGACTCCCCTGAAACAACTGTTGCCCGGCTACCTGAAACAGGAAACCCGGACGCAAATTATCGACAATGCCCTGCGCATCGACTCTTTAGCCAAAGAATTCGAAATAAAAGACCGTTATTTGCGGAATCTGAACCTTATTCTTTCGGGTGTCGTGCGGGCCGACTCTGTGGAGCAAATCAAAGACTCGCTGTTTTCATTTCCGACAGACTCGTTCCTGAACCGTTCCGATGCCGCAACAGCCTTCGTCAAAGAATACGAGAAAGAGGAGAAATACCGGCTGAACGTATTCCGGGACAACATTCCGGCCGACGGATTTATTTTTTATGCACCGGCAAAAGGACAGATTATCAAAGAATTCAATCCCAAGACCGGACATTACGGCATCGACATACGCACATCGAGAAAAGCCAGTGTATCATCGGTACTCGATGGAACCATTATTGCGGCCAACTACACGCTGGAACAGGGCTATATCATCGCCGTACAGCACGACAACAACTTCATTTCGATATACAAATACAACGGCGGACTGCTGAAAAAAGTGGGAGACAAAGTTAACGGCGGCGAGAAAATCGCCATTACCGACAACGACAATGCCTACACCAAAAACAGCAATACGACCATAGAATTCCAGCTCTGGTACATGGGACAGCCGCTGAATCCGACCGACTATATCGTATTCTGAAAAAAAGAGACTCAAAAAACTTCTTAAAATTAAATAACAAAAATCCTATTTTAGAACCGGAGTTACCGTCAAAGAAAGAGATAATTTATATCTTTGTCTCACATTTGCGAAAACCGAGATATGAAGAAACAACTCGCTATATTGGGATCGACCGGCTCGATAGGGACACAGGCGCTCGAAGTGGTGGCGGAACATCCCGATTTGTTCGAAATATACACGCTGACGGCACACAACAATGCCGATTTGCTGATAGAACAGGCTCGAAAATTTGAACCTGAAGCGGTCGTCATCGCCAACGAGACATTGTATAAAAAAGTGGCCGATGCGTTGGCCGACCTGCCGGTCAAAGTGTATGCCGGAGCGGAGGCCATTGCCCAGATTGTGGAATCGGAACCCGTCGATATGGTACTGACGGCCATGGTGGGATATGCCGGCCTCTACCCTACCATACGGGCAATCAAAGCCGGGAAAGCCATTGCTTTGGCCAACAAAGAGACATTGGTGGTGGCCGGAGAACTCATCAATGAATTGGCACTCGAACACAAAACAGCTGTCATCCCGGTCGATTCGGAACACTCGGCCATCTTTCAGTGTCTGGCCGGAGAAATGCACAATCCTATCGAAAAAATCATACTTACCGCATCGGGCGGGCCGTTCCGGACCTTTACCCGGCAACAGATGAAAGAGGTGAAACCCCAAGATGCGCTGAAACATCCCCGTTGGAAAATGGGAAACAAAATAACCATCGACTCGGCCACCATGATGAACAAAGGGTTCGAAGTGATTGAGGCCAAATGGCTGTTCAACGTCAGACCGGAACAAATCGAGGTGGTGGTACATCCGCAGTCGATTGTGCACTCGATGATACAGTTCGAAGACGGAGCCGTGAAAGCGCAGCTGGGAACCCCCGACATGAAACTGCCGATATGTTATGCACTCTCCTATCCGAACCGGCTGAAATGCCACCAGCCGAAATTGACGGTGGAAGCATACAGCCAGCTGACATTCGAACGTCCCGACACGGAAAAATTTCCGCTTCTGGCCTATGCTTACGAGGCGATGAAAACCGGAGGAAATATGCCTTGCATACTGAACGCCGCCAATGAAGTCGCCGTTTCGGCATTCTTGGCCGGACAAATCGGATTTCTCGATATTGCGGCGCTTATCGAAAAAACTATGGAGAAGATGCCGTTTATCCAGACTCCGGTGTATGAGGATTATGTCAAAACCGATGAAGAGAGTCGGATAATGGCCCGCGAATTAATCAAACATCTATCATAAAAACAATACAAGACATCATAAAATGGAGACATTTTTTATCAAAGCCCTTCAACTGATTTTAAGCCTTTCCATTCTGGTTATCATCCACGAATTCGGTCATTTTATTTTCGCCCGCATCTTTAAAATCCGGGTCGAAAAGTTCTATCTGTTTTTCAACCCCTGGTTCTCGCTTTTTAAATTCAAACCGAAAAACAGCGAAACGGAATACGGTATCGGCTGGCTGCCGCTGGGCGGTTATGTCAAAATTGCCGGCATGATAGATGAATCGATGGACAAAGAACAGATGGCTCAACCGGCCCAGCCGTGGGAATTCCGGTCGAAACCGGCCGGACAGCGTCTGATGGTAATGATTGCCGGTGTGCTGTTCAATTTTATACTGGCATTGCTTATCTATTCCATGATAACATTCACTTGGGGTGACCGTTATCTGGCATTCCAGGATGCCAAAGCGGGCCTTAATTATACGGAAGCCGCCCGACAGGCCGGATTCAGAGACGGAGACATTCCGCTCGAAGCCGACGGAAAACCGCTCGAAACCTTGTCGGGAGAAACCGTTCGGGCCATTGCCAACGCACAAGAGGTCAAAGTTTTGCGCAACGGAGAGACGATAACCCTCCACATCCCGGAAAATTTCATGCTGCAACTCATCGAAAAAAATGAAAAATTTGCGACATTCAGAATACCCGTAGTCGTTAAAGAGGCTGTCGCCGGCAAAAGTGCGGCAGCAGCCGGAATGCAGGCCGGCGACAGTCTGACCGCCATAAACGGAACGCCCGTTGCCGATTTCCAGACACTGACAGCGGTGCTGAATCAGACAAAAGGCCAGACTGCCAACGTCACCCTTTTCCGTAACGGAGAGAGCCTGACCCTGCCGGTAGCTGTCGATGAAGAGGGGAAACTGGGCATCGTTCTGACCCCGATTACCGAAATATATCCTTTGACCACCCGCTATTACGGTTTCTGGGAATCGTTCCCGAAAGGTATCTCCACCGGAGTCAGCACCCTGAAAGGATATGTAAGCGACATGAAATATGTATTTACCAAAGAGGGGGCCAGCAATCTGGGCGGATTTGGAGCCATCGGCAGCATCTTTCCGGCCGTATGGGACTGGGAATCGTTCTGGAGCATGACCGCATTTCTCTCTATCATCCTGGCATTTATGAACATTCTTCCTATTCCGGCCTTAGACGGCGGACATGTACTCTTCCTGTTGTACGAGGTCATTACCCGCCGGCAGCCGAACGAAAAATTTATGGAATATGCCCAAATGGCCGGAATGATATTCCTGTTCGCTTTGTTGATATTTGCCAACGGAAACGATATATTCCGATTCTTCTTCAAATAAGCTCACCATGTCATACAGCAAAATATATCTGAGACCGGGAAAAGAGGAGTCGCTGCAGCGGTTCCACCCTTGGGTGTTTTCGGGTGCGATTCAGCGTTTCGAGAAACAGCCCGAAGAGGGCGACATTGTCGAAATCGTCGACACCAAAGGAAATTTTATTGCGTTGGGACACTACCAGATAGGCAGTATTTCGGTTCGTGTACTGTCGTTTGAACCGGTTGTCATCGATCTCGAATTTTACAAAAAAAGACTGGCTACAGCCTACGACCTGCGCCAAAGCATCGGGCTGACCGACGGAGAATACAACAACACCTTCCGCCTCGTTCACGGCGAAGGAGACAATCTGCCGGGCCTCATCATCGACGTATATGACCAAACGGCCGTTTTGCAAGCTCATTCTCCGGGGATGCATTATGCCCGGCATATTTTGGCCGAAGCGCTGGTACAAGTCTTGGGCGACCGCATCAAAAATGTATATTACAAATCGGAAACCACCCTGCCCTATAAAGCGCAGCTCGACCCGGAAAACGAATACCTGATTGGCGGTGATACGGGTAATATCGCCATCGAGTACGGACTGAAATTTCATGTAGACTGGCTCAAGGGACAGAAAACCGGCTTTTTTGTAGACCAGCGGGAAAACCGGGCGTTGCTCGAACGGTATGCACAGGGACGTTCGGTACTAAATATGTTCTGCTACACCGGCGGCTTTTCGTTTTACGCCATGCGGGGCGGTGCCAAACTGGTACATTCGGTCGACAGTTCGGCCAAAGCGATTGATCTCACCTGCAAAAACGTAGAACTGAATTTTCCGGGCGACAGCCGGCATCAGGCTTTTGCCGAAGACGCTTTCAAGTATCTGGACCGCATGGGAGACCAGTATGACCTGATTATCCTCGACCCGCCGGCTTTTGCCAAACACCGGAAAGTTCTGCACAATGCGTTGCAGGGATACCGGAAACTGAATGCGAAGGCTTTCGAGAAGATAAAACCGGGCGGATTGTTATTCACTTTTTCCTGTTCCCAAGTGGTAACAAAAGAAAATTTCCGGCTGGCAGTATTCAGCGCTGCGGCACAAGCCGGACGAAGTGTCCGCATTATACACCAGCTGACCCAACCGGCAGACCATCCGGTCAATATCTATCATCCCGAAGGGGAGTATTTGAAAGGGCTGGTATTGTATGTCGAATAACAAAACGGTATCTATATACTAAATAAAGTTAAAAACAGAAAGAAAAAACCATATTTATTGCACCGGAAACAAATAATTTCTATATTTGCAAAGTGTTTTTCATGGTATTAGATTTAAGGTTAATGAAGATTGGTTGTCGTGATGACAACCATTTTTCTTTTTAGACACCCATAACAGATAATATCCCCATCATTATACGATTTCACAAAAACGGATTGTCCGCTATCTTCTCTGCGGAATTTTAGATTTCTTTCATACTATCTCACGCTATTTCTGTTGGACAGCAACAAACGGGCCGAACCGAACTGCACAACCGTAGAAATGACCGCTATAATTATGGCAACCGGTATGCCGATACCCCGCACTTTTCAATCATTTTATTCCCTTTTGTCATAAAAATATTTTAAGATTATTACTTTTGATTGAAAAAAGATAAAAAAGATAGCACTGTATTGCATTTAATAAAAACAATGCATATTTTTGTAAGTTGATAAAATGGAATAATTATAATATACAATATTCATTCGGGCTTGCAACCAAATATGAGAAAACAGCCCGACATAGACAGACAAGAAAGATTAACTTAAACATTATAGCTTAAAGATGAAAAAAAATATAATTGGATTATGGGGTATTCTGTTCTCTTTTGCAGGAACAGTCTGTGCCGGGAATTTGCCGGATTATAACTACCCGACACCGATTTCTCAAAATGAATACCATATAAATATATTCAGAAAGAAAGGTAAAAAAAATGAGAAATCAAAACAAAATGACAATATATCGCACCAAGATACAGCTAAAAGCAAAAACGAATACAACAAAATTGTCGGAGAGGGAACCGTTACCCAAGAGGGAATGTTCAAAATCCACCAAAAAAAGAACGACTATTATTTTGAAATACCGGCGCATCTCCTCAACCGGGATATGCTCATCGTCAACAAACTGACCAAAGTGTCGGCGGCAATCAATCATTTCGGGCTGAACAAAGGCATCAATTATCAGACAGAACTGGTCCGGTTCGAATGGGACAAGGCCAACAACCGGATTCAGGTGCGTGAGATACAGCCTACCCCGCTCTATCCGGAAAAAGACGCTATTGGAGCATCGGTGGAGGAGA
>JAFLRV010000049.1 GCA_022511245.1 Coprobacter sp.
GGAGGTATTCGAACAGATTATCCGCTACAATATGGCATTAAAAGTAAAATACCTGATAGTATCCAATGGTATCAACCACTACTGCTGCGCTGTCGACTACGAGCAAATGACACACCGTTTTTTACCGGAAATACCGGAATATACCCAGCTATAAAAAAAGAAAAGCAGATATATTTCCTATATCCGCTTTTACCCTTCTAATTATTCAAATCCTTATTTTTCCTCTATTCCGGCCAGTTCCGGGTCAATCATGATGCGGCCGCAATATTCACAAACGATAATCTTTTTACGGAGTTTGATATCGAGTTGTCTTTGGGGCGGAATCTTATTGAAACAACCGCCACAGGCATCACGCTGGATGTATACGACAGCCAATCCGTTGCGGGCGTTTTTACGGATACGTTTGAATGCAGCAAGCAAACGGGGCTCGATATGCTGTTCCAGTTTCTTAACCTTTTCCCGCAGTTTTTCTTCGTCCTGTTTTGTTTCCGAAACAATCTCTTCCAATTCGCTCTTCTTTTCGGCCAGGTCTTTCGAACGTTCGTCCAAGAGGGTCTGGCAATTAACCACCTCTTCTTCTTTGGCTTTTGCCTGAGCCGTGAACTCGCGGATGCGTTTTTCACACAATTCGATTTCGAGCGACTGGAACTCAATTTCTTTGGTCAAGAAATCAAATTCCCGGTTATTTCTTACGTTGTCCTGTTGTGCCGTATATTTATCAATCAATGTCTGCGCATTCTGAATCTCCACTTTTTTAGTGGCAGCAGCAGCCTGCAACTCTTTTATTTCGGCGTGAAAATTCTGAACACGGGTTTCCAAACCGGCAATCTCATCTTCCAAATCCTGAACTTCCAATGGCAGTTCCCCGCGCAAAGTTTTGATTCGGTCAATCTCAGAAAGCATCGTTTGTAATTCATACAGGGCTTTCAGGCGGTCTTCCACTGTATATTCTTTTTCAACTTTTGTCTTGTCAGTAGTCATACTTACAAATAATTTATCGGGTTTGTATCTACCTTAGTATAATGAACTGCAAATGTAGGGAATTTTTTTGTAATTATATCACAAAATATATCTTTTGTATATTGTTCGCTCTCATAATGGCCCAATTCGGCCAAAATAATCCGATTCTCATATCCGAAATAGTCGTGATATTTGATTTCTCCCGTTAAAAACATATCGGCACCCGAAGCTATTGCTGCGGGAATGAGAAACGAGCCGGAACCGCCGCAAAGGGCAATGCGCCGCACTTTTTTGCCCGGAACGGCTGTGTGACGGATACAGCCGGCTCCGAAAAGGGTCTTTACACCTTTCAAAAAATCAACGGCATCGGTCCCGGCAGGCAAATCGCCGACAACACCGCTACCCGCAACCGGGCAAGGTGTTTCGGTCCGGAAGATGTCAAATGCAGGCTCTTCGTAAGGATGGGCGGCCAGCAGGGCTGCGATAACAGCCGTCTTCCGGTAATCGGGCAAAATGACCTCTATCCTCGCCTCCTCTTCCGTATGTTCGCGGCCGGCTTCACCACAAAAAGGACGGGCCCCGTCACCCGGCCGGAATGTTCCTTTCCCCGATACGGTATAGCTGCATCGGTCGTAATTCCCGACATGTCCGGCTCCGGCCTGGAAAAGGGCATTCCGAAGCAATCCGGCAGATGCTTCCGGCACATATGTGACCAATTTAAGCAACCGATTTTGCAGGGGTTCGAGTATCCGGCAGGAGGATAATCCCAATTTTTCCGCTATTTTGTAATTAACGCCATGACAGGCATTGTCCATATTGGTATGGGACGCATATATTACGATATGATGCTGTATGGCTTTCATCAGCACCCGTTCAATATAACTTTTGCCCGTTATCGATTTGAGGCCTTTAAACAGCAGCGGATGATGAGAGATGATTACATTGGCTCCGACCGCCACAGCCTCGTCTACAACGGCTTCTGTCACATCGAGGCACAGCAGTGCGGCAGTCGCTTCGGCCGTTATATCCCCCACCTGCACTCCGGCATTGTCGTAGCTTTCCTGCCACGCCAGCGGAGCGACCGTTTCCAATGCGGCTATTATCTCGGCTATTTTCATGCGGGCACCGGCAAGATTAATGTTTCTCTTTCAGTTCAATCTTAAGCTGCAATTCATCCAGTTGCGATGCGTCTATCTCGGACGGAGCATCCAGCATGACATCTTTTCCGGAGTTATTTTTCGGGAAAGCAATACAATCCCGGATAGAATCCAGTCCGGCAAACATTGAAACCATACGGTCGAGACCAAATGCCAAACCGCCATGAGGAGGCGCACCATATTTAAAGGCGTTCATCAAAAAGCCGAATTGTTCCTGAGCCTGCTCTTCGGTGAATCCGAGTATTTTAAACATTTTGTCCTGCAACTGGCTGTCGTGGATACGAATGGAACCGCCTCCCAGTTCCACCCCGTTTATCACCATGTCGTAAGCGTTGGCTCTCACCTTGCCCGGATCGGTCTCCAGCAAATCGACATCTTCTTTTTTAGGAGAGGTAAAGGGGTGATGCATCGCATAGAAACGGCTGGTTTCATCGTCCCATTCAAACATCGGGAAATCGATGACCCACAGCGGTGCATATACATCTTTTTTGCGCAAACCCAACCGGGAGCCCATTTCAAGACGCAATTCGCCCAGTGCTTTCCGGGTTTTTCCGGTTTCACCGCAAAGAATCAATATCAGGTCGCCCTCTTTGGCACCGAACCGCCCGGCCCATGCTTTCAAATCGTCCTGCGAATAGAATTTGTCAACCGACGATTTATACACGCCTCCGGCATCGCAACGGACATAAACCAATCCTTTGGCACCGATTTGGGGTCTTTTTACAAAATCGGTCAGCGCATCGAGCTGTTTCCGGGTATAGGATGCACACCCTTCGGCACAAATACCGGCCACATACGGCGCACTGTCAAACACGCCAAATCCTCGTCCCTCCGTCAGGTCTTTCAGCTCGACAAAACGCATGCCGAAACGGATATCGGGCTTGTCACTGCCATAATATTTCATGGCGTCGCTCCACAACATGCGGGGGAACGGCTCATTCATTTCAATGCCTTTGATATAGCGGAACAAATGTTTCATCAACCCTTCGAAAATCTGCAGGATGTCTTCCTGTTCAACAAACGACATCTCGCAATCGACCTGCGTAAACTCAGGCTGACGGTCGGCTCTCAGGTCTTCGTCCCGGAAACATTTGGCAATCTGGAAATAGCGGTCGAATCCCGATACCATCAACAACTGTTTCAAGGTTTGGGGAGACTGCGGCAATGCATAAAACTGGCCGGGATTCATCCGGGAGGGAACGACAAAATCGCGTGCTCCTTCCGGCGTGGATTTTATTAAAACAGGCGTCTCTACCTCCAGAAAGTTCTGTTCATCCAGATAGCGGCGTATCTCAAACGCCATTTTATGGCGGAGCACCAGGTTCTGGCGAACGGCATTCCGCCGCAGGTCAAGATAGCGA
The DNA here is from genome assembly GCA_022511245.1 of Coprobacter sp. Taxonomy (GTDB): domain Bacteria; phylum Bacteroidota; class Bacteroidia; order Bacteroidales; family Coprobacteraceae; genus Coprobacter. The sequence goes on from JAFLRV010000049.1 coordinate 3,479, forward strand.
TATTGCATGCGGAGGTCATCCCCGCCATCGGTTTCGTCTTCAATCGTGAAAGGCGGAATTTCCGATGAATGCAGGACATTCAGTTCCGAAACGATGATTTCGATTTCTCCGGTAGGAATATGGGCATTTTTGTTTGAACGCTCTTTGACCGTTCCGGTAGCCTGTATGACATATTCCCGGCCCAATTTGTTGGCTTCATCGCATACTTCAGGATTAATTTCCTGATTAAACACCAATTGTGTAATACCATACCGGTCTCTTACATCGACAAATGTCATTCCTCCCATTTTCCGGGAGCGTTGTACCCAGCCGGCCAACGTAACCGTTTTTTCCGCATCACTTAAACGGAGTTCTCCGCATGTATGAGTTCTGTACATATCTATTTGTTTTCTTATGTTGTCAATACGGGACAGCCCGCAATAATTTATGCAAAATTATAATAAATCATTGTTTATACAAGCAAAGTAAAGTGAAACTTTTCCGATAAATGCAGAGCGTATCTTGCAGGTATCAAAAAAAGCCGTATCTTTGCACGGCATTTGAAAAAATGTACGGGGTGTAGCGCAGTCCGGTTAGCGCACCTGCTTTGGGAGCAGGGGGTCGTGGGTTCGAATCCCGCTACCCCGACAAGAAACGGCAGAAAAGGAAATTTTTCTGCCGTTTTTTTTATTCTTATTTTTTTATTTCCAAAAAACAACATAGTTTTACAAAAATATTTTATCAATTTATGAAATTCATTCGTATTTTATCCATTTCGGTTGTTCTTTACGCATCTTTTTTATTCCCTTTACAGGCACAGGAAGAGGTAAAATTGTACGGAAATATTGTAGGCTCCAATCCCTCTTCGGCACTGAAAGCCTTTGACGGAAACCCCAACACCTATTTTCAAGGGTCATACTCTTACTATTACGTCCGCAACTGGGTGGGACTGGAGCTTGACCAAAAGTATATCATTACCAAAGTAGGCATTCAACCGGTCTACGGCGATTACGCCCGGTTTGCTGTGATTCAAGGAGCCAACAAGGCCGATTTTTCCGATGCGATTCCCATCGCCATGTTTAAAACGGCCCTTACGTCGGGAAAAATGAATTATCTGGATATAGATGTCAGTCGGGGATTCCGGTATATACGGGTCGTAGCCACAGACAGTCCGGGCTATTTTGCAGAAATTGAATTTTATGGCATTGCCGGAGAAGGTGATGATTCGAAATTCTATCAAATAACGAACTTGCCGCTGGTGTCGTTCAATACGCCCGGAATGGCTCAAATCAAATCGAAAGACGATAAACATCCCAACTCTTACATTTCCATCGTATCGGAAAACGGGACACAAATCATAGAAGACGATTCTGTCCAGATGAAAGGTCGGGGGAATGGGTCCTGGACATTTCCCAAAAAGCCTTTTCAACTCAAATTCAATAAAAAGAAACGGGTGCTCGATGCGCCGGCCAAAGCCAAAAAATGGACATTAATCAACAATTACGGCGACCGGACGCTGATGCGCAACAAAATCGCATTCGACATGAGTCGTGAGGCAGGAATGAAATATACGCCTTACTGTACGTTTGTCGATGTAATTTACAATGGGGAATACGAAGGCGCTTATCAGCTTTGCGACCAAGTAGAAGTAAAACCGGGCCGGATAGAGATTGAAGAAATGGAGGCTACGGATATCGACGGAGAAGCGCTGACCGGCGGATATTTCATTGAAATAGATGCCTATGCCAACGAAGAAAAATCATGGTTCACATCCAACAAGCGTATTCCGGTCACCATCAAATCTCCGGATGATGACGCCATTACCAAAGAACAGTCGACTTATATTACCGACTTTTTCAATCAATTCGAAGCGGCTGTATTTGCCAGCAATTATACCGATTTGGAACAGGGATATCGCAAATATCTCGATTTGGACAGTTTCCTGCGTTATTTTATCCTTTGTGAACTTGACGGCAATATCGATGCCTTCTGGAGTATGTTTATGTGGAAAGAGAGGGGTGAAGATTTATTTCATGTAGGACCCATCTGGGATATCGATCTCGGATTCCAAAACGTAGGGAACCCCTATCCTATCAACTCTCTGAACGATTTCCTCTATTTAAACAGCAATGCTTCGGTTGCCCATGAAAATATGCGGACTTTGGTTACCCGAATCGTAAAACAGGATGCCGAAGCCAAGCAACAGATGAGCGACATCTGGAGCGACCTGCGTCACAACGGCAATTTCAATGCCGAATATTTCATTGATAAAATTGATGAATATGCCGATATACTGGCAGAGTCTCAGGAACTGAATTTCGTGCGCTGGCCCATTTTAAACCAATCGGTTCAGAAATCTCAAAAAGTTTTCGGGTCGTACAAAGGGGAAATCGATAACATCAAGTCGTATCTTACCGACCGCTTTCCCAAGCTGGATGCGCTAATCGGATTACAGGATAAAAAACCGGTCGGCATCGACAACGTTACCGCCGAACCGGTATCCGGACCCAGTATATTGTATAATTTACAAGGACAGCCAGTCACCACGTCGCACCCCGCACCCGGAATATATATCCGCAAAACCGGGTCAAAGGTAGAAAAGATTATTATCCGGTAATACATATAAAAAGAGGCGGGATAGACTCCCGCCTCTTCCGTTATTCCGAAAGAAAAATCCGACAAACGGATTTACTCATCTTTAACCAAATTGAACTTTGTCGAAATTTCTTTCTGATCGATAACCTGTCTCAGGTTAAACCGTTTTTTCTGAGTAATATATCCGGCTTTTTCACAGGTAATTTCAATCTGCACATCCCCCGAATTGTTATAGGTCAGTCCTTTGATATCGAAGGTTTCGGTTGTTTCATAAGGAGTGGAACCCACATAATTCTGATTGGTGTTTTTTACATCGGGCGTCGATGATACGACCCGAGTCGATATATCTGCTCCTCGAGGAGCAGAATCTACATACCAGCGAATAACCGTCGATTCCAGCGCCGTATTTCCGGCACCTGTCACCTGCTTGTTTTTTTCCAATGCGGGCGATGCCGATTTTTTCAGGAAAAATGCAATGCGGTCCCAATCGATATCTTTAAGAGCATTGGTATATGCGGCATTCAGGGCCTGGTTGGCCGTCACAAAATTGCTGGCTTGACCTCCCAGATTCGAACGTCCGGCAACCGAAACATTCGGATAAACCAATTTGCGGTTGCTGTCATACACCGAAACATTCATGCGAACGACGCCGGACCAGCCTATCCCGGACAGATAACCGACATTGTATTCGGTAATCGACAAAGTCATCATATAATCTGTCGATATATCGGCATCAAGATTGAATCCCATTGTCCGCATATATTGTCTCATGCTTTCGGATACGAATGAAACCAATTCGGGACTAACCGATACTTTAGGCATATAAACCGCACTGGCATCGTACTTGTTCAACACCCGTGTATCGGCTCTGTCGTCTTTGACATTCAACCGGATTCCATAATCCGGCTCCAAATAGCGATTGGCTTGCGCATTCTCTGTTAAAGCCAGATTGAGAACATGATATGTCGGTGCGACAGGTGTTGTTACTTTCGGGCTGCAAGATGTCAATCCGGCAACGGATAAAGTCAACAGGCCTATCGTTAATAACTTAATTGTCGATTTCATTTTTTCAGTTCTCTATCGGTTTTGAGTTTTATGACCTTGGCGATAACTGTCGATTTATAGTAAACTGTCGCACCGTTCTGTTCTACATTAGTAGATATAACAGGTTCGATAAGACCGTCACCTCCTTGTACACGGGCTTCATTTATGGCACGATAAATAGCGACCCGACGAGCCAATATTTCCGGATTATTCAACTCTGCATTATTATACGAATAGTCATTGTTTAAATAACCCAATGTAATAACCCCGGTAGATGTATTTTGGATAGTTGTAGTCCGCAAAGAGGCTCCACGCAATAAAAACATATCTTTCGGCGTAAGATTAATTGAAAATGCGCCATTGACCTCGGCAATTCGAGTTGATATCACTACCCCTTTACGGTTAGTTACTTCGGTATAAGCAATCGTTGCCTCCGTTGTAACGGTATTCAACACTTGATAATCGTCACGATCCAATCTCAAATTGTCGTAATTGGCAACACTTATCGTATTTAACGCTTTGGGGATAATCGTCGGTTTCTGAGTTTTACATGAGGTGAATAACAGGATTGAAACCGAAATAATAAATAAGCATTTTTTCATTTGTCTAATTTTTTTGTTTGTAATGAATCTGTTTAAAAACACAAGTCCATAATATCCGGAAGGTAGACAAATAAAAAGCGTGGACTCTTCGCTTTTGCCGGATTTCGCGGTCTTCCACAACCTTGTCCCCGAACAACGGAATAAAGCCCACGCGTATACATACGTCGTGGGCGTCAATCTTTATTCCATCGGGGACATTTTCAAATATGTGGAAGTTTCGAAATCCCGAAATAAACTTAACGCCTTTTATTTATATGTCTTTTATTTTACTATATTACATAGGCACATCTTTTTTGGTTTGATGCAAAAGTACAAAAATTTTCGATTATCGTTATATATCGAACCGGTAATATCATAAAAATAGAGAAACAACCGTTTTATTTTGGCAATACCTGCGGTTTGATTATTTTTGTAAGTAAATATATGAAAGCATGGAAGACGATATAAAGAAAGCCTGTGAAATCATGCAGGCAGGAGGAATTATCTTATACCCGACCGATACCATTTGGGGAATCGGTTGCGATGCGACCAATGAAGAGGCGGTAAAAAAGGTATATGCTATCAAAAAACGAACCGACAGCAAGGCATTGATTGTGCTGGTCGACAGTGAGCCAAAGGTCGATTTTTATGTCAGAGAGGTTCCCGATATTGCCTGGAATCTTATTGAGGTAGCCGATAAACCGCTGACAATCGTCTATTCGAATGCCCGCAATCTGGCACCGAATCTGCTGTCGGAAGATGGCAGCGCAGGGATACGGGTTACCCGTGAGGCATTTTCGAAAAAACTGTGTAACCGGTTCCGGAAAGCCATCGTATCGACATCGGCCAACATCAGCGGTCAACCGGCCCCGTCCAATTTTTCGGAAATTCCGGAAGAAATAAAGAATGCGGTAGATTATATCGTCAAATACAGACAGGACGATACCGACCGACCGGCTCCCTCCAGTGTCATCAAACTGGAATCCAACGGTGTAATACAGATATTGAGACCATAGGCATTACCTCCCATGAGAAAAAACAAACAAATAGCGAAATATGTGCTTGGAGACCTTATCTCGACCAATATCGGATGGTTTCTATTCAATTTGATGCGCTTTTATGTGTTTTTTCCGAACGCTGGGTTCATTAATCTAAAATCTTTTTTATGCTATTCTCCGGTTCTTAAAGGCCAATTTTTATTTCCTCTATTTTTTATATTCGTATTTTACCTTTCGGGTTATTATAACCGCCCGTTCTTAAAGTCCCGGCTGGGGGAATTTTTTACCACACTGTTTTCTGTCGCCATAAGCGTGCTTGTTATTTTCTTCTCCATACTGATAAATGACATACAGAAACTGCCGGTAAACAGCTATAATCTCTTAATCGGGTTATTCGTACTCAATTTCTTCTGTGTGTATGCCTGCCGGGCATTTATTACACAGCGGGCGACCCGGTGCATCCATGAAAAGCGGTGGGGATTCAACACGTTAATTATCGGGAGTGGTGAAAAAGCACGCACCTTGTATCGGGAACTGATGCAGATGAAACGCTCGCTGGGGTTCCTCATCTCCGGATTTGTTCGCCTTCCGGAAGAGACGGCCGGCCAGTCGTCTACGCTCGAAACCCTTCCGGTTTTTGAGCTGGCCGATTTGGAACAGATTATCCAAACGTATAACATAGAAGAATTAATCGTTGCGCTGGACAGCGAAAATAAAAATGCCATACACAAAACGATAAACAGTTTATATCCCTGCAATTTACCGATAAGGCTGCAACTGGATGAATGGGAGATGCTGACCACACAAGTGAAAATATCGAATATATACGGCACGCCGTTTATCGATATATGCAAATGTTCCCTGTCGGAATGTGAAAAAAACATCAAACGGCTGTTCGACATCATTATATCGGTTATCGCTCTTGTCCTGCTATCGCCCTTTTTTGCCGTTATCGCCCTTAAGATAAAACTCGACACGGCCGGACCGGTTTTCTATACGCAAAAAAGAATCGGATTCCGAAGAAAAGAGTTTACGCTGTACAAATTCCGGACGATGTGTGTCGATGCCGAAAAAGACGGGCCGGCGCTTTCTAAGGAAAATGACCGCCGAATAACGGCTTTCGGCCATTTTATGCGAAAATACCGCATCGATGAGCTGCCTCAATTCTGGAATGTCATTATCGGAGACATGTCTATCGTGGGACCTCGTCCGGAAAGGGCTTATTATATCGAGCAAATCGTGCGCAAAGCCCCCTACTACTCGCTGCTGCACCAAATACGGCCGGGTATTACCTCGTGGGGGATGGTCAAATTCGGATATGCCCGCAATGTGGATGAAATGGTGGAGCGGCTTAAGTATGAGATTCTGTATCTTGAAAACATGTCGCTGCTGGTTGATTTGAAAATTATCATATACACCATCAAAACGGTAATAACCGGAAAGGGTATTTGAAAATAACAACGTATGAAAAAAGAAAACGACTGGTTTTTAAAATTACTTATATGGCGAGAGAAGAATATTAAGGAGAAAGAATTTATCCTTATTCTCAGTTTTGTCGTCGGCATTCTGTCGGCGTTGGCGGCCTACATACTAAAATCCTTGATTCATTTTATCCAGCATATCCTGACGGAGCAATTTTCGATTAATGATGCCAATTATCTGTATCTGGTATATCCTGTCATCGGTATATTTCTGGCCGGGTTATATGTGCGGCATATTGTCAAAGACGACATCAGTCACGGTGTAACACGGGTATTATATGCCATTTCCCAACGGAAAAGCCGTTTGAAGCCACACAACACCTATACATCGGTAGTTGCCAGTTCGATTACCATCGGGTTTGGCGGTTCGGTCGGAGCAGAGGCTCCTATCGTATATACCGGTGCCGCCATCGGCTCCAACATCGGCAGTCTGTTCCGCATGGACCAGCGGGTACTCATGCTGATGGTAGGTTGCGGCGCAGCGGCCGGTATTGCCGGCATATTTAAAGCGCCTATTGCGGGATTGCTGTTTACGCTCGAAGTGCTGATGCTCGATCTTACCACCGCATCGGTCATGCCGTTGCTTATCTCGGCAACGACAGCGGCTACCATTACCTATATACTGAACGGCTCCGATGCCCAATTTACCTTTGCGCCGGAACCGTTCAATATCGAACGTGTGCCGTTTGTGATATTGTTAGGCATATTCTGCGGATTCGTCTCGCTCTATTTTACCCGTGTGATAAACTGGCTCGAAAGTATCTTCCGGAAAATAAAAAACCGGTGGATGCGTTTTTCATTCGGAGCTGTCATTTTGAGCCTGTGCATCTTCCTGCTGCCCCCGCTTTACGGAGAGGGGTACGAATCGATTCTGCACCTGCTGGACGGCAATCCGCAGGCCCTTACCGACGGCAGTTTTTTCCATGCCGAACGCAACCAGTTCTGGATATTGTGTATCTATCTGGTTCTGATTGTATTGTTTAAGGTCTTCGCAACGGCAGCGACCAATGGCGGCGGCGGTGTAGGGGGAACATTTGCGCCCAGCCTGTATGTCGGCTGCATGGCGGGATTCCTGTTTGCTTTCGTGCTGAATCATTTTAATGCCATCGTTCCGCTTTCCGAAAAAAACTTTGCGCTGATGGGTATGGCCGGAGTGATGTCGGCTGTCATGCATGCCCCGTTAATGGCTATCTTCCTTACGGCAGAACTCACCGGCGGATTCAGTTTGTTCCTGCCGCTGATGATTACCTCGACCGTCGCATTCGGAGTTATCAAAATATTTGAGCCGCACAGCATATATACCATGCGACTGGCTCAGAAAGGGGAATTGCTCACACACCACAAAGACAAGGCCGTACTTACACTGCTCAAAATGGACAGCGTCATAGAAAAGGATTTTCTGACGGTCAATCCCGAAATGAGTCTGGGCGAAATGGTAAAAGTTATTTCCAACGCACACCGGAATATTTTCCCGGTTGTAGATAAAGAGAATGTATTTCTGGGGGTTGTTCTGCTCGATGACATACGAAATATTATGTTTCGGCCGGAATTGTATCAACGGATGTATGTGCGCCGGTTCATGGTCAGCCCTCCGGCCAAAATAGAATTGGGCATGACGATGGAAAAAGTCATGAAAGTCTTCGATGATACCAACGCATGGAATTTACCGGTTGTGGAAAACGGGCATTATGTAGGATTTGTCTCCAAATCAAAGATATTCAATTCCTACCGCCGGGTATTGGTTCACTTTTCGGAAGATTAACGATAGTTTCTAAAAAACAAAAAGGCATCAATTTTTGATGCCTTTTTGTTTTGGAGGTTCCTGGCGGACTCGAACCGCCGTAAACGGTTTTGCAGACCGGTACCTAACCACTCGGCCAAGGAACCCTTTTCCCTTTGCGATTGCAAAGATAGCATATAATTTTTATCTCACAAAACCTTCTCCAAGTTTTTACAAAAATTATTTTTCCGCATCATCCGGCTGCTCCATGCAGGATTTTCGGGAACCGGAACAGCCGCAACAGCCGTCGCAGGATGATTTTCCTTTGTGTGAAACAATCAGGGATATTATCTTTCTTACAATATACCCGATTACACATATGCCAATAACAGCAACTATAATATGTTGTATCATGTTTTTTCGATTAAATGAACCATCGGCCGATATTATATATCAGAAAAGAGACAATCCACGCAACAGAGGTATTGTACAACACGGAAAACAGGCCCCATTTCCAATGGCCCGACTCTTTGATGATGGCGACAATAGAAGCAATACACGGGACATACAGCAGCACGAACGCCATGAAGCTAAGCGCAATCAGCGGCGTAAAATCGGGATGCCCGGTCACGGGATTGACCGCTCTCAGTTTTTCTGACAAGGAGCCTATATTTTCTTCGACATCGTTTTCTGCATAGAGAACTCCGATTGTACTGACGACCAACTCTTTGGCAGCAGTACCCGAAATCAGGGCAATACCGACTTTCCAATTAAATCCCAGCGGTTGGATAACGGGTTCTATAAATTGGCCAATCTGACCGATATAGGAATTCTTTTGCTGCATCATTTCCGTTTCCGCCGTTTCTGTGACAACCTGCGTATGGGGATAATAGCTTAAAAACCATATTACAATGGATGCAACCAAAATCAGTCCGCCCATTTTACGAAGATACTGTTCTGCCTTTCCCCACATGTGCCGTACCGTTGCTTTCACTGTCGGAAGCCGGTATGGAGGCAATTCCATGACAAACGGCGTTTCATCTTTTTTGAAGAAAAAGCGTCTTAAAATTTTGGCGGTCATTATAGCCAGCAGAATCCCCAGCAGGTATAATCCCAAAAATACGAAACTGGCGTGATTCGGGAAAAAGGTACCGACCAGCAGCAAATAGATGGGCAATCGGGCGCTGCACGATATAAACGGATTGATAAGCATGGTTATCAGGCGGCTGCTGCGGCTCTCTATCGTTCGGGTCGCCATGATGGCCGGCACGTTGCACCCGAATCCCATCACCAGCGGAATAAATGATTTTCCGTGCAGTCCTATTTTATGCATTATTTTATCCATGATAAAAGCGGCTCTGG
>JAFLRV010000005.1:0-20941 GCA_022511245.1 Coprobacter sp.
GACTTTACTCAAATAATATCCATTATAGAATTTAGATGAGCCCCATCCCCAATTGCAATGAATAAGGTTTTGTTGCTTTCCGTTTTTAGTCATTTTTGCTGTAAAGATACTTTGGTTTTAAAATTTCTGCAATACCTAAAAAAGGGTATTTTTATTTTGACAAGATGTTTGGTATAATTTTTAATGTACGGTTATTTCATCGATGAAAAGCCATCCTTTTTCCCCTTTGGCTCCGTGCCAGGCCGGAATTTGCGAGGTAGTCTCGATAACGACCCGTACCTTCGATGCCTGTACCGGTGCGAAATCGCAGCTGTATTCTCTGACGCCGTCTTCGTCCTGAGTCGGGGCGACAGGGAAATCGGTCGTCCCGACCATTTTCATTTCCTCGTTTCCGTCAGCGGCATATACGGTAATTTTGGTCGGTGGGAAAACATATTCGGAGTATTGCACGAGCGAACCGGTTTTCACGCTGCTTATCTCCTGCGATTTACCCAAATCGATGGTGGCATCCACCGGCGTGTTGATGAACCCTAACCAGCATCCGTTGGCATAGTTGAAGTCTCCCCGTATGCCGTCGGTCAGCAGCGTTGCTCCGGTAAAGGTATATTTTTCGCTGGGCTGGTCTTTCAGCGAAGCGAAATGGCCGGTCGATTTGCTGAAACGGAATGTTTTTTCCAATGTTCGCGAATTCCGGTCGGGGCGTACTGCCACCGCTTTAAGCTGGCAGGAGTCGCTTTCGGGGATAATGAAGAATGGTGCTGTATAGAGGGTGCTTTGCGTTGTAGGTTCCGAACCGTCGAGGGTGTAGTATATCGGGGCATTTCCCATCGTTTGGAAAGAAACCTCGATACCTTCTTTACCTTCCTTTACGGTATATTCTCCTTTAACATCGAATACGTGTGTGGCATATTGGAGACCCATTACATCGTAAATGGCAAACATTTTGTCCAGATTGTGCAGGAAGCGGTCGTAATCTTTGTTTTCGACCTGTGTCCACTGTATTTCACTCAAAGCCGCCAGACGGGGCAGCAGCATATATTCGAGCTGTTCGGGGGTAGAGATATATTCTGTCCACAAATTGGCCTGTACACCCAATACCAGTTTGGCCTGTTCTTCAGTCATTACTTTCGGGATAGGATTGTAGGCATATACCTTTTCAACAGGATTGTGCCCGCCGATACACAATGGCTCGTGTTCGGTATCCTGCGTCTGGTAATAATCGAAATAGAGCGGATTGGTAGGTGTCATAATGGCTTGGTGTCCTTGAGAGACAGCTTTGATGCCGCCCTCTTCGCCCCGCCACGACATGACGGTTATTTTCTTTTCCAATTTGCCTTCCAGAATCTCGTCCCAGCCGATAATGCTCCGTCCGTGCTGGTTGAGGAATTCCGCTATACGAATCATGACATTGCTTTGCAAGTGATGTTCGGCTTTGCCCTCTTCGTCATCTTTGAGGCCGAGTTGGCGGATACGGGCCTGACAGGCCTGACATTTTTCCCAGCGCACTTTCGGACATTCGTCACCGCCGATGTGGATGTATTTCGACGGGAAAATGTCCATGACTTCCAGTAATACGTTTTCAATAAATTCAAATGTGCTTTCCTTGCCTACGCACAGAACATCGTCCCGCACACCCCATTGACCCGACACCTCATACGGGCCGCCCGTACAACCCAGATGGGGATAAGAGGCCAGAGCTGCCTGCATGTGGCCGGGCAGGTCTATTTCCGGAATAATGGTAATACCCAGTCCGGCTGCATAGTCGACGATTTCCCGCAGTTGTTCCTGCGTATAATAACCGCCGTAAGGCGTGTTGTCATAATTGTCCCATTCTTTGGCAATCATCGTTTTGGGACGTATACTGCCTATTTCGGTCAGTTTCGGATATTTCTTGATTTCGATGCGCCAGCCCTGATCTTCGGTCAGGTGCCAGTGCAGTACATTGAGTTTGTGAGCGGCCATGACATCGAGGTAGCGTTTCACCTCGTCGGTATCGAAGAAGTGCCGGCAGACATCGAGGTGCATGCCGCGATAACCGAAACGGGGTTCATCTTCGATATTGGCGCATGGTACCGACCAGTCGGCATCGGCCGCTTCCACTTTTCCGTAAATGGCCGTCGGCAACAGCTGTTTTACGGTCTGCAACGCCAAACGCAACCCGTTGGGGGAGGAGACGGTGATTTCTATTTTCTTTTTGTCGATAGCCAGTTTGTAGGCCTCCTCGCCCAGCGTCTCGTCCCGTTTTACCGTTAAGGTGTTTTTCGCACTTTCGGTGGTAGAGAGCGATATCGTTTTTCCCGATATATCGTTGAAATGTCCGACAAAATCGGAGGCGATACGGGCAATCTCATCACCGCAGTCAGGCGATACGAACACATTGGTCTGGTTGTCGAAAACAAACCGGCCCGGCAGTTGTTCGATACGATTGGGGTAGGGGATGAGTTCATATTTGTTTTTCTCGGTCGAACACGACAGCAGGCCGAGACCCAATAGGACAGCAGCAAGAAAACATGGAATATTTTTCATAATTGTTTCGGGTTGTTTATGGATTCGTTGATTAATTTAAAGGTGTGTTTCCCATTTCTATGACCATTTCCCCGCCGTCGGCAAGGTCACTGTGGTTAAAGAACGGGGTGTCGAGCGTTTTGCCGTTGAGGCAGATACTCTGTACATATCGGTTTTCTTTCGAATTGTTTTTTACGGTAATGACAAACGGTTTGCCGTTCGGCCGGTTTATCGTTACCCGGTCGAAGATGGGGCGTCCTACGGAGTAGACCGGTGTTCCCGGACATACCTGATAGAAGCCCATGGCGTTGAGAACGTACCAAGCCGACATCTGGCCGCAGTCTTCGTTGCCGGAAAGTCCGTCGGGATTGTCGAAATATTGGGTGTACAGAATCGTATCTACAAGCTGCTGGGTTTTCCAGGACTGGCCTATATAGTTATACATATGGGTAATGTGGTGACTGGGTTCATTGCCGTGAGCATATTGGCCGATTAATCCCGATATGTCGGCCGAAACCAAATCACCCTCGATGGTCGAGTCGGCATTGAAGAGCGAGTCGAGCCGGGTCGTGAAATCCTCCTGGCCGCCCATCAGTTCAACCAGACCTTCGATATCATGAGGAACGAACCAGGCCCATTGCCATGCCGTACCTTCGCAATAGTCGTCGTTCCGGTGGTCAGACGAACGGGGATTGAAGGGGAGATGCCAGTTCCCGTTCAAATCTTTTCCTCTCATGAATTTTGTATTGGCATCGAAATAGTTGCGGTATGCCTGAGCCAGAGTGGCATAACGGGCGGCTGTCGCCGTATCGCCCAACGCCTGAGCCAGCACCGATATGCACCAGTCGTTGTATGCATATTCGAGACCTTTGGCCACCGATTCGTTTTCCTTTTCGTAGGGGATATATCCGATGGTGTTTTTGTAATATTTCGATATGGGCATCAGTCCGCCGATCATCCGTTTCGATGCAACGATGTTTGTCGTGTCGTATTCGGCGCTGCGCAGACAAGCCTGCAGAAGTTCCTGTCCGTCTATCCGGTCAAATCCTTTCATGTAGGCATCGACGATAACCGGAACCGCATGGTAGCCGATCATGGTAGCCGTATAGTTTCCGGCCAGCTCCCACATCGGCAGTATGCCTCCCTCCCGGTATTTTTGCATGAGCGATACAATCAGTTTTCCGTTCAGCTGCGGGTCGATGACTGTCAGCAGCGGATGAAGTGCCCGGAAAGTGTCCCACAGCGAATATACAGTATATATCTCTTCGTTTGTATCGGCTTGGTGAATTTCGCCGTCCATACCCCGATACCGGCCGTCGATGTCGGTGAAGAGGCTGGGGTGTACGGCGGTATGGTACAATGCCGTGTAGAAAATGCGTTTCGAAGTTTCGTCGTTGCTTTCCACCTGTACGGTTTTCAGGTAGTCGTTCCATTCGTTCCGGGTGGCGGTGGCGATACTGTCGAATGCCCACGAAGGGATTTCCTGCTCTACGTTTCGGCGGGCACCGTCGATGTCTACGGCCGATATGCCCACTTTCACCAGCACCTCTTCGTCAGTTTCGGTTTCAAAGCGGAGCAGAGCTTTGGCCCGGTCTGCGACCGTCTGTTTTCCGCCCCGTTCCACTTCTGCCGGAGTGTCGATGATTTCACAGGTAAACGGTTTGGAGAATTGCATGTAAAAGCCCACATTCTGTTTTTCGGCCCAGCCGTTGGTCCGTTTCCAGCCCACGATTTCGGTGTCGCTTATGGCTTCGATGTGCATCTCCTCGTTCTTTTGCCGTTGCAGGCTGTAGTCCAAATCGACAATGAATCCCGATTCCCGGTTCTGGGGGAAAGTGTAACGGTGCAGGGCCGCTCTTTTGGTCGCTGTCAGTTCGGCTTTTACTCCGTACCGTTTCAGAAATACCGAGTAATATCCCGGTACGGCAGTCTCTTCATCGTGAGAGAACGGCGAGGCATAGGCCATTTCCTGACTTTCGCTTCCGAGATCCTGAATCTCCTGTGTTCCGGTGGTCGGCATCAGCAGCACGTCTCCATAGTCACCGCAACCCGTTCCGCTGAGATGTGTATGGGAAAATCCGTTGATGACGCTGTCCGAATAGTGGTATCCCGAACAGGCGTCCCATTCGTATATCCGGGTGTCGGGACTCGGCTGTATCATGCCGTGAGGCGCTACCGGACCGGGAAATGTATGTCCGTGACCGCCTGTTCCGATAAACAGATTTACATAATCGGTGTATTGTTCCTGTTTTTCTGTCGGGCGGGTGCATCCGGTGAGTACCGACAAAAGGAGAATGATAGATAGAAAGGTTTGTTTCATAGGTTATTGTAGCGACAAAATTAATATTCTGCGTGTTGTTTCTTGTTGTGTATCTATATTTCTTTCATCCGATTCGGAATGAATGCTGCGTGCCGGAAAATATCTTGTTTCTGCGTATCGGTTCCAATTTCAGCAAATCGGTTACAGCGTTACAAAATTAGACTTTTTTTATTGTTTCGCAAACAAATGGCCGTTTTTAATCGGAACTTTTTATTTCGCTCCGAAACAGAAGCAGGAATGCCGCCGGTTTTCTGTTTTTTATCGCTAAGAAACGACGAAATGGAAATTTTTTTGTCAAAAGGATAAAAAAAATCCCGTTTTCTTTTTAAAAAGAATAAAAGTAAATATATTTGTATTATATATCTGGCATAAAAAAGGTTTATTACTAAATTTTTTTGAAATATTTAGTATTGAATTTCAGAAAATTATACAATTCGGTAATGCGGTTTATGCGCTGCGTTCAGTAGCGGAAATGCGCATTTTTTTAGGCAGGAATACGAATAAAAAGAGACAGAAAGAATCGTATGAGGGTACGAAAAATCATATTTTTTTGCAGTTGGCTGTTGCTGGCGGTTGGGTTTTCCCGGCCGCTTCAGGCACAGGTGAACTGGGAACAGGCCGAAAAATTTTCAGCCGATTCCCTGTCCCGGTATTATCGTTCGACGGGGATTTATCCCGACTGGATTGCCGGTACACGCTATTTCCATTATTTCTGGGATAACGGGGAAGAACGGCTCTGTTATTTGGTAGATGCCGGTACCGGCAGGAAAAAACTTCTTTTCGACAATCGTCAGTTGGCCGCTGAAGTGACCCGGTTGACCGGCAAGACCTATGAACCGAAAGATTTGAAACTTTACCGGGTCGATTTTTATAACCGGGATTTGAGTTGCTTTTATATTAAAAAAGAGGGAAAAGATATCAAATATACCGTATCTACAGGAGTAGGATGTGTTGTCGATAAACGTCCGGAGCAGGCCGAGTCTTTGAAAAAATCCGGCGGCCCCTCCCTGTTTGGTCCACGTGGACCCCGTGTGTGGGCCAAATATTCGACCGACAGTACCTATATTATATATGGACGTGACCATAATCTCTGTCTTTCGCAGAACAAAGATTCGCTGGATGACTGGCTGCTGACCTCCGACGGCGAACCGTACCATTCCTATACCTACAATAACAGAGAAGAACGGGATACCGCCTGTACCTCGACATTGGCCGGCTGGGTGAAAGATACGCATCTGATTTTTGCTTTCCGGGAAGACAAGCGGGGAGTCCGCGCAATGACCGTAGTCGATAGTACGACCGACCCCCGTCCTGAGGCGACAACCTATAAGATGCCGATGCCGGGAGACAGTTGCGTTTTTCAGTACGACATGCAGCTGTTCGATGCCGATACCCGTACCGGCCGGCGTGTCCCGATAGAAAAATATCCTGACCAGAAAGTGATTCTGGACTATACCGAAGTACCCGGATACATTTATCTGACCCGTCGCAGCCGCCCCGTCGACGAAATAGATTTGTGCCGTATCGATGTGCATACGGGCGAGGTGGAGGAGCTGATTACGGAACGTTGCACACCCCATCTGAATGTGCCGATGTTCAATTACAAGCTGCTGAATCGGGGCAAAGACATTATCTGGTGGTCTGAGCGCAACGGGAAAGGCCAGTATTTCCTGTACGATGAAAACGGGAAACTGAAAAATGCCATTACGCCGCCCGATATGGTTGCCGGGCATATCGTTCATATCGATACCTTGAAGCGAACGATGATTGTCGAGGGATATGGCCGGGAAAAAGGAATAGACCCCTATTACAAGTTCTTTTACAAAGTCAATTTCGACGGCAGTCGCTTTACGCTGCTCACGCCCGGAAACGGTACGCATAAAATCGAACTTTCTCCGGATGCCAGATATCTGGTCGATACCTATTCCCGGATGGATATGCCGGCTGTCAGTCAGGTTGTCAGAATCGCTTCACCCGGCAAGCCGGTGGAACTGGAACGGTGCGATACCCGCAGACTGGAAGAGCTGGGCTGGCGTCCGCCGGTACTCTTTTCGGTGAAAGCAGCCGACGATACGACCGATTTGTACGGTGTGATGTACCTGCCGTTCGATTTGGATACGGCCCGTCGTTATCCGATTATTACCAATGTATATCCCGGTCCGCAGGACGACCAGATTCCCCGTTCCTTTACGATGGACGACAACGGCAATCAGTCTTTGGCCCAGTTGGGATTTGTGGTTGTCAATGTCGGTTCACGGGGCAGTTCCCCTTTGCGTGGCCGGGACTTCCACTGTTTCGGATATGGCAATATGAGAGATTATCCGCTGGCCGACGACAAGTACGCTATCGAACAGCTGGCCGGCCGTTATCCCTTTATCGACCTCGACAGAGTGGGAATATACGGCCATTCCGGCGGCGGATTCCAGACGGCGGCAGCCATGCTTACCTATCCCGATTTTTATAAAGTGGGCTTTGCCGCATCGGGCAATCACGACAACAATCTGTACATTCAGTGGTGGGGCGAGACCTATCACGGGGTGGCTGCACAGACCGATTCCGTGACCGGCAAGACGATATTTCCCTGCAAAATACCCACCAATAACGAACTGGCCGACCGGTTGCAGGGTCGGTTGATGCTCGTTACCGGCGATATCGACCGCAATGTGCATCCGTCGATAACCTTCCGTTTGGCGAAAGCCTTGCAGAAAGCCGGCAAACGCTTCGATATGATGGTCATGCCGGGTATGGATCACGGAGTAGGAGACAATTATTATTTCAATATGATACGCTATTATTTCACGGACCATTTGCTGGTGCCCCGAAAAGAGCATATCGACATTATTCATCATCAATGAAACGAACAGGTTTATTCATGAAACGGCAGACAGAAATTCGAACCCGGAAAGGGTGGTGGGGGATATTGTTTTCCCTGATATTGATTTTCGGTGCAGGAGTCGATGCGACGGCACAGAAAACCAATGCCAAAACCTCCGCTTCCGAAGAGGTTGTCAAAGTTACCGGACGTGTATACGACGAGACGGGGCAGCCGCTGGCCGGTGCATCGATACGGGAAGGAAACACCTCCAACGGTACCGCATCCGGTTCCGACGGATTTTTCTCGATAATGGCCAGAAAAGGCAGTCAGCTGCAAATCTCTTTTTTAGGGTTGCAGACCGAATATGTCAAAGTTGTCGAGGGCAAAGAGCTTGTTGTGCGCCTGAAAGACAATTCCCATGAGTTGGGACAAGTCGTGGTAACCGGTTACGGAAAAACCACCAAAGACCGGGTGACCGGTTCGGTGGGTATCGTTACCGCAGAAGATTTGAAAGGCAATCCGTCGGCCTCTGTCGACCAGCTGTTGCAAGGGAAACTGGCGGGAGTGAGTGTAAAGATGACCTCCGGACAGCCCGGTTCCGAAGCCGAAATCCGTATTCGGGGCACCAAGACGCTGACCGGTGACGCCGAGCCTTTGTGGGTTATCGACGGTGTCCCTTTGCAGCGAAACATCCCTTCGATTAAGCGGAGCAGTCTGCGTACCGGAGATTTCTCCAATATATATGAACGGGGTATCGCCGGTATCAATCCCCGTGACATCGAGTCCATTACCGTCCTCAAAGATGCGTCGGCCGCTGCCATTTACGGTTCGCAGGCCGCTGCCGGTGTCATCGTGGTGACGACCAAGCGTGGAAAGGCAGGCCGTTTGCAGATGAACTATTCCGGAACGGTCAGTTTTGTAACCAAGCCTCCCCGTGATGCCAATCTGATGACCTCGAAGGAGAAACTGGCTTGGGAACAGGAGCTTTGGGACGAGTTTTCGGCCGAAGGCTTTGCCCGGACGCAGCCCGGACACCCCGATTATGACCCCTATGTCCATTATCCCGTTATCGGGGCTGTCGGCATGATTCGTTCGGGATACGGACAATATGCCGGTATGTCGGAGGCCGAACAGGATGCCTGCATTGCCAGACTCGGAGAGCAGACGACCGACTGGTTCAACGTGCTGTTCCGTACGGCCGTTTCCCATTCGCACCACCTCTCCTTTTCCGGCGGCAGCGACAAGAGCACTTATTATGTGTCGGCCGGATATACCCGTAACAACGGGCTGGTAAAAGGAACCGATTCCGAAAACTACAATTTGAGGGCTTCGGTCGACATGACGCCCAACAAACGCATCTCGCTGGGCATCTCTACCGACTTGTCGTATATGACCGCCGACCAGACATCGACCTATGTCGACCCGTTCCGTTACGCTTATTTCGCCAATCCCTACGAACGGCCCTACAACGAAGACGGCAGCTATGCCGCCGACAATACCTATTTCATGCTGCCCCGACTGAACGCCACCGTGACAGGTACGCTTCCCGAAGAGGGATTCAATGTCATGCGGGAAATCGACAATACTTCGAATCAGAGTAAAAACATATCGGCCAATGTGAATGCCCAGTTGGGAATCAACATCTTGCGTTCGCTCAAATTCGAAGGGCTGGCATCCTACAGCTATACCTCCAACATCTCCGAAAATATTACCGACCAGGATACCTATACGGCCTGGATGGACCGTCCTTTCGAGTACAATTCCATGACCTCCACCCGCCGTTACGGTTCGATAGCGCAGATATCTTCCTATAACCAGAGTTACTCTTTGCGCGGACAGCTGCATTACTCCCAGACTTTCGGCATTCACCGGATCAGTGCCATTGTCGGGTCTGAAATCAGCCGCACCTATGCCCGTACAATACACGCCAAACGGTACGGATACGACCCGGTTACCGGAAATTCATCCTTCCCCGTTTACCCGTCCGGTACGCCGGTCGACTACAATATGCTGGTGCGGTATGCCTCCATTATGGATAACCTGACCGGACAGTCTACGGTGGAGAATGCCATGGCCTCGTTTTACGGTTCGGCCGATTACGTGTTGCTGAACCGTTATGTCGCCAGTTTTACGATACGCACCGACGGCTCGAACCAGTTCGGCAGCAAGCAGCAGTTCAATCCCAACGGTTCACTCGGCTTTTCGTGGAATATCGGTTCCGAACGGTTTATGCAGTCGCTCAAACCGGTGCTCAGTTCGATGACGCTCCGCCTCTCCGGCGGATATACCGGAAAAGTGAATGCACTGGCTACCCCCTATATCATTATGCGCTATCTCTCCTCGTTCCGCAAGACCGATGATGTCTATTACCGCATGGGTTCCGTCTCCAATCCCCCCAATCCCAAATTGCGCTGGGAAAAAACGTTCGACCTCAACGCTTCGCTGAGTGCCGGTCTGTTCGATGACCGTTTGTCGTTCGATTTGGGCTTTTACCGTGCCGTGAGCCGGGATTTGATAAAAAATGCCGCCGTACCCCGCAGTACCGGATTTTCCACCCAGTCCTACAATACATCCGAAGTGCTGAATCAGGGAACGGAACTGACCGTTTTCGGCCGCATTTTGAAAACCAAAGATTTTTCGCTGACGGCCAGTGTGAATGTTTCGTACAATTTCAATAAACTGCTTAAGTACGATTCACCCTATGCCGCATATTCCGACCAGTATGTCGGTTATCCCATCGGAGCCATTATTACCGGGAAATATACCGGTATCGACCCCAAAACCGGGTTGTACACCTATCAGCTGCGGCCCGATACCGACAAGAACGAACCGGGATATCTGGCCATGTCCGACAACTACTATTTTTATCAGGGAACCTCCATTGCGCCCGTTACCGGAGGTTACAGCATCAATTTCGGATACAAGAATCTTTCGCTGAGTATCGGCGGCAACTATTCGATAGGAAATAAGATTCGGGACGAACTCAGCTATCCGGCGACATACAATTCTATCAGCAAAACGATTAACCAGACGATACCGACTTCCCGAAACGACCTCTATGTGAACCATCTGAATGTGTCACGGAAGGTGGTCAACCGCTGGACATCCGACAATCCCCGCACCGATGCCTATCCCCGTCTGATGGACGCCTTTGCCGGCCAGGTGGTTAATTTCGTGCAGGAGCGGCCCTCGTACAGCAGCGTGGTCGATGCGGCCCTGATGAAAAACATCTCCTATTTTAAGATTGGCGATATCCGGCTCACCTATTCCTTCCCCGAATCGTCCCGCTGGATGCGCAAGGCGCATATTGCTTCGTTCGGTGTATCGGGTTCCGTAAGCAATGTGCTTATTTTCAGTAATTACGACGGAATCGACCCCGAAACGCCCGGAGCCGTTTACCCCAAATCGAGAGACTTTATTTTAGGACTGAATATCGGATTTTAAAAACGCATGACAGTTATGAAAAAATATATTGCACTATCCCTGTTCCTGTTTGCAGCGGTATCTTGTCAGAACTTTCTCGACATCAAACCGCACGAAGAGGTAATACCTTCTACTGCAGAAGAGTTTTCGGCGTTGCTCCATACCTATCTGGACAATATGGACAACGGCAGTCAGGATTATCCCATCCCTTCGACCTCCGGCGTAACCTATTATGACCAGATTGCCGACAACCTGGAGGTGGCCCTGTCATCGAGCCGCTCCATATTGTCCTCTTATCCGGGTGAAATGTACGGCGGAACGGGGAGCAAAAGCACGACGATTTATTCCAATTTTTATTCGCTGATTCGCGACTGCAACATCATTTTCGGCGAAATGACCGACCGGGAATCCGACATGGCCCGTGATGTATTGGGTACGGCCTATGCGCTGCGCGGCATCTCCTATTATGAGTTGTTGCGGCGGTTCTGTCCTCCGGTCGATCCCGTCCGGGACGACCAGCCGGGACTGCAACTGGTAGCGACCTTTGACATGGAGGCCCGTCCTTTGCGCAGTTCGATGCAGGAGACCATCGAGTTTATCGAAGATGACCTGCTGAAAGCCTTGTCCTATAATGTGCAGACGCCTGTTTACCGCTTTACCGCTCCGGTCGTCAAAGGGTATCTGGCCCGTTTTTACTTTTGGACGCATCAGTGGGAGAAAGCTATCGAGTGGGCCGATGAGGTCATGGCCGAATATCCGTTGCTCGACCGGGAAGGGTATCGGGCCATGATGACCCCCTCTTATACACCTAAGGGAAATATGATTGTCAAGTCCGAAATTCTTTCGTCGAGCAGTACCGACGAGTCGGCCGGGCAGTATTCCCCTTTGAATGAACGTCCGTTGAGTATTCGTTTCCTGAATACCTTTACCGATAAGGAAAAAGCCGATGATATCCGCTATGAAATGGGAGTGAGCCGCCGGCGGCTGGCGACCAAATTTATCTTTTCGGGAATGCGCAGTGCCGAGATGCTGCTCATCCGGGCCGAGAGCCATTATCATCTGGGCCATAAGCAGGAGGCATTGGACGATATCAACAACCTGCGCAGCCGGCGCATCAAGGATTATACGCCGCTCACGATGGAAACGCTGCCCGAACCGCTGCTGGACGGCTATATTTCGGTCGATGCCAATGGAAACGAACTGACGCCGCTGATAGCGATGATTCTGACCGAACGACGGAAAGAGCTGCTGCTCGAAGGTGACCGCTTTTTCGAACTGAAACGGAACGGCTGTCCCGAATTCTGGGTGCCGATAAAAAGTACGGGACAGAAGTACGTTACCTATTCATTTATGTACACCTATCCCATACCGGAGAAAGATGTGGAAATTTTGCCCGGATTGCAGCAAAATGAAGGATATGAAAAATATTTAACCCGTTGATAAAGATATGTATAAAGATATGAAACGAAAAATAAAATTGGTCATTGTCGGCTTGACGATAATGATGTCGGCGGGATTCACCTCCTGCCAGTCGTATGACGAGATGCCTCCCCGCATCGAGGGAGCGGCGACCACCCGCATCGTGTTTCCGGTGCAGACGATGAGCAGTCAGGAGCGCACTGAGTACCGGGAGATTCGGGCCGAATATGAAAGAGAAGTCGGTTCGATAGAATAAAATGAAAAAAATGGAGAAATATATAATTTAATTATTCACTAACAAAAAACAAATGATTATGAAAAAGTATGTGTATGCTTTAGCAGCCTTTTTGGCTATGGGATTCGCATCCTGTTCAAAAGACAATGACAATGACGGCGACAACGGAGGCAACAATGGCCCCTCCATTACCGAAGATGTAATCTATGCCTTTACCAATGAAAATGCGACGATGTTCAATACAGCGTCGGCCGAAATTTCGTTGAGCCGAAATAACGGTTATGCGTTTACGACCCCGATAGATTTGGAATTCGAGGTAGAGGTAGATGCTGCTTCTACTGCTGAAGAGGATGTTCACTTCTCTTTTGCCGGTGACAAGAAAGTGGTGATTCCTTCCGGTTCCAGCAAAGCGTCCTTGAAATTGAATTTCCTTACCAAAGAGGACGGTAAAGATGTTATCGTGCTGAAATTGAAACAGAAATCGGGCGAACATTTCAAAATGGGTATGAACGAAACGCTTTCGATTGTAGTCGTTGGCTCTGCCATTGAACCGCTCAAGGGTACCTGGAGCAGCTGCGTATGGTATGATGAAGAGTCTTGGAGAGGTTTTGACATGGACGATTCTGTTTTCCCGGTTGTTTCTCCCGATGACCGCATCACGATCAGCGACGACGGTTTCGATATCGAATCGACCAGCGACCTGAAAAACTATTTTGCCGGTCACAGCTCGATGAAATACATCAATCAGAAACAGTTCCATCCGGGTATGTCGTGGCCGGGTATGGAAGCCTCTGTATTTGTTCTGGATAATATCAACGCTCCCTATTCGGCCAACAAGACCGACATCAAACCCTCCAGAGTTGCCTTTACGGTAGAGCAGGACGAGGATGGCGAAGACGTACTGTGGGTATTCGTATATTCGTATGAACCCATTGAGTTCTTGATGTCTTACTATGAATTGGGGCAAGACTACGCTACCGAAGAAGATCCGGCGATGTATGGCTGTGAATTGTCTTACACGTTTAAACGGGTAAAATAAATGAATATTTACCGGAAAGAGCCGTCTGCCGGGACGCAGACGGCTCTTTTTTGTATTTGTTGGATGTTGCTTATACTTTCGAAATAAGTTGTGACAAAAAGACAGTATATATTTTATAAATAGCGTATTTTTATGGAAAATAGACATATGAATGTTGTTTTTAATATTTTTTAATACGACAGAGCCTGTTTTTTATTCTGATTTTAGTTTTTTTGCAAAAAATAGATTAACTGCCAAAATAAAATCTTTTGTATATTTATATATTGTGCATAGAATATCCATTTTTAAATCTAATTAGTCCTTTCAGTAAGTTATGAAGAAACATGACAGAATGTTTTATCCTTGTTGGATGGGTCGTTTTTTGAAATCCGTCGGATTCAGCTTTTTGCTCTGGACGGTATTTTCGGGAAATGCAGAAGCCTCATCATCAGGATATGAAAAGAAAGACGTTTTGGACAAAACTGCGGAGGAACCTCTCGCAGCGGCTCAGGCTCCACAAACGAATAGTAAAAAAATTACCGGTGTAGTTACCGATGAAGAAGGCGAACCGCTGGCCGGTGTGGTTGTCTCTGTCGAGAAAACCAAGATTGTTGCCACAACTGATCTTTCGGGTCTGTATACGATTTCGGTACCTGACGGAACGACAGCTTTGACGTTCAATTTCGTCGGTATGGAAAAACAGGTGGTCTCTTTGAAGAACAAGACGCGGATAAATGTAGTCATGCGCAGCAAGACGGAGTTGAAGGAGGTGGTTGTTACCGGTTATCAGACCATTGACAAACGCCACTCTACCAGTGCGATTACTTCGGTGAAAGCCGAAGATGTGCTTATACCCGGTATGACCAGTATCGACCAGGCGCTGGAAGGCCGCATCCCCGAACTGTTGTTTACCGCCAACTCCGGTGAGGTAGGAGCTACCGGCCGTATCCGTGTGCGTGGTACCTCTACCATTATCGGTAACCGGGAGCCGTTATGGGTGTTGGACGGATTTATTATGCACGACCCGGTCAATGTCTCTCCCGATGAACTCAATGACCCCGACTATATCAATATTGTCGGTAATGCCATTGCCGGTATCAACCCGCAGGACATCGAGCGTATCGACGTCTTGAAAGACGCTTCGGCTACGGCGCTGTATGGTACCAAAGCGGCCAACGGTGTTATTGTGGTTACGACGAAAAAAGGTTCCATAGGCAAACCCCGTTTCTCTTACAACCACACCTCCAAATACACTGCCCGTCCCCGATATACCGACCGCGCTATCAATCTGATGAACTCGTCCGAACGGGTGCAGTTCGGTAAAGAGCTGGTCGACCTGCACTATCAGTTCCCGCAGAACATGCCGCTGGTAGGGTATGAAGGGGCAGCCTACAAATACTATACGGGACAGACGACGTGGGACGAATTCCAGGCAGAAGTGCGCCGCTATGAAACGTCCAATACCGACTGGTTCGGTCTGTTGACCCAAGACGCCTACTCCAACGACCATACGTTCGGTGTATCGGGCGGTTCCGAAGCTGTCCGTTATTACGTTTCGCTGGGAGCCGACTTCGAACGGGGTGTATCCAAAACCACCTCGACCAAGCGGTATACGGCGCTGGCCAATTTCGACATTACTTTCTCCGACAAGGTGCGGGCCAATTTCTCCATGAACGGCAATGTGCAGAACCGTAACAACCTTTACGATTCGAATGCCCTCATGGACTACGCCTACAATACCTCCCGTACGATTCCCGCCTACAACGAAGACGGTTCCTATTTCTTTTACAAAAACTATGCATACGGCACCAATGTAACCTATACACCGTTCAATTACAATATATTGAACGAACTCGACAACAGCTCCAACATTCAGCGGAGCAGTATGATTAATGCAAATCTTACCTTGCAATACGATATTATCAAGGGTCTTCAGCTCTCTGTGGCCGGAAATTATATGCACAGTACCTCTTTGTCGGAACTGTGGTGGGGTGAGCAGAGCCACTATGTGGCCCGGTTGCGCAATGCCGAGTATGGCGAGGTTCCCCGTACCGGCGATGCCGGCCGAAGCATCCTTCCCTATGGCGGTATTCTCAAAACCTCCAATTCAGAAGCCGACGCTTTCACGTTCCGTACCCAGATTGAATACCGCAAGCTGTTCGGTCAGGACAATCAGCATCTGATTACGGCTATGGGCGGTTACGAAATGAACGGTAGCACCTACCGTACCATTGACGATGAGACGCGCGGTTACCTGCGCGATCGCGGTATGAAGTTTGTCGAAGGCATCGACCTGGAAGACTTCCCCCGCTATGCCGAGTGGCTGAACAAGAGCCACCGCACACTCGGACACAACATCGAACACGAGCTTTCGGGTTATCTCTCGACATCTTATTCGTTCAAGGAATACTTTACGGTCAACATGAACGGCCGTTTCGATGCGTCCAACAAGTTCGGTGACCGTTCCAACGAACGTTTTCTCCCGATATGGTCCCTTTCCGGAATGTGGAATGTCAAGAGAACGTTCTTGCAGCGCGTAGATCCCATCAGCGATTTCAGAATCAGAGCCTCTTACGGTACGCAGGGTAATATGCTCGATTCCCAGAGTCCCAACCTGGTGATTCAGCAGGGTACGACCAACCCCATGTACAACGAAAATGTGTCGTATGTGGCCCGTTACCCGAACCCGAACCTCAAATGGGAGGTAACCCGTCAGTGGAACCTTTCGGCCGATTTGAGCATGTTCAACCACCGGTTGGGCATCAGCGGTACGCTGTACTTTAAGAGAACAACCGACTGTTTCACTACGGTGAACGTATCTTCGGTCAACGGTCTTTCCTCCTATGTGATGAATGGCGGCGACCTGGAAAACAAAGGATATTCCGTCAGCCTTTCGGCCACTCCGATACAGAACAAAGACTGGCGCTGGAGTCTTTCCACCTATTTCTCCGGCAACCTTAACCGGGTATATACCAACAACGCCGAATCGTACACGATTAGTCACTATCTGACCGGTATGGCAGTTATCGATGGCGAGTCTATCGGTACGTTCTATTCGTATGCTTATCAGGGATTGAATCCGTTGAACGGTGTTCCTCTCTTTGACGACTATGCCGACCGGGTACACCTGCTCGAAGGCAAGAGTCTGGAACAGATTGTGAAGATGACCATGACCAAGAGCGGACAGCGTGACCCGCTCTTCTCGGGCAGTTTCTCGACCTCTCTTACCTGGAAAAAACTTTCGTTCTCCATGAACCTGAGTTACAATCTCGGTTCCAAAGTGCGGCTCTTTGCACTCTATGCTCCGATATACGGCAGCAACGGTCTGAATGCCGAAGCCAATGTGCGGAAAGAGTTCCTCAACCGCTGGATGGCTCCCGGTGACGAAGCCTATACCGATATACCCACTATCCTGAGTCCGTCGGACCCCGATTACAGTAACTATCTGGTTCACTACTCGCAGGCACACGCCACTGTTCAGCCCTTTGCCTCCAGTGTGTGGGATATGTACGACAAATCCGACCTTCGGGTTGTCAGCGGCAGTTACATGAAATGTACCTCCATGTCGATTCGTTATTCACTGGAAAACAAATGGCTGAAAAATACGCCTTTCTCCAATGTCATGGTAAGTCTCAGCGGTATGAACCTCTTTACCGTATCGGCGAAAGCATTGCGGGGACAAGACCCCTCTCAGGCCGGTTTTGCGAAACCCAACCTGTCGGTGCGCCCCTCTTATACGTTAAATGTCAATCTTTCCTTCTAAATAAAAGAACAAGAATATGAAAAAAATTCTGTTATCATCGATAATATTGCTGACGTCGCTTTGCGGTTGTCATTATCTTGACGATTATTCTCAGGATTTGGTGGTCGTGAAATCCGTTTCCGACCTCGATGAACTCTTGTTGGGCGATGTGTATATGCCGAGCCTGACAAAAGTCGCTGAATTGGCTTTTGGAGATCCCGGCTGGTTTCTGTTGACACTGGACGACGATATCAACACCGTAGTGTATGAGGAGCGGCAGGCTACATCAACTTCCTATCACATGGGAGAATCAGCCGGTTTGCTGAACACCACCTACTTCGGCTATACCGCCTGGCAAATGGAGGTGGGCCGTCCTCACGACGGTGGCAACCTGAACGGAGATGAACGGCTCTGGAATGACTTTTACAGCCGTATCAACATCTGCAACATCATTCTGGATGAAGTGGAAAAACTGCCGGTAGAGCTTGACAGCGAGCGGCTGGCCGCACTGCGGGTACGGGGCGAAGCCCATTTCCTGCGCGCCTATTTCTATTTTATCCTCAACAACGTATACGGCGATATGTATGACCCCGAGAAGGCTTCGGCTACGCTCGGTGTTCCGTTGAAACTGACGGCGTATGTGGAGCACGACAAAAACAAGACCTCTCAGTTTGACCGTGCGACGCTCGACAAGGCATATGCTCAGATTATCGCCGACTTGCAGACTTCCATCAACTATTTCAATCAAAGTCCGCAGACCCATTCCTATTACCGGGCCTCCGGTCAGGCGGCCCGCCTGCTGCTGAGCCGGGTGTACCTCTATATGCAGGAATGGGACAAGGCCCGCACCGTGCTTACGGAGTTGCTCAACCAGCGGCCCCAGCTGCTCAGCTATACCTCTTTGGTCGCAGGGAACGACAATGTGATTACGCGCAACAACCGGGAAATTCTCTTTTCGCAGGGTTCGCTCAATGTACAGAACTCCGTCGACGGCTTAATCGGCGATTTCTGCGTGTCAGAGGAGCTTTACAACCTTTATGAGGAGGATGATACCCGCAAGGCGTTGTTCTTCACCCGCAAGTTTTCGACCGATGCACTCGCTATCAAAGGCAAATACCAGCAGTCGATACATCAGTCCTATGTGTCCGACCTCCATATGCTGCGTACCAGTGAGGCTTACCTCAATATGGCTGAAGCCTGTGTCATGGCCGGCGACCCGACAGAAGCACACCGCTGGCTGAACGATTTCCGCCGCTATCGCATTACCAACTATCAGGATAAGACTTACGATACCGAGACGCTGGTCGAAGAAATCCGTAACGAACGCCGCAAGGAGTTCTGTATCGAAGGCGGTCACCGCTGGTTCGACCTGCGCCGTTATGCCGTAAACAAACAATATCCTTACAGCAAAGAACTGGAACGTGTGTTTGCCTATTATAATGGACAGACTCAACTTATTCATACCGAAATCTTCCGTCTGGAAGAGAATTCGCCGGCTTATACCTTCCTGATTCCCCGTAAGGTACTGGAGTTCGATACCGGTATGCCCGATAACACGCCCCGCCCTTCACGTGCGGCTGCTGAAATTATTAACCCGACAAATTGATTAAACGATGAAAAAGATTCTGTATACATTGCTGCTGCTGTTGCTGGCAAGCTCCTGTCGAAATGATGAAATCGGCGATTCGAGGGTGCAGTTGGATAATATTTATTCCATTACCGATGACCCGAATGATCCGGTAAGACACCGTATCTATGAAATTTATGAGAAATACGGCGTTCCTGTTTATTTCAACGATACCATCGGTCAGGTACTGGTTACGACCGATGTTAACGGACAGCCTTATTACCGTTACGAGACGCTGGATTTGGGATGGGATTTCGATTCGTACAATAAAGCTACCTACCAGTTCGATTACATTACCGACCCCGACCGCCAATACCAGATGCTCGATGCTGTGGAGTATTATCTCGACCATGCCTCCCGGGCGCTGTGGCCGCATACCTTCTTCATTACGGACGGTATAACGACCATTTCCAAAGACGGCAAGAACACCGTTTCCAAAATCGATAAGGATTACTCGCTCAATTTCCGGGTGATTGCGTTGATACCGAAGAACTGGGAAGATGATTCCCATACGGTAATGGACAATCTGAAACGGGAATATGTCACCGAAAAGATGTCGTTCTATAAAACCGACATCGATGAGTTTGCCAGCATATCCAGCGACTACTACGATGGCTTTTTTGATGCGTTGCACGAGAAAATAGGCACGAAGATAGAACAGCCTCTCGGCAGTACCTACGGTTCCTGTGCTATGGTGATAAACGGCGTCGATCTGGCGGCTTTGCTGGGCGAAGAAATAGGTTATGTCTGGAATGAGTCTACCGCTTCAATGGACGAGATTTCAGTTACCCGTGTCCCGACCCTGAACACCTTGATAAGATCTGTCTACGGGCAGCCGATGTCTACTATGGAGCGTAACTCGTATACCGAAGAAGAGATAGAGATTATGACTCCGCTGGCGCATTACGCTATCGGGGTATTCGGTTTCGTGTACGGTAGCCCCTATTATCCGGGATTACGTGCCCCGCAGAATGCTGAGGATGACTTGGCCAGCTATCTCAATCTGGTTCTGAATCAGAATCCGGACGATTTCCGGGAAGAGTGGAAAAATTGCCCGCTGGTGCTCGACAAATACGAAATACTTTATCGTGTAATCACTGACAAACTCGGTGTTGAACTTTAAAAAATGCAGTTATGAAAAAGATTTGTTATTATATGCTGATGTGCCTTACACTCTGTTTCTGGTCGTGTAAGGACGATGTGCCGGTGTTCGGACCGCAACCCGATACCGTGTTCGATATCGATGTGTTTGTCGACCCGCGTGACGGGAAACAGTACCATACGATTACTATCGGTGACCAGACGTGGATGGTGGAAAACTTTGCGTTCCGTCTCGACAGCGGAAGTTGGGCCGGCTGTTACACATACGATGAGTTGAAAACAAATGACCTTGATACGATGGCTATCTTTGGCGCCATACCCAAACCCGGTCCCGACCTCAAACTCCTTTCGTTTGATGTGTTCTGGGCGGAGGTCGAAGCAGCTATGAGCGACGGCCGCATCTCCAACGATGTGGACCAGTGGGGATTTTTTACTCCTGCTATGAATGTCGATTTTATAAAACAGTATGTCGATATGGGCTATATCGAACGTTCTGTCGATGCCTTTATGAACGACCCTGTGTATGGTGTGTATGCGTTTGTTTCATATTCCGATGAGGATATGCAGCAAGCGGTGATAGGTCCGTTGGAAGATATCATCAATGGCATGACGCCCGACCCGTTCGATGTATTCAAGTCGCTGGTTGAGGAGGCCAAAGCCGACGGCCGCATCTCTTCCGATATACTGCCCGATGATGACTGGGGATATATGTCACCTTCTGTTATTGTGGATATGT
>JAFLRV010000005.1:21041-38621 GCA_022511245.1 Coprobacter sp.
CTCGATAGAGCAGTTTATGGAGCTTGTGGATATGTATGTGGAGTATTATCCCTCTTTGAACGAACTGCTTATTCCGGTACTGAATGCGATTGTCGACGAAGTGAATGCCGAGACAGCCGATGAGATTTGGCCGCCGGCAGACCTCAAGGCCGAAGCTTTGGCTGCAGCGGTGAAAGCGGCTCAGGACAATGCTTTCCTCCAGGCCGAGATAATGAACGGATACTATTCGGAAAAATACGGTTTGCTCTATACCCTCGATGCTGCCCGCAAGGCCGTACCCGAAGGCTGGCGCATCCCGACCGATGAAGACTGGAAAAAACTGGAACTGGCATTGGGCCTGGCAGCCGGTGAACTCGACCGTCTGGAGACCTGGCGCGGCAATGCGTTTGTTTCCGACTGGTTCAAGAGCAAGGAATCGGGATTCGGCCTGGTATACGGCGGTACCCGTGCATACAATTCGCTGAACGGTTCCAGTCTGGGTAAAGTCTTTATGAACAAAGATTTGAAATCGTACTTCCTGACCGATACCCAGATTCGGCAGAACGACTCGGTCTATTACAATGTGATACGTATCATCTCGAGCTTGCAAGACGGTATTTATCGCGGAACCTCTCACGTGACGGCTGCACACAGCTTGCGCTTGATAAAGGATACCGGAAGAAAGAAAGACGATGACATTATCGACGGCTCCGGTATGGTTATCGGTGACGCAATGAAAGAATAACGGAAACGAAATGAGATTCCGGCACTGCATAATGGTGGCCATATGGTGTATGGCGGGGAGAAGTCTCCCCGCCATACCCTATTGCGCCGAAATCCCTTACCGGCTCATCGGCGGCAAGATGACGGTCGATGTGGTGCTGAACGGGAAGGCCGGACATTTTATTTTCGATACGGGGGCGCCCGTATGTCTCTCGCATACCTTTGCACAAGGACTCGATTTGCCGTTGCTCGGTTCGGTGCCTATGGTCGATTCCAATGGCCGCACGATACAGAGCGATGTCGTTTTGGTGGGCAGCCTGGCTGCCGGTGGCGTCACATTTGCTCAGCCGCAGGCCTTGATTATGGAAGCCGGAAATCCGGTGGAACAGTTTGGTGTCGACGGTGTGGTCGGGTATACGCTTTTTGCGGACAAAGTGGTGCAGATAGACTCCCGGCGGCAGATGGTGTCCATTGCCGATGATATCGCCCGTTTCGATGTCGATACTACCCGCAGCCTGCCTTTGCTGACCTCTTCTTTGGCTCCGATGTTTGCCGTAGAGTTGAACGGGTGTGCCGATACGGTTATGCTCGACACCGGTGCAGGGGGATTTTATGACCTTTCGGAGCGGACATACAGCCGGTTGCAGGATAGCGATGCGTGGACACTGCTTTCTCGTGGACGGGGGAGTCTCTCTCTGGGGGCGGGCGGCCTGGAGGCTGCATCGCTGAAATACCGGGTGTGCATTCCCCGCTTTACGGTAGGAGAGGGCTGTTTTACCCGTGTGGTAGCCAAAACTACCTCTGGAACCTGTTCCCGTTTGGGTGCTGCCTTTTTGGCCACCGGGCTGGTGACCATAGACTATCCCCGTCAACGGATTTACTATACGCCTTACGATGATATCCGCACTGACCGGTATATGCCGGAGTGGAATGTGGTGATTACCGTAGCCGACGGGGAGTTGAAAGCCGGTTTTGTGTGGGAAAGCATGTGGGACGAACTGGATGGCGGTGAGAAGATTGTGGAGATAAACGGCCGCCGCTTCGACAAAGTGGATGCCTGGACGGCCATGACCACCAATCTGGCCGGACTTTCCGGCGACCGGGCCGAAATTGTGGTGATAGACCGGTCGGGAAAAGAGCGAAAATTAAGTATCTTTCGGGAGTGAAAAAATGATAGGTTATCGGTATTGTCTAACCTAAATAATAATACAAAAATCATTATCTATGAAGAAAATTTTTTTATCGTTGCTGCTGTTTGCCGGACTGTCTGTCGGTTTGCAGGCGCAGAGCATGTACGGTGATGCGGCGAAAGCCGATGTCAAAATGAAGTATGTTTACTCATTCGAGGAAGCTATGAAACTGTCCCGTCAGGAAAACAAACCGGTATTTATCAACTGGTTCGCCGATTGGGCGGTACCTTGTCACGGCATGAACAAATATGTGTTCAGCGACCAGAAGTTTGCCGACTGGATGGATAAGAATTTTATCAATCTGTGGGTAAATGCCGTCGCTCCTGAAAATGAGGCTTGGGTGAAGAAATACGATGCGCACAAGCTGGCTCAGTTTACGGTTCTCGATAAAAACGGGAATATGATATTCCGTATTATCGGCGGGCGTCAGTTGCCCGAATTTCAGGACTTGCTGGCCCTGTCGCTCGACCCCAAAACCACCATGCAGGGAATGGATGCCCGGTATGAAAAAGGAGAACGCAATCTGAAATTCCTCCGGACCTATATCGATATACTGCGCATGTCGGACCAGTTTGAAAAATCGGAGCAGGTGATGACCGAATATTTCTCGTTGGTGAAGGAGAAAGACCTGCCGAAGAGCGAAAACTGGAAATATATCACCTATCAGGCCCGTAACAGCCAGGACCCGCTCTTTAAAAAGATAATGGAGAATAAAGCGGCTTTTGTGAAGAATATGGGACAGCGTACGATTGATGATTTCCTGTCGAGTACCTATTTTGCTGAACTGTTTCCCTATGCCAGCTCCATGAAGCCGTATGATGCCTCGAAAATAGCCGACATCTACATGGACCTTATGCAGAGCGAACTGCCCGATACGAATGCTGTATTCGGACTGTATGAAATGACGAAATATCGGGGTGAGAAAAATTATCCCAAACTGATAGAGTCTATGCGCAAGCATCTGGACGGCGAGTTTTCGGAGTGGGCGATGAATCTCGATGTAACGCTGGGCGACCTCAAGGGACTGCCCAATGCCGACCGCGATATTATCGTGGCTTACCTTACCGAGCGTTCGGCCAATTTGCAGCGTCCGCCTCTTTCTTATTATGAACTGGCTATCCGCAACCTGGAAAACCGGGAAGGCATACAGTTTGCCGACCTCTCCTACGAGGAGTCGCTGAAAAAGGCGGCTGCCGAAGGCAAGCGGGTGTTTATAGATTGTTATACTACCTGGTGCGGCCCCTGCAAGTCGATGAATGCACAGGTATTCCCCGACAAACGTCTCGGCGACTACTTCCGTACTCATTTCGTTGCGTTGAAAATGGATATGGAAAAGGGTGAAGGCGTAGAACTGGGCAAAAAATTCGACATCAGTGCTTATCCGACCCTGCTGGTTCTTGAACCCGACGGAACGGTGGTAACGAGAATCGTCGGTGCGAGAGGCGTGGAAAAATTGCTGGGAGAATTGAAAGAGATAGAGAAGAAATAATATCGGAACGATTGATTATGACAGCGGCCGTATCGGGAAAACCGATGCGGCCGCTGTTGTTTCTTTGAATGAAAGTCCCGCTGTTTACAATTCCAGTGTCAGCCGGGCTTTTTCACCCTTTTTCAAGGTGACCGGTATGGGGTTTTCTGCCGGTTCTGTCCGGGTCTTTCTCCCTTGAGATACCTTGACTTTCATCTCTTTGCCTTGAATGAACGATGCCGGGATGCGTACCGGGAACGTTCCGTCGTGCGTTGCTGTCAGCGTGATGTCGAGACGGGGCGTTGCCGAGCGGTCCCAGTCGGTGTCGACGATAACACCGCCACGTGCTCTCAGCCCTTTGAACCGGCCTTTGTCCCAGTAACAGGCCGGGAGAATGTCGATGTGTCCGTCGTGGCTTTGCAGCAGCATTTCGGCGATGCCGGCCGTTCCGCCGAAATTGCCGTCGATTTGGAAGGGCGGGTGGGCACAGAACAGGTTGGGGTAGGTGCCTCCGCTGTATTCGGTCGGGTCGACGGGATAGAGCAGGTTCCGCAACAGGGTGTGCGCCCGTTCTCCGTCCCCGATACGAGCCCAGAAATTGATTTTCCAGGCTCTCGACCAGCCGGTGCCGCCGTCGCCCCGCCGTTCGAGTGTCTTGCGGCAGGCTTCAATCAGGTCGGGAGTCTGTCCCGGTGTAATCTGGTTGGCGGGATATAAGCCGTACAGGTGGGATACATGCCGGTGGTGCGGGTCGCTTTCGGGATAGTCTTCGAGCCACTCCTGCAGATAGCCTCCGTCGGGACTGATTTGCATGGGCGGCAGCTGGGCCAGTGCCTGGCTTATCTCCTCGCAAAAGAGGGAGTCGGTTCCCAGAATGCGGGCGGCGGTCAGGGTATTTCCGAACAATTCCTTGACGATTTGGGTGTCCATCGTGGGTCCCATACATACGAATATGGAGTGTCCGTTCTGTTCGAACGAATTTTCGGGCGAGGAGGAGGGGGCGGTGACCAGCCAGCCGTGTTCGGGTTCGGTAATCATACTGGACAGAAAGAACCGGGCGGCCCCTTTCAGTACCGGATAGATTTCGGCTAAATAGGCCGAATCGGGGTCAAATTCGTAATGTTGCCACAGGTGGGCGCAGAGCCACGCTCCGCCGGTATTGGTGGCTCCCCACGAAGCGTGTTCGCCGGGAGCGGTAAAGAGCCAGGGGTTGCTTATCACATGGGCTACCCAGCCGTCGGCCCCGTAAAAGCCTCTGGCGGTAGTTTCACCGGAGGGAACCAGCTTTTGGGTAAAGTCGATAAGGGTATGGTGCAGTTCCGGCAGGTGGGCGACTTCGGTCGGCCAGTAGCACATCTGTACGTTGATGTTCAGGTGGTAGTCGCCGTTCCATGGCGTTTGTACCGTATTGGCCCACAGCCCTTGCAGATTGAGCGGCAGCGACCCTTCCCGTGTGCCGCATATCATCAGGTAACGGCCATATTGGAAATAGAGGGCATAGAGGTCGGCATCATCGGTTTCCTGATTGTTGATGAGCCGGATGTCGGTGGGAATATCGGCCGGTGCGGGCGTATCTCCCAACTGCAATTGCACCCGGTCGAACTTTTCCCGATATGTTTTCCGGTGTTCTCCCTGCAATGCCGCATAGTCGGTACCGGCGGCTTGTTGCAGCAGACGGTCGGTCTGTTCCCGATAGTCGGGGTTGTCGAAATCGGTACCGGCCGACACGATGATGCAGGCCGAGTTGGCATCTTCGACCGACAGCGTTTGTTCTTCCGCCTCCACGCTGCCGTCGGTAATGACCTTGACTTTGGCGGTATATCGCACCCCGTCGCCACCGCTGCCGTTGTTCATCGTGCCCGACATGCAGAGCGTATTCCCTTCGGTATAAACGGTGCAGCGTTCGGGTCTCGACAGGTCAAGGGTGAAACCGAGTGCATTTTTGCGGTCGGCCGACAGCCGGATGACGATGACATCGTGTGCATGCGATACAAAATATTCACGGCTGTAGTGAACGCCGTTGCGGGTGAACCGGGTGTAGGCGGCGGCATCGTTCAGATTCAGCCCCCGCCGATAATCGGTGCAGGTCGTGTCTGTACCGGCATACCGGTAATGAATGCCGAGTTCGCCCAACGTCTGGAAACAGCCGTAGGGGACATCGGCCCCCGAACCCCGTCCGCTTCCGACTCCGGCGCATTTGAAATGCTCATACATCAGTTCCTGAGCTTCTTTGTTTTTACCTTCAATCAGCAGCTGTCTTATCTGCGGCAGGTAGGCAATCGCCTGTGAGTCGATGGCGTTTTCGGGGCTGCCCGACCACAGGCTGATATCGTTGAGGACGAT
This sequence comes from Coprobacter sp., assembly GCA_022511245.1. GTDB lineage: Bacteria > Bacteroidota > Bacteroidia > Bacteroidales > Coprobacteraceae > Coprobacter. The sequence continues at coordinate 26,745 of JAFLRV010000005.1, forward strand.
TTTCTCGTCTGTTATACCGCCGTCGGGCATGGCTCCGAGCCGGCCGTTCCCCAGCGGCAGCGTTTCTTCCCATGCTGTAGCCGGCCGGGTATACCAAAGTTCGAGGGGTTGGGGGCTCTTTTTGCTGCAGGCCGGTAAGAAAACGGCACAGAAGAGCAGCACGATTGTAGTGGTTTTTCTGTTATACATAATAATTTGTGTGTGTTTCGGATAAGCGACTATAAAGGTAATTTATTTTTTTGAGATTACGGCATGGTCACGCCTCTCTTTTATCCAAAGTTGCCACGAATTAAAACAATTTTGCCATACGACATAAGATGCCGGCCCGATAGATGCCAGCGGATTCAGGTAAGTAAGCGCCATCCAGATGGCCAGTACCGTGTTTTTTTGTCCCAGTCCCTGTCCTCCGGCTATGGTTTGGCCGTATTTGTGCCCGATTAGTTTGCCCAGAGCGAATTGGAGCAGACAGACGATGAGGGCGAAGAGTGCTATCAGCACCTCTTCCCGGTATTCGGACCCGTTCTGCCCCATAATGAACGAAACGGTTTTGCCCATGACGATAGTCAGCGAGACCGCCCACAGGTAAAACGAGATGCTTTGCCGGCTCTGCAGGGCGGCGTGTGCTTTGGGCAGGAACTTTTGGAGTGCCAGCGCACACAGGAAAGGCGCAATCAGCAGGGGTATCATTTCGGTGCCGATTTTGGAAAGAGATTCCCAAAACGGCAGCGTCACATGTTCGCCCGTAAACGAGAAGATGAGGGGCGAGACAAAGGCTACGGTCAGGTTGCTCAGCAGGCTGTATGTGGCCAGACAGGCGATGTCGCCTCCCAGCATGCCGGTGATTACCGCTGCAGCGGTGGCGGTCGGGCAGAATACGCAGATGAAAGCTCCTTCGGCCACCAGCGGGTCGATGTGGTAAAGCAGTCCGTATACGGCCAGTCCGCCGATAACCTGTATGCCTAACAGCCAGGCATGCAGCGGGGTAAGGTTCATCTGGCGCAGGGAGAGTTTGCAGTAGGTGACCAGCAGCATGATAAATATCAGTCCGGGAGTGAGGAAAGAGAGTAATCCCACATACCGGTAAAAGAGAGCTCCGGTAATCATCGCTGCGGGAAGCATCCATTTTTTGAATCGTTGCAACACCTGTTTCCTCCTTTTTTGATGCTGCAAAAGTACGCAGGAATATCGGGAATCCGAAACTATTCCCGATTTATTTTATTTCCATTTCCGATAAGGATGTGTGACTAAATTGGAGTTATAGTACCGGGCGTCTCCGGTGACCTCTTCGCCGACCCATTCGGGCAGCTCCAGCGGAAAATCTTCATCGGGCAGTTCTACTTCTGCCAGTACCAGCCCTTCGTTTTCGCCCAGAAATTCGTCGATTTCCCAAACGACATCTCCCACCGGACAGATGTACCGGTATTTTTCAATGACGGGTTGAAAACACAGGTTCTCAATGAGTTCGTGGGCTTCTGATGCCGGAATCGGGTATTCGTATTCGTCCCGGACGATGCCGCTGTTTTTCCCTTTTACGGTGATAAATCCTTCGCTTTCAGTGACCCGAACCCGTACGGTTCGCTCCTTGTCGGTCGACAGATAGCCTTGTTTGTAATATTTCCGCAGGGCACCGTTCCGGTAACCGGTGGTTTTGACGGTATATTTCCGTTCGATTTCTTTGCTCATGGTACGGGACTGTTTTTTTCGGGGAGTAAAGATAGGACAGAATATCCGGTTTGTGAAATTCCGGCGGGAGAAGAAGAAATTAAACTATGTTAAACCGGAATGGTGAAATTTTTTTTACTTCGGATAGTTTTTATTTTTCTCTACCTTTGCGAAGCAAAAAAATGAAGAGCCCGATATGGTCGAGAGAATAAAATGGATGTTGTTTCTGCTGCTGGTGTGCTGCCGGTGTTGGTCGCCGGTGGAGATGGTCGCACAGCAGACGACGGTGGTGGCCGGCGTGGTGACCGATTCTCTGACGCACGAACCGATGGCTTATGTCTCCGTGTTTCTGAAAGGGACGCAGGTCGGCGGCATGACCGACGAGAACGGGTCCTATTCTCTGCGTACGACCGGAAACTGTTCGCAGGTGGTGTTTTCTTCGCTGGGCTATATGGAACAGTCGGTTCCGGTGCAGCGGGGAACGACCAACCGTATCGACGTGGCGATGATTCCGGCATCTTATGCCGTACAGGAGGTGGTGATAACGCCGGGAAAAGAGAAATACCGGAAAAAGGACAATCCGGCGGTCGAGTTCGTCAAACAGATGATTGAGCATCGGGATGATTACAGCCCCAAGAATCAGGACTACTATCAGTATGATGAGTATGAAAAGATTACACTGGCGCTGAACGATTTTTCCGAAGAGCAGAAAAAGAAATGGCTTTTCAAGAAATTTCAGTTTATATTCGATTATGTAGATACCTCCGAAGTGTCGGGGAAACCTATTCTGACCGTCTCTGTCAAGGAAAAGCTGGCGAAGAACTACTACCGGAAAAATCCCCGCTCCGAAAAGAAGGTGGTGACCGGTGTGAAGCGTTCCGGTATCGATGAGGTGTTTAATCAGGAAAGTCTGCAATATTTTTATGACGAGGTTTTCAGAGAGATAGATATTTACAACAACGATGTGAGCATTATGCTCAACCGGTTTGTCAGTCCGTTGTCCAATATCGGCCCTTCGTTTTACAAATACTATTTGCTGGACACGCTCTATATCAATGGGGAGAAATGTGTCGATTTGGGATTTGTCCCGTTCAATTCCGAGTCGTTCGGTTTTACGGGGCATATGTATGTCGTGCTGGACTCGACCTATTTTGTCAAGCGGGTAAATCTGAATGTGCCGAAAGACATCAATCTCAATTATGTAACCAATATGGCTGTTCATCAGGATTATGTCCGGGCCAAAGACGGTACCCGCCTCCGGAGGCGGGACGACATGATTGTCGAGTTTCAGCTGATGCCGGGAACACAGGGCCTGTATGCCCGTCGGGTGACCAGTTACAACAAATACCGGTTTGAGCCGCCGGAGGATATGGCGGTGTTTTCCCGTGACGGCGATGTTTTTGTCGAAGAGGATGCCGAAGTGAAACCCGATGCCTACTGGGCCGATAACCGGCAGATTTCTATCCGGACGAAAGAAAAGGCGGTCGACAAGCTGCTGGCCCGGCTGCGGGCGGTGCCGGCCTTTTATTATACCGAGAAAATTCTGGGAATATTGATTTCGGGATATGTCGAAACGGGAAAAGACAGCAAATTCGATTTCGGCCCGATGAATACCACTGTCAGCGGAAACGGTGTGGAAGGTGCCCGGTTCAGGGTGGGAGGGATTACTACCGCCAATCTGCATCCCAACTGGTTTGCCAAAGGGTATGTCGCTTATGGCACACGGGACCGGAAATTCAAATATTCGGGTGAAGTGGAATACTCGTTCAACGACAAGACTTATCACACGCAGGAATTTCCCATCCATTCGATACGGCTGTCTCATACTTACGATTTGAACCAGCTCGGACAGCACTATCTCTATACCAACAAAGATAATGTTTTTCTGGCGCTGAAGCGTATGAAAGACGACCGCAGCGTATATGAACGAAAGACGGAAATCAATTATTTGAGAGAGCATGAGAGCGGATTTTCTTACGGACTGACGGCCCGTTACCTGACGGAGTTTGCTACGGCATCGCCGCAGGTCGAATTTATTTTGCAGGACGGCACCCGGCTGAACCGCTATTCTGAGGCTGAAGCCGAGATTAAACTGCGTTATGCTCCGCATGAGAAATTTTACCAGACCAAGACGACCCGTTATCCCATTACCAAAGATGCCCCGATATTCACCTTGAGCCATACGGTGGGCATAAAAGGTATTTTTGACAGCAAGTACAATGTCCATCATACCGAACTGGGCATACAGAAACGTTTCTGGTTCTCGGCATTCGGGTATACCGATATTCTGATAAAGGCCGGAAAGGTGTGGAACAAAGCTCCTTATCCCATGCTGATTATTCCCAATGCCAACCTTTCATATACCATACGGGAAGAGTCGTATGAACTGATGAATCCGATGGAGTTTATCAATGACGAGTATGTCTCCTGGGATATGACGTATTGGGCCAACGGCGCGCTGCTCAACCGCATACCGCTGATTAAATATCTGAAACTGAGGGAGGTTATCGCTTTCAGAGGGTTGTACGGAAATCTGACCAAAAAGAACAATCCCGAAAATACGATTTTCGTTTTTCCGAAAGAGACCCATCTGATGAATAAAATGCCCTATATGGAGGCCAGTGTGGGACTCGACAATATTTTTACCATTTTGCGCATCGACTATGTGTGGCGGCTGACTTACCGGAACTTGCCCCATATAGACAAAGGCGGTGTGCGCATCGCCCTGCATTTCAATTTCTGACCCTGTTTCCTCCGCATACAGGCCGGCAGCTGTCCGGGTGTGCGGGAGAGGTAAAGCGTATGGCTGTTCCGGAGGCCTGGAAAACAAAACGGGCGGCAGTCACCTGCCACCCGTTTTTATTGTAAACCATTAAGAATTGAAATAATGCAGGGGAAAAATTCCCTAAAAAAAATAAATCCCTTGAGGTTAATCGGTAAATCTCTTTCCGGTAACCGGGAATACGATAGCGGAGATTTGTGTTTGCTCTCCGGCAAGACTGTACATTCCCGACCGAATGCATAGGAAGTCTTGCAGCGTAACGGATAATGTCGGCGTTTTGTGTGTTTTTACAGTATATAAGGATAACAAGATTGGCGAGAGAACCTTTCTCTCTTCTTTTCATACCCGGCAAAGATACGGTTTTTTTGTTTCAAAAAACGGTTTTTGTGTGAAAAGTTTATCTCAAAAGCCCTTTTTATCCTAAAAAATTGTTAATATTAACCGATGAGTGTCTATTTTACACGCAAAAAAGTAACGTTTTGTTATACTGGAACGAATCGTGTGGTGAATCCGGATGAGAATATAATGAGGTTATATGTCGGGTAGTTCCCGAATTATGTTTATTTTTACATTCGAAATCAGTATAGTGAAAAATGGTAACCTATTTACAAGTCGAAGGTTTAAAAAAATCTTTTGGAGATTTGCTGCTTTTTGATGAATTGTCTTTCGGTATTGCCGAAGGCGGTCGGGTGGGGCTGATTGCGCCGAACGGGTCGGGCAAAACGACCTTGCTGAATATCCTTGCCGGTAAGGAGGATTATGATCGGGGCTCTGTCGTTTTTCGAAAAGATTTGAAAGTCGGGTATCTGGAGCAGGACCCGAAATATCCGGCCGGCTTGTCGGTGTTGGATGCCTGTTTTTATTCCGACAATGAAATCGTGCGGCTGCTTTCGGAATACGAATCGGCCATGTCGTCTCCGGAGGAGGCGAAACTGGAGGACCTGTTGGCCCGGATGGATTATTTCAAGGCGTGGGATTATGAACAGAAAGCCAAGCAGATTTTGACCCGGTTGAAGATTACCCGTTTTGACCAGCAGGTGGAGCAGCTGTCCGGCGGACAGCTGAAACGGGTGGCTTTGGCCAATGTGCTCATCGCCGAGCCCGATTTGCTGATATTGGATGAGCCTACCAATCATCTCGATCTCGAAATGACCGAATGGCTCGAAGAGTATCTGACACGAAACAACGTGACGTTGCTGATGGTTACCCATGACCGTTATTTTCTGGACAGGGTATGTAACGAAATTATCGAAATAGAGGGCAAGCGGCTGTACGGCTATCGGGGCAATTACAGTTATTATCTGGAAAAACGGCAGGAACGCATCGATGCCCGGAATGCCGCCGTCGACCGGGCCCGCAATCTGCTGCGCACGGAGCTGGAGTGGATTCGCCGGCAGCCGCAGGCCAGAGGAACGAAAGCCAAATACCGTATCGACGCATTTCACGAACTGGAAGAGAAAGCCCGGCAGGAAAAGGTGTCGGAAAATGTCCGGTTGGAGGTGAAATCCTCTTATATAGGGTCTAAAATCTTTGAGGCGAAACATATTTCGAAGCGTTTCGGCGAGTTGAAGATTTTATCGGATTTCAATTACGTGTTTGCCCGTTATGAGAAAATGGGTATCGTCGGCAACAACGGCACCGGCAAATCGACGTTTGTCAAGATGCTTTTGGGGCTGGAGGCTCCCGATGAGGGCGTGTTCGATATCGGGGAGACCGTCCGTTTCGGCTATTACAGCCAGGAGGGGCTGCTCTTCGACGAACAGATGAAGGTTATCGATGCCGTCCGCCGCATTGCCGAAGAGATATCGCTGGGCGACGGCCGCAAACTGTCGGCCTCCCAGTTTTTGCAGCATTTTTTGTTTACTCCTGAAACGCAATACAATTATATTCATAAATTAAGCGGTGGCGAGAAGCGGCGGCTCTACCTCTGTACGGTACTCATCAGCAACCCTAACTTTCTGATTCTCGATGAGCCAACCAATGATTTGGACATCGTTACGCTGAATGTGCTGGAAGAGTATCTGAAAGCGTTCAAAGGTTGTGTAATCGTCATTTCCCATGACCGTTATTTTATGGACAAGGTGGTTGACCATCTGCTGGTATTCGAGGGCGATGCCCGGTTAAAGGATTTTCCGGGAAACTATACCGATTACCGGGCATGGAAAGAGTTGCAGATGCAAAAGGAAAAAGAGACGGCGGCTTCACAGGGGAAACGGACAACGGATAAAACTCCGCCCAGACGGGTTGAGGCTGAACCCGGCAAACGCAAGCCCACCTTTAAGGAACGGAAAGAGTGGGAGGCATTGGAAGAGGAGATTCCCCGACTGGAAGAAGAGAAAGCTGCCATCGAAACCGCTTTGAGTTCGGGTACGCTCCCGGCAGAAGATTTGCTGGAGATGTCGAACCGTATCGGGATTCTCATCGATGAAATCGAAGAGAAAACCCTGCGCTGGCTGGAGTTGAGCGAAATAATCTTGTAAAACGCCTGCCGATGTGTGTGGCCGGAAACAAATCGAGTTTTGTTTTCGCATGTTTGATGGAAAGGTGGGGTATGAACTTCATAAAAGGAAAGAGAAATGCAGAATTTATGCCTTAAAATAGCTCCCGATGATAATGTTGCCGTAGCAGTAAAGTCGCTTGATGCCGGAACCGAACTGGAGATTGGCGGCCGCCGGATTGTTTTGCAGACGGATGTGCCTGCCGGACAGACGGTGGCGCTGATTCATCTCGAAGCCGGCGATTACATTGTCAAATACGGTTGTCCGGTAGGGTATGTTACCGAGTGTATCGATTGCGGCGGCCGGGTCAACGATTCCAATACCCGTACGGCTGTTGTCGGGGAGTCCGGGACGGAGGATTCCCGTCCGGAAATGCAGGCTGAAATTTGGCCCGAAGACATCTGCCGGGCATATGCGAGAAAAAACGGTGAAGCCGGTGTGAGGAACGATATCTGGATTGTGTCCGTATCGGAGGAACTGGATGAAGTGGCGGCACGTCTCTCCGGCGGGAAAGATAAAAAGAACGATATGCCGGGAATTGACAGGCTCGTTTCGTTTCCCTGTCCTGCCTCTTTTCTCGACAGGGTCGGGACCGAAGAGGGGGCCGGCCGGATATGGCGGCGCTGGATTTCCCATCCCAATGCGGGCGGGGTGCTGGTCGTGGCACTGAAAAAAGAGAGCGAAAAAATCAGTACTTTGAAAACGGCGTTGGGGAAGTACGATGCGAAACGCATCCGCTTCGTGGAGGTGAAAGACGGACCGTCCGGATACGACCTGCTGCTGGAACAGCTACAGGAGCTGATGGTGCGGGTATCGGGCGATGTGCCGTCTTATGTTCCGCTTTCATCGCTGCGGCTCGATTGAGAAAGAAATAACGTTTCTTTTCCGGTGTATGGCGTGGTATTTCTGGGAAATTTTCTATATTTGTTGACATTAACATTCTTGCATTATGTTTGTAAACGATATGAGTCAGGCGATGAAATCCATTTTTTCGTGTTTGAAATATGCGGCGGTTGTCGTAGGATTGTTTTCGACGGTATCCGTAAAGGCACAGCCGGTACCTGTGGCGTCTGAATCGAATCCCGATTCGGCTTATGTGGTCTCTCTTCTCGATTCGCTCGAAGCGGCCCGCATCAGCGAGGCCAATACACGCATGGAGCTGGAACATTTAAAATATACGATGGTTTCGGCCGATTCGATTAAACGGGAGATACAACGCCGGCGCATCGACTCGTTGCGGATGTTTACTCCGGGAATTCCTGTCATCGTAGAGGATGAGGACACGCTGTTTTATTTTTATTGCAAACGGGGCGGCTACACACCCCAACAGCGGGCGATAATGGCACAGGAGGCGCTGGAATCGCTGGGCCGACGGTTCAACCTGCAACCCGATTCGGTGTTTATCGATGATTCCGACAATGTTTCCGATATCATGTACGACAATGTCGTGATAGCCTCATTTACCGACCAGGATGCCCTTTGGGCCGGAATTCCCCAAGACTCTCTTGCTCGGGAAAGACGGCAGATAATTGTGTCCGAACTGCAAAAACTCAAAGAAGAACATGGCTTCTGGCGCTTGCTGAAACGGATATTCTATTTCGTGCTGGTTATTGTGGGGCAGTATTTCCTGTTCCGGCTTACCATATGGCTTTTCGGCAAATTGCGGCGGTTTATCGAATCGATGAAAGATACCAGACTGCACCCGATAATGATTCAAAGTTACGAACTGCTCGATACGCAGAAACAGGTGAATCTGCTGGCCTTTTTCGCCAATGTCGGGCGCTATCTGATTATGGGATTGCAGTTGCTGATATCGGTGCCGCTGATTTTTTCCATTTTTCCCCAGACCGAAGAACTGGCCTATAAATTGCTCGGATACATCTGGTCTCCCATTCGGGGAATATTGGTCGGCATTGTGGAGTATGTTCCCAATCTGATTACGATTTTCATCATCTGTTTGTCTATCCGCTATCTGATACGTCTTTTCCGCTACCTCTGCGGAGAAATAGAATCGGAGCGGCTGAAGATTCCGGGATTCTATCCCGACTGGGCGCAGCCGACATTCGTTATTATCCGGCTTTTGCTGTATGCGTTTATGATAGCTATGATTTACCCCTATCTTCCGGGTGCGGACAAGGGCGTATTTCAGGGAATCTCCGTTTTTGTGGGCCTTATCATTTCGTTGGGGTCAAGTACGGTAATCGGCAATGTGATTTCCGGCTGGGTCATTACTTATATGCGGCCTTTCCGGATAGGAGACCGTATCAAACTGAACGACACGGTCGGTGACATTATCGAGAAAACGCCGTTGGTCACCCGCATACGCACGTCGAAAAATGAGATTGTGACCATGCCCAACTCGTTTATTATGTCTTCCCAGAGTGTCAACTACACTTCATCGGCACGTGAATACGGACTGATACTCCATACGGAAGTCTCTATCGGGTACGATGTGCCTTGGCGCACGGTTCACCGGTTGCTTATCAATGCGGCGCTCAAAACGAAAGATATTCTCGACAGTCCGCATCCGTTTGTGCTGGAAACCTCGCTCAGCGACTGGTATCCGGTGTATCAGCTCAATGCCTATACCCGAAATCCGCAACGGATGGCGGCCATCTATTCCGAATTGCACCAGAATATACAGGATTGTTTCAATGAGGAGGGTGTCGAAATTCTCTCGCCGCAATATGTGGCTACACGCGACGGCAATGCCTCTACGGTAGTGACCGACCCTCAAAAAGAATAGAAAAGGTATTCGGGTCAGGCGATGTCGTCGGCAGGTGCTTTTTTGACGCCTTTCCAAATGAGGAATGCCAGTGCGAAAATGCCGACAGCGATGAATATCCAGCTGATTTCCCGGCTGTATACGGAGACGGTAGCCTCCAGCTGTTCCTGCGGTATGACCGATTCCAGATAATAACCGATACCGGCCAGTATGCTGTTCCAGATGCCGGCCCCCAATGTAGTGTAGAGTATAAAGGTCGACACATTCATCCGGGAGAGTCCGGCCGGAATGGAGATAAGTTGGCGTACCGCCGGAATAAGGCGTCCGATGAATGTCGATATGCGTCCGTTCTCATCGAAATACCGTTCGGCCTTGTTTACGGCGGCCCGGTCTATCAGACACATATGTCCGATGCGGCTGTCGGCGAAACGGTACACCAGCGGACGGCCAATCCATAACGCCGTATAGTAATTGATAAGGGCCCCGATATTGGCTCCGACGGTAGCGGACAGGATGACCAGCCACACATTCAGCTCTCCGGCGGCCGCTTTATAGGCGGCCGGAGGAATCACTATTTCGGACGGGAAAGGGATAAACGAGCTTTCGATGGTCATCAATAGCGTGATTGTCCAATAGTTCAGGTGGTCGAGACACCATTGTATGAATGATAAAGATTCCATGCCTGCTGTTGTAAAAATTCGGGACAAAAGTAAATATTATTGTCCGATACTCGGTTATTTTCTCCAGTTTTATTTTGATTTTTGCCGGTCGGCCCCTCTTGCCGGACAAAGAGAGTGTTAATGTCTGTTATTTTTCAGAACAAAAAAGAGCGAACCTCTGTTTTATTGTCAGAACGACGGACCTGGCAACAGGTTGTCCGGACAACGGAAAAGAAGACAAAGGCGTTTGTCGCTTTTCGTTCAGACAAAGACAATTTGGCTATAAGATAATATATTCTTGTTTTTTGTGTGTTTCATTGGTATTATTATCCTTGCTTGTTCCAGTGAATAAGCATTATCCTCTTTCTTGTTTTTGATATATTTCAAGTTTAAAAAGGTTGTTTCGTGAGAAACAGCCTTTTTAGATATAAAGAGGCTGTCAAATAAAAAAGCACTTTTTGAAAAGTGCTTTTTATTCAGGAAGATAACCGGATGTTCCGGTCACCTGTCATCCAAAACTAAAGAAGTCAAGCGGGCGTTTGTTGCTAATGTAACATTCTCCCCGATTTTCACAGCAAAAGATTTTTTTCTCCCTTGCCAGCCATCCGATAGCAGCAAACATCGCAACGTCGTCCAATCCCAATCTTCTCATCATCTGGGTAGAATTGATGGTGTAGTTCTCTTCGAGAACATTCCATATCCTACCGGCATTTTCGGCAATTGTCAGTGCTTTCATAACGTTATAAATAAAAGAACCCGGAGTGCGAATACCGACACTCGCTTTGCCGTTAGAACACAGATATAAAAGGCTTTGTTCGTTGAGTTTGCATTCTTTAAAAGAAATGCCGGACAGATTAAATGTCTTGTATACAGTTGTTTATAGTTTTACTTTTTTTTGTACGCCTTTAGGGCTTTCGTTGTGCATCCGGTCGACGGCCGTGACAACATAGATATATTCCGTTTCGCCTTTCCGATAGGGTAGCAGATAGCTGGTTTGCCGGGTCGTGGCGACCAGTTTGCTCCCGTCGGCAAGGTTTATCGGTTCGTCTTTCCCGAAACGGTAAATGCAGAAATAAATCTGCTCCTGCATGGGCGATTGTTTTTTTTGCCGTTTCCATTGCAGCATATAGCCGTCGGGAGTCCACCGGGCCGACAGTCTGCCGACCTCTTTCGGGGGACGTGAATCGATGTAGGTGTATGCCGGTATGAGAGCCGGCCGGGCAAAATAGTCGGTTTGCAGAACATCGCTTATCGAGTTGTAGTTCGAGGTCAGGTCTCCGCCCGGCCAGAAACATACGCCCGATACCTCATCGAGATAGCGGCTCAACTGCATTTTCCGGTTGAGCTGGGTGAAGTTCGGATTGGCGTCGGCGGCATCCATCGTGCGTCTTACGTCCTGACCGATGTACAGATGACGTCCGTTGGCGTGCCGGTTCCACCAGTAAATGAGTGTTTCGGAGCAGGCGGCCTTGTGGCCGATTTCCCAGTAGAGCTGAGGCATCAGATAATCAATCCATCCTTTTTCGGCCCATAAAAGCACATCGGCATACA
>JAFLRV010000050.1 GCA_022511245.1 Coprobacter sp.
CTGCCTTACAAGCAGAGGGTCGGGGGTTCGAATCCCTCAACGCCCACCACACCGAAAACAAGCACTCACATCTGGGTGCTTGTTTTGTTTATAACCTTATTCGCTTTGCCGTTATGACTCTCTATACCGTTCGACCGGCCACTCCTGAAGACGCTCCTTTTCTTGCCCAAACCGTAATGGGGGCACTGGGAGAGGAATTGTGCATTCAACTGGCCGACGGAGAAACGAACATTCCTCTCGTCCGCAAACTGTTCACGGTTCTGGCCGAATCGGACAACAGCCAATACAGCTATACTCATTCGTGGGTGGCTCAAACGCCCGACGGAATCTCCATCGGTGCAGTCATCGCTTACGACGGCGCTTGTCTCCTCTCTTTGCGAAAAGCTTTTATCCGGGAAGCCGGTGCCATACTGGGCTGGAATGTGAGCGAAGAAGAGGAAAAAGAGTGGGAGCCGGAGACCGGCCCGCAGGAGATATATATCGATTCGCTCTTCGTTGCGCCTGCATTTCGCCGGAACGGAATCGCCGCCCGCCTTATCCAAACCGTTGAAGAGCATTATCGACCGGCGGGAAAACCGGTGGGATTGCTGGTGGAACCGGAGAATCTCAACGCCAGACGAACTTACGAAAGATTAGGGTTTCAGGACGCGGGGCGCAATGGATTTCTCGGTGTCCCGATGATTCATATGCAAAAACGATAAACCCGGCCCAATGGTACAGGGTCGAGAGCTTAAATCTCTGAGAGATAGAAAACGAAACGGTCGTTAGTCCTCGAAGGATTCCTCTCCGAGTGGGTTATCAGAGACACGCTCAGCGAAACCGTCGTCGAACATCGCTCAGCGGCGTTTCTGTTCATCGGGAGGGAGGGATTTCCATTCCTCCTCCTCTCTGCGGTCTCGCGCTTTTGCGCGCTCCCACATTTCGTCAAATTCTTTGTCTGTTATTCCCATATCGTTATTTCCATATCGGGTGCAAATATAGTTATTTTCTCGTAATTCGCTGAACGGAAATCGGGAAAAACATCGGCTGCGGTGTCGCCCGGTTGTGGAATCTCGGCGTCAGCCGGCAGGAAATGTTTTACCGGTTCCAGCGCTGCCGACGGATGAGCCACCAGACCACCACGGCGATAACCAGCATCACTATCCAGGCCATCAGATAGCCATAGGTCCATTTCAGCTCCGGCATTACCCGGAAATTCATACCCCACACGCCCACGACAAACGTCAGGGGAATGAACAACGTGGAAACAATCGTCAGCTGTTTCATAATCCCGTTCATGCGCAGGGCATTGTCGGAAAAATAGAGGTCGAGCAGCGAAGATACCGACTCCCGGCACATCTCTATCGACTGCATGATGAACCCGATGCGGTCTTCCAAATCGTTGAGATAAACCCGGTTGTCTTCCCGGATGAGGTTGTTGCCGTTGTGCAGCATCTTGCTGCAATCTTCTTTCAGGGGCAGCACCGATTTTTTCAACAGCAGGCAGTTGCGGCGGCTCTCCTGTATGCGGTTGCCGAAATCTTTGCCGGGCTCGCCGGTCAGCACCTCGTCTTCCATCTTTTCCAACTCGTCTTCGAAAGCGGCGACCACATCGAGGTAATTGCCCAGCACATTGTTTATCAGCAGAAAAAAGAGATAGTCGGCCGACTGCCGCCGCACCAGCGCCGTATTTTTCGAAAGGGCGTTCATCACATTGTCGAAAAGGGGAAGCCCCGATTCCTGAAAAGAGACGACATACTCTTTGCCCAGTATAACACAGATATGCTCCTGCTGCAACTCCTTTTGTCCGGCATCGTAAAAGGTATCGACCACCAATATCGTCTTGTCGCTGTAGAGTTCGATTTTGGCGATATGCTGGGCCGTGAGAATATCCTGTACGTCGGTGGGGTGCATGTGCAACATCTTCCCGATTCGGGCCACCAGTGCCGTATCGGAGAGCCCCGACACATGCAGCCAGTTGACTTTTCCCGGACGGAATGCAGCGGTGAAATCATCGTCGGGCGTCAGCGACTGGCGGCTGCATGCCTGTTCATTGTAGCGGAGCAGCGTAATCTGCACCTTTTCCCGACGGTAGCCGGTATAGACGAAATCTTCGGCCAGGAGGTCATTTTTAACCGCTTTTTTCTGCTTGCGCAGGGGGAATGCCTGTTTGTGCATCTGAGACAAAAGAATGGTTATCGGAATAATAACCCGCCGCCCTCCCGTTCGGTTTGACCGAACGCTGTTTTTTTATCGCCGGACTGTCCAATCAGCGCTCATCGGTAAGGACATCATCGCCCTGAAAGCCACGTTCCCGGTCTTTGCGAATCTGATAGCGGTAAACGAGACAGGAGGTTACGAAATAGAATCCCGTCAGCCCCCACAGCCATATAAAGGAGGGTCGAACCTCGCTTATCGAGGCTCCGGCGGTGTTGATGCCGACAAAACCCTGAATACCCCACGTCGAGGGAAGCAGTGAACCGACAATCTGCCAGACGCCCGGCATAGCGTAGCGGGGCCACGTAATTCCGGAGAGGAACAGAAAGAGCAGGGAGGTAAAAACGAACAGCAGAAAGGAACTTTCCCGCTCCCGGACAAAGACCGAACAGGTCATGGAGAAAAAGATTGAAGCGAACAAAAAAGGCGCCATAAAGGCGTATATCTCCCACTGGCTGCCGATTTGCGGAAAATCAAAGATTCTCGGCACCACGTGCAGGATAAAAACGGTCGGGACGATATAGAGGCTGTAATAACAGAGCGATTTCCCCAGCACGATATGCAGCACGTTGTTGTGCATGCGCTCCCGGCCCGAATAGTAGTGGTGCAGCTGCTTGCGCTCATACACGCCGCCGGCCAGCAGACCAATACCCAACAGGAGGCTCTGCTGCAATATCAGCACCAGAATGGCCGGTATCAGGAACGAACCGAATCCCGATTCGGGATTGTACAGGGTTACCGAACTGTAGGGAACCGGCGCAGTCGCCATCTCGATTTGTTCGGGGGTGGCTCCGCCCAGCGACTCGGTCTGCAACTGCGCCCCCAGCTCCATCGTAATATCGGTCAGGGCCATTAAAAACCCTTTGTAATTCAACAGGATACTCATATCGGCGTAAAAGGTGACAGGGCTCTGTTCGCCCCGTACCAGTTTACGGCTAAAGTCGGACGGAATGAGCATAATGCCGTAACACTCTTTGCGGTGCATCATCTCTTGTGCTTCGTCCAGACCGGCACACCAAGCAACGACTTGGGCATTGGGAGAGGCATCCATGCGGCGGACAAGCTCCCGGCTGAGCGGAGTGCGGGCCTGATCGACCACCACCATAGGGACATCCCGCACCACTTCCGGATTGTAGACCAACGCATACAACAGCGGATAGGCAAACGGCAGGGCCAGAAAAAAGACCAGTGCGCCCAAATCACGGAACACGGCGCCATACTCTTTTCTCCAGATGTAACAGATATCCAGAAAACCGGTTTTCAACTGCTCTTTCAATATCGAAAATTTCATATCTCTCTCCAAAATTAAGTTTCCCTTACGGGATATAGACCTCCCGCCGCAGGGCATTTTTCAATCGGGGCAGCAACGGCAGGGAGACCAGCGCAAAGAGCAGCAGGGCCAGATAGTGCCACCGGGAATAGTAGAGCGGAATACCGTTCAGCGCCTGGTCGGCATAGATAAGGAAATAGTGCCGGAGCGGGAAAATATGCGAGAACAAACGGAAAGGGGCATACATGGCCGGTACCGGAACCGAAAAACCGGTAAGCGAAATGGACATGATGCCGAACAGCCCCGCCATGCTCAACCCGATGCGCAGCGAGGGGGCAATGCTTATCATCAGGACGGCATAGCTCTGCGAGGCCACCACCAGCAGCAGCATGGCCGCCAGCATAGGCCACAGTCCGTTCTGCAACGGGAAATGCCAATACCCGTACAACAACGACTGACACAGCACCCCTACCGCAAAAAAGATGACGGTTTGCGGCAGGAGCTTTCCGGCCAAAGCCAGCACGACCGAATGGTGCGATGCCGCCAGCCACTCCCGTGAAGTCGCCTGTTTGAGTTCGGTTCCGATGCTGAATACCGTTACCAGCAAGATAAGCAGTTGCAGCATACCGGGAATAAAGGTGTTGTTCAGATAAACCGAATAGTTCAGCCACGGATTGTTCAGGGCATGCACATCGGCAACGACCGGCTGCAGTCTGGGCGTTATTTCGTGGGCATAGGCTCCGTGCGCCAGCAAGGTCTGCTGCACAATGGCTCCTGACGCCAGCACCGACATGGTTTTAAATCCTTTGTAAAGCAAGGCGCCGGGTATATAATAGGCATTGTGGGTATAAAACGATATTTCGGGCCGGCGGCCGGCGGTAGCTTTGGCCTCGAACGATTCGGGGATGACCAAAAAGCCGTATATCTCGCCCCGCTGCATGGCGGCCCGTGCTTCGGCAAAATCATCGGGTTGCGACACCACCTCGACCAGACTGAGGGAGTTCAACTGCCGGATAAAATTGCGGGATGCCGGTGACCGGTCCAAATCGACGACAGCGGCCGGCAGCCGTTCGGGCAGGCCGTTCTTCATCAGGGTCAGCAGAAAAAGGGCGCTGAACAGCGGAGCCGCCACCATACAGAGAAGATAGAGCGGCCGGGAGACCAGCCGGTGCAGCTCCCGCAGCATGACCTGCCGCAAAAGAGCTAATCCGGATTTCGAATCGTTTGTTTCCATATCTCCTTACCCCAGCCCGTCCGGCCGGGAAAACGGGTTTAGTTCTCTTTTATCAATACCGACATACCGGGCCGCAGGTTCTCGACAGGCTCTACCGGGCGAGCTTTAATCTGGAAAGTCTTGGCATCGTACTGTCCGGTGACTTTCGTGGCCCGCCATACGGCATAACTGCCCATATCCTTGATATAGTAAATTTTCAATGTCACCTCCTTATCGCCCAGCGCCGGAATCACGGCCTGCAGCTCCCCGCCCATCGTGAAGTCTTTCAGCCGGTCTTCCCGGACATGGAAAGTGACCCACATCCGGTCTAAATCGAGGACATTCATAATGGGTGCACCCTGTCCGACCAGTTCGCCTTCGTTGGGGAAAATATCGGAAATCTCACCGTCGACCGGTGCCGTCAGGTAGGAATCGGCCAACACCGACTCGACCTGAGCCACTCCGCTCCGCGCCATCTCGACCATAGCGGCAGCGGCCTCCTTATCCTCTGACTGAGCGCCTTTTTTGGCCATTTCATACTGTGAGCGGGCGGCACTCTCGGTGGCCTGCATCGACTTGTAAGCGGCTTCGGCTTCGTCCCGTTTCTGGGCCGAAACCACGCCTTTGTCATAAAGGGATTGCATCCGGTCATACGACTTCCGGGCAATTTCCAGTCCGGCCACCGCTTTCTGCCACATATCGTAAGCCGCATTGATGACCTCAATACGGGAACCGTTGTCCACTTTCTGGTTCTGCGCCTTGTACACATTCTCCATAGCGGTGGCCTGCATCAGCTTCGCTTCGGCATCGGACGAAAAGATGCGCACCAGCGTATCGCCCTTGTGCACAAACTGTCCCTCTTCGACTCTGAACTCGGCGATGCGGCCCGGCAGTTTGCCCGACACCCGCACCTGCACCGCTTCGGCCTGGCCCTGAATCCATTCGGGCTTGGGTTCCAGCAGGAAAAAACCGAGCAGGGACAAAAGAACAATAACGAGTATCAATATGACCAGTCCGGCGGTCAGGCTCTTTTCTTTTTTTCTTTCAGGAGTATCCATCGTATCACTGTTTTTATTTCTTGTTTATTCATTCATCGTTCCCAATGCTTTGGCCAGATACACCCGGCAAAGGCGTACATCGATTTCAGCATCTATTTTTTCCGATTCGGCCTGCAGCCAGGCAGTCTGCGCCTCCAGTACATTGCTGGCGGTCAGCACCCCCTCCTCGAAACCGTACCGGGCATTCCGGAGATTTTCTTCGGCTTTCTCCATATTCTGCCGGGTCATTTCCAGCTTCTTCCCGGCTTCGTTCATCTTGAACGAGGCTTGACTGACCTGCAACCCGATTTTCTCTTTGGCCTCTTCCAACTGGAGCTGTGCGATATTCCGTTCGGTTCGGGCGGCTTTTACTTTATAGTAATCTTTCCCCCAATGAAATACCGGGACTTTGAGTATCACACCTACGTTAAACATGCCGCCGAACTTGTTTTCGAATCCGTTGAACACACTCGGATTGGAGAACAGATAACTGCCTGTCAGTCCCAAATTGGGGAGCATGGCCGACAAAGCGACTTTCTGTTTGTACCGGTATATGTCGGTGGCCAGTGTCAGGCTCCGGATTTCGCCCCGACGGGCATATACCGACTCCATATCGACCGGCTGCCGAGCCGGAACCATTTCCTGCAACGGTGCATTTTCATCGGCCAGCACATAGGAAAGGTCGACCGGCAAACCGCACAGCTGCGCCAACAGCATGCGGGAAAGGCTCAACCCGTCTTCCACTTTGGTCAGCGTAATCTGCGCTTCGTTCAGTTTAACGGCCACTGCCAGTCCGTCGGAACGGGTGGCAACCCCCTCCTCTATCATCATCTGTACGTGGTTGTTCAGGGTGTCGAGCAGATGAAGGTAACTTTCGGCCAACTGCTTTTTGTACACCAGCGAAATCACCTGCCAGTAGGCCTCATCCACACGGTAGACCAACTCTTCGGCAAGGGTGTTTTTTTGTGACCGGGCCAACTCTTCAGCCGTTTGGGTAATCTGGTGATAAGCCCTGATTTTGCCGCCCATATAAAGGGGCTGGGTAACGGTTATCATCCCGGCAAAAACGTTGGTCGTATTGGTGCGGAAAGCATCGGCCAATGAAGTGCCCAACGCATTCAGCGGGTCGACCAGCCCGGCCAGCAGAGGACCGAACTGCTGCAAATAAGCCGGAGGAAGCAGCGTCTGAGCCGAAGTGGCCATCTGTGTTCCCAGTTGAGACAACCCCGCTTTCTGGTCTTGATTCAACAGCGAAATTTCTTTGGAATTGTACATGTATGTACCGGTCACATCTATGCCCGGCAGATAATTGGCAAAAGCCGACCGCCGTTCATATCCGGCCGCTTTGACTTTCTCCTCCGCAATGCACAGCTGCTTGTTGCTGCTCAATGCCATATGCCGGCATGAATCGAGCGTAAAAACCGGCTGTCCCATTGCCGCTGCGCCGGACAAAAGTCCTATACAGAGTATTACCCACTTTCTCATATCATCTGTCTTTTAACTACTTACAGAAAATAAGCTATGCAATGATTGCATAAACAATCTTTTTATCAAAAAAATATAGAGTCCTACAGGCTCCATCGTTTTTCCGGGATGCAAAGATACATCTCATCTCCAGCGATAACAAGTTTTTTTACCGATTCCATCTCTAAAATTTACATTTTTTAATAGTGCGGATACCTCCCTCCCGACAGGAATGACAGACCCGGAAAATTTCACTCCGTCGGACCGATTCTGTTTTCTGCAACAAAGATTCGATAACAAATATTTTATTATATTTGCCCTATAAAATTTAACACGATGAAAAACAAACGCATTTATCCCTGGATAGTAGTCGGGCTGCTGTGGGTTGTCGCCCTGCTCAACTATATGGACCGGCAGATGCTCTCGACCATGCAGGAGTCGATGAAAGTCGATATTGCCGAACTGAACAAAGCCGAAGCATTCGGAGCATTGATGGCTATCTTTTTATGGATTTACGGATTCATGAGTCCGGTCGCCGGAATGATTGCCGACCGGTTCAGCCGGAAATGGTTAGTCGTAGGCAGTCTGTTCGTCTGGTCGGCCGTCACCTTTCTGATGGGCTATGCTCAATCCTTTTCCCAACTCTACTGGCTGCGTGCCGCAATGGGCATCAGCGAAGCGCTCTATATCCCTTCGGCCCTCTCGCTGATTGCCGACTGGCATCCCGGCAAAACCCGGTCGCTGGCGGTGGGCATCCACATGACCGGGCTGTATGTAGGGCAGGCTATCGGAGGATTCGGCGCAACGGTCGCCGCACTGTTTTCATGGCAGGCCGCCTTTCACGGCTTCGGCATCGTGGGGGTCGCATACTCCCTGATACTGATACTGCTGTTACAGGAAAATCCGGCCCACAGCTACACCGGGAAAGGGATATCCGGGCCAAAACCGGCCAAGCCCTCGCTTTTCTCCGGATTGAGCATCGTTCTCTCGACTTGGGCATTCTGGGTGATTCTGTTCTATTTTGCTGCACCGAGCCTGCCGGGCTGGGCCACTAAAAACTGGCTGCCGACACTCTTCTCCAGAAGTCTGGACATACCGATGTCTCAGGCCGGCCCGCTTTCCACCATCACCATTGCCGTATCTTCCTTTATCGGTGTAATTACCGGCGGGATTCTTTCGGACCGCTGGGTACAGAAAAACATACGGGGACGGGTCTATACCGGTGCCATCGGTCTGGGGATGACCATTCCCGCCCTGATGCTGCTGGGATTCGGACACAATTTAATCGCCATTACCGGCGCCGGACTGCTGTTCGGCATCGGATACGGCATTTTCGATGCCAACAATATGCCGATTCTCTGCCAGTTCGTATCGGCCAAATACCGCAGTACGGCCTACGGCATCATGAACATGACCGGAGTATTCGCCGGAGCGGCCGTAACAGAGGTGCTCGGCAAATGGACCGACAGCGGCAATTTAGGACTGGGATTCGCCCTGCTGAGTATCGTGGTCGCCGTTGCGCTGGCCTTGCAGTTGTACTTTTTACGTCCCCAAACAGACAATATGGAATAACAACATACAATTTCTCAAATTATGGAAAAGATTTCAGGATTAATCGATGCCCCGTTTACCCCGTTCTATGCAAACGGAGAGGTGAACTACGAACCTATCGAGGCGTATGCGGAAATGTTGCAGAAAAACGGATTGAAAGGCGTATTCATCAACGGGTCGTCAGGCGAAGGATATATGCTTACCGAAGAGGAGCGCATGCAGTTGGCCGAACGCTGGATGGAGGTTGTTCCGGACGGATTCAAAGTCATCGTACATGTGGGCAGCTGCTGCGTCAAAGAGAGCCGGCGGCTGGCCGAACATGCCCGGAAAATCGGAGCATGGGGTATCGGTGCGATGGCTCCCCCCTTCCCCAAAATCGGACGCATCGAGGAGCTGGTAAAATATATCGAGGAGATTGCCGCCGGCGCCCCGAATCTGCCGTTTTACTATTATCACATCCCGGCTTTCAACGGAGCCTTCCTGCCGATGACACAACTGCTGGCAGCCGTCGACGGACGGGTGCCCAATTTCGCCGGTATCAAATACACGTTCGAAAGTCTGTACGAATACAACCAGTGCCGCCTGTACAAAGAGGGGAAATATGACATGCTGCACGGACAGGACGAGACGATACTCCCCTGCCTGGCGATGGGCGGTGCACAGGGCGGCATCGGCGGAACGACCAACTACAACGGCCGGGAACTGACGGGCATTATCGAAGCATGGAATGCCGGAGATGTTGAACTGGCCCGTGAACGTCAAAATTTCTCACAGGAAGTTATCAACGTAATTTGCCGTTATCGGGGCAACATCGTAGGCGGCAAGCGCATCATGAAACTCATCGGTCTCGATCTGGGGCCAAACCGCACTCCGTTCCAGAACATGACCGACGAGGAAGAGGCCCGCATGAAAGCCGAACTCGAAGCCATCGGATTTTTTGAACGGTGCAACCGGTTATAACCCTTTAAACCCGACATTATGAACGTTACTGCTTATTTGGGATCTTGGGCCGACAGCTACCGGAACGACTTGGTAAACAACATCATGCCTTTCTGGCTGAAAAACGGTCTCGACCGCACGAACGGCGGTGTATATACCTGTCTCGACCGGGAAGGCCGGTTGATGGACTCCACCAAATCGGTCTGGTTTCAGGGCCGGTTCGGATTCGTGGCGGCATATGCCTACAACCATATCGAGAAAAATCCCGAATGGCTGGCCGCCTCCAAAAGCTGCATCGACTTTATCGAGGCGCACTGTGCCGATGAAAACGGACACATGTATTTTGAAGTAATGGCCGACGGCACTCCGCTGCGCAAACGCCGCTATGTATTCTCGGAATGTTTTGCGGCTATCGCCATGTCGGAATATGCGGTCGCTTCGGGCGATAAAAGCTACGCCGAAAAAGCGCTGGCCCTTTTCAAACGGATACAGCAGTTTCTGGCGACTCCCGGATTTCTTGAGCCCAAATACCTGCCGACCCAACAGGCTCGCGGACATTCCATTACAATGATTCTCATCAATACGGCGTCCCGCATACGGGAGGCCATTGCCGACCCGGCGCTCGATGCGCAGATAGATGAATCGCTGGAGGCCATACAGCGCTACTTTATCCACCCCGAATTCAAAGCGCTGCTCGAAATGGTCGACCTGGACGGTCACCTGATTGATACGCTTAACGGGCGCACCATCAATCCCGGCCATTGCATCGAAACGGCCTGGTTTATCCTGGAGGAGGCCCGCTACCGCCACTGGGACAAAGAGCTGACCGCTCTCGGCCTGCAAATTCTCGACTGGTCGTGGGAGTGGGGATGGGACAAAGAGTACGGAGGCATCATCAACTTCCGGGACTGCCGCAATTTCCCGCCGCAGGACTACTCGCAGGACATGAAATTCTGGTGGCCGCAAACCGAAGCCATCATTGCCACGCTTTATGCTTACCGGGCGTCGGGCGACGAGAAATACCTCGATATGCACCGGCAAATCAGCAACTGGACGTACGCTCACTTCCCCGACAAAGAGTTCGGCGAATGGTACGGCTATCTGCACCGGGACGGCACGGTGGCCCAACCGGCAAAAGGCAATCTGTTCAAAGGCCCGTTCCACATTCCGAGAATGATGATACGCAGTTATCTGCTCTGTACCGAATAAAAACGCTATTTGACCCGCTATGGATTTCCGAAAAATAGATCTTTCCGTCTCCTGCTACGGCCAGACCCGGACGGAGAAATACGATATCGTTATCTTGCCCTGGGGGGCCACCGAACCCCACAACCTGCACCTGCCCTACCTGACCGACTGCATTCTGCCGCATGACGTGGCGGTGGACGCCGCCCACAAAGCCGGAGAACGGGCCGGAGTACGCTGTATGGTCATGCCGCCCGTACCGTTCGGGGCACACAATCCCGGACAGCGGGAGTTGCCTTTCTGCATCCATACCCGGCAGATAACCCGGCAGTACATCCTGGAAGATATCGTTGCCTCGCTGTACCATCAGGGGATACGCAAGTTGCTCATTCTGGGCGGTCACGGCGGGAACGATTTCAAAGGCATGATACGTGACCTGGCCATAGATTATCCCGACCTGCTGGTTCTTTCGGCCAACTGGTTCGAAATCGTGTCCGGCAAAGACTATTTCGAGGCCGAAGTGGATGACCATGCCGGAGAATCGGAAACATCGGTCATGATGCACTACCATCCGGAACTGGTCAACCTGGCCGAAGCGGGAAGCGGCGAAGCCAAACCGTTTGCCGTTCCCTCCCTCAACCGGAAGGTGGCCTGGACACCCCGTCACTGGGACAAAGCAACGAAAGACAGCGGAGTGGGCGACCCCCGCAAGGCATCGGCCGAGAAAGGGAAAAGGTATGTCGAGGCCGTTACCGAAAAGCTGGCCGAACTGCTGATTGACCTTACCCGGCACGACCTCTATTAAACAGCAGACCCGAAACGCAAAGGGAAGGGCCGGTGACAAGCCTTTCCCTCTTTTTATAGATAAAAACAGGAAAGAATGACAAAAACACGAATCGGCTATATCGATGCCATACGGGGAATAACGATAATTCTGGTCGTGTATTCCCATATACTGCTGGCCGCCCGTATTCCGATTCATACATCGAAAATCAACGACCTGCTGACAACGGTGCGCATGCCGCTGTTCTTCTTCATCAGCGGATATTTCGTGTACAGTGCCCGCTATACGGCCAGTTTGTTTGCGCGACGGGCCAAAAACCGGCTGACAGGGCAGCTCTATCCCACACTGGTGTGCTGGACAATGGCCTGTCTGCTGTTCACCGACCGGGATTTTTCAGTTTTGCCGTTCGATACATGGAAACAAGGTTACTGGTTTACGGTGGCGGCGGTAGAGATGTTTTTTCTGACCGCTCCGCTCTTTGTCCTGCTGTCGGGCTGGAAAGCGCCCCGCTCTATCCGCAATCTCGTGCTGATAACCGGCGGGATATTGCTGGAGTATCTCCTGTTGGAAAAAATAGACGTCAGCAACTCATGGGTGGGACTGTTCAGCCTGCGGGCCATAAGAGGCTATTTCCCGTTTTTTCTGGCAGGGATTCTTTTCAAACTGAACGAAGATATGCTCTCTCCGGTGCTGACAAACAGATATACCGCCGGCATCGCCTTTCTGCTCTTCGTACTCGGCTACAACAAAGTCATATTCCTGCCCCGATTCTGCGACGGGATTCTGGGTATTCTATTCATACATTATGCAGTCTACCGGCTGTTCTGTTTCAAAACCGTTTCGCAAAGCAGCCTGGCCGGAATACTCTGTCACATCGGAACGATGACGCTGGAGATTTATCTGCTGCACTACTTCTGCATACACGCCCTCGACCCGGTATGGAAAAACGGATGGCTGGCAGCGCAGGTCAACACATGGGCTGAATTGCCGCTGGTGCTGACATCGAGTGTGGTTATCGTGAGTATGTGTCTGGCAATCGTCCGGGTGCTGAAACAGATACGGCTCTATCCGCTGTTATTCCCGGCGGCAAAAAGAGCAGTCGCTCCAGCCTCTCCGGAACCCGTCCGCACATAAGCAGACGGCTTATTTTTTCAGTTCGAAACCGCGACTGCCGATAAGGTAGTTGTCGGCAAAAATATCGACCCGGTAATTGCCGGGATAGAGATACTCCTCGACAGGCCAGTAGATGCACAAGTTCATCTCTTCACCGTCATACTCGATAAGCTTGCGGCTCGAATAGTTGATATCCCGGTCTTCATAACGGAAAAGGGCGTTGCGGTCTTTGACCAGCACATCTCCGTCAGGCTTCATAATGCGGATGTAGATATATTTCTCGCCCACTTCGGCCGTTACATTCTTGGCCAGCGTAAAACAGA
>JAFLRV010000051.1 GCA_022511245.1 Coprobacter sp.
GCTGCATGACGGCATCGACCTGCTCGAACAGGCGGGTATTCAGGTGGACTTCATAGAGGCGGAATAACAACGGATATTTTGGCACAAATTTTGCCCGTAACAACTTTCGATTACAGATTTTCTTAACATGAATAAAAAAACATGGACATGGCTGCCGGTTATTATTGTGGCGGCGTTGATTTCCGGGATTTATCTGGGCAGGTATTATTACCAGTCGAATCTGATAAAATCGGGATTATTCTCTTCATATGGAAAAATAGAGCGGCTGCTCGACATCATCAACCGGCAGTATGTGGATACGGTGAGCATCAAAGACCTGACTGAGGATATCATGCCCAAAATTATCGGGGAGCTCGACCCTCATTCGGCCTACATTCCTGCCAAAGATCTGGAGAGTGTCAACGAAGAACTGGAAGGCAGTTTCGGGGGTATCGGGGTTCAATTCAGTATTTTAAAGGATTCCATTACGGTAGTAAGCGTTATTTCGGGGGGGCCTTCTGAAAAAGTGGGGATACTGCCCGGCGACCGCATTATTGCCGTCAATGATACGGCTTTCGTGGGCAAAGAGGTTACCAATGAGAACGTTCTGGCGAAATTGCGGGGAAAAAAGGGGACCAAAATCAAACTGGGAATCAAAAGGGCCTCATCCAAAACGCCGCTTGAATTCACCGTAACGCGCGGAGAGATTCCGATGAACAGTGTCGATGTCTCTTTCAAAATCAACGACAAGACCGGCTATATCAAAGTGAGCAAATTCGGACGGACGACATACGATGAGTTTATGAATGCACTGGCCAAACTCCGGCAAGAGGGTGCCGAAAAATTCATTGTCGATTTGAGAGGAAACACGGGTGGATATCTGGATGCAACCATCAACATGGTCAATGAATTTCTGCCTAAAGGGCAATTAATCGTGTATACTGAAGGCAAGGCATTCCGGAAAGAAGAGGTTTTCTCCAACGGAACGGGCGCATTCCAGAAAAACCAGGTTGTCGTCCTGATGGACGAATGGTCGGCCTCCGCCAGTGAGATTTTCGCCGGTGCCATTCAGGACAATGATCGGGGATTGATTATCGGGCGCCGCTCTTTCGGCAAAGGATTGGTTCAACAGCAGATTCCGTTTTCCGACGGCTCGGCTATCCGGCTGACCATTGCCAGATATTATACTCCGTCGGGCCGGTCGATACAAAAAGGGTATGAAATGGGTAAAACCGACGATTACAGCCAAGATATCATGAACCGCTATCTGCACGGGGAGTTCGATTCGAAAGACAGCATCAAACAAAATACGGAACTGCTGTACACCACTTTGAACGGACGGGAAGTGTACGGCGGCGGAGGCATTATGCCCGATATTTTCGTGCCTCGTGACACCATCGGGATTACCTCCTACTTCAACAATGTCGTCAACAACGGATTGTTATATCAATTTGCCTTCCAATATTCAGACGAACACCGTCAGAAACTGGAGACATTCAACGGTTATCAGGAGTTGCTGAAATATATGCAACAACAGCCGATTCTCAATGAGTTTGTCTCTTATGCCGCCACTCAAGGGGTAAAACCGAGACCGGTATACATCAACATATCCCGCCGTCTCATCACCGACCAGCTGCACGCTTACATCGCCCGCAACATATTGGGTGACGATGCTTTTTATCCCATCATACTGGCTCATGACAACACTTTTTTAAAGGCGGTGGAAATATTGAACGAGGATAAAGGTTTTCCTGTGATTCCGGGAGAAGAACAATGATGAACAAGAAGGAACTGAGGGAAGAAATCAAGAAACGGAAAACGGACCTTACTCCCGAACAAAAGAGGGTCGAGGCACGGGATGTATTTTCTGTTGTAGAGACGACTCCCGAATTCCGGCAAGCCCGGCGGGTTTTACTGTATCATTCATTGCCGGATGAACTATCGACGATTGAATTCATTTCGGCCTGGCATAGGGAAAAAGAGATTTATCTCCCCTATATCGACGGCGATTTCATCGGTATCGGGAAATATATTCCCGGTGAACTGCAAAAAGGGAAATTCGGCATACCGGAGCCTTGCCGTCCTCAAAACGGCACGACACCGGCTATTGATATCGCTATTGTTCCCGGTGTGGCTTTTGACCGGCAAGGCAACCGGCTGGGACGGGGCAAAGGGTATTATGACCGATTGTTTCACCGATTGGATTGTTATAAAATAGGGGTATGTTACCGCTTCCAGCTGCTGGAGAGCATTCCGGCAGAAGTTCACGACTGCCGGATGGACATGGTAATTGCTCCGGGAAACATAATTAAACCGCAACTAAACTGATATTATATGGGATTGTTATATGCCGAAATACCGCTGTCGGAGGTCATATTGAACGAACCTACGCTGATTCCGGTCATCAACCGGTTTGGCATTACGCTGGGCACGCAGGAGAAAAGTATATCGGAGATATGCCGTGAAAAAGGATTGGATGCCGATTTCTTTCTCACTATCCTGAACACGTTTGTCAACGACTCTTTTTTCCCGGAGAAAAAGCTGAAATCGTTTTGTGCCTCACAAATCGTAGACTATCTTTCTCAAACCAACAGCTATTATGTCCGGTATCAGCTGCCCAACATAGAGCGGCACTTTTCCCTGCTTATCGAAAAGAGCCCTCTCCAGAACAACAACCTCGAATTGATTCGCCAATTCTTTCTCGAACTCAAACAGGAGCTGCTGCTGCGTATCGAAAACGATGAAAAAGAGTGGTTCCCCCAAATCAAACGGCTGTCTGAAAACATCCATCCGGAAACAGCGGTTACTTCCTGCTGTTCCAACGACACCGAACTGAATCCTGTTGAAGAGAAACTGAACGACTTAAAAAGTCTTTTCGTACGGCATTTGTCCGGAGATTATAACCTGAACTTGTGTTATGGGGTTATTTTCGCCATTTTCAGCCTCGAAAAAGACATCAAACAAAATAACCGGATACGAAACCGGATACTGAAACCGTTGTATCATTCGATGTTACAGATTCAGACTCCGGAAAAATTATAAGAAACGTCCATGCTCAGAAACAAACAAATAGCTATCGTATCTCCTTGTCCTCTTTTCAATCTGGGGCTGAAACAGATTCTGAACGAATATTTTTCAGCGCCGAGAATCGATTTGTATGCTGAGCCGGGTCTGTTTTTTGCGTCATCGCCGGAATCGTATGATTTTTATTTCACCAGTACAGACCTGTTTTTCATATATTGCGAATTTTTTCTGCCCAGAAAAAACAATACGATACTTTTGGTCAAAGAGCCGTTCAAGAATGAATACAATACAACGGAACCGGCACTCCAAATCCATACTTATGCTCCGGAAAACGATGTAATAGAACAGTTGCAATCCATTTTCGGGAAACTGTGCCGGCAATCGGAGAACAAGCCCCGCATAGCATTGACTGCTCGGGAAATCGAAGTGTTGCAGCTCATCGCACAGGGCTATATCAACAAGGAAATCGCCAATGTGCTCCATATCAGTTTCAATACGGTACTTTCCCATCGGAAAAACATCATCGCCAAGCTGGGCATAAAAACGGTATCGGGTCTCAGTTTCTACGCCATGATAAACGGGTATGTAAGCATAAATACGAATGAATAATTTCACTTTAAACATAACCATTATGCAATTCAAAAAATTAACCTTAGCCTTCGTGTTTATTTTATCGGGGACAGCTTCGATAAAAGCACAGCAGCTGGCCCCCCTGCCCATAGACCCTAATGTGCGGTACGGACAGCTGGAAAACGGCCTTACCTATTATGTAAGGCACAATGAATATCCGCCCAACCGGGCCGAATTCTACATTGCCCAAAAAGTCGGTTCAATACTGGAGGAGGAGAATCAGCGCGGACTGGCTCATTTCCTCGAACATATGGCTTTCAACGGAACCGTGAATTTCCCGGGTAAAAGCATGTTGAATTATCTGGAATCCATCGGGGTCAAATTCGGCGCCAACGTAAATGCCTATACCAGTTTCGACGAGACCGTATACAACCTCTCGAACGTACCGGTTGTGCGGGAAAGCATCGTAGACTCCTGCCTGCTCATTCTGCATGACTGGTCATGTGCCATCGCTCTCGAAGAGAAGGAAATCGATGAGGAACGCGGCGTGATACGGGAAGAGTGGCGTACCCGCACCGATGCCAATATGAGAATGTGGGACATACTCATCCCCACCATGTTTGCCGGCAGCCAGTATGCCAACCGGATGCCCATCGGCACGATGGAGGTGGTCATGAACTTTCCGTACCAGACCCTGCGTGATTATTACCACAAATGGTATCGTCCCGACCAACAGGGTATTATCGTTGTCGGAGATATCGACGCAGAAAAGACCGAAGAGAAGATAAAAGAGCTGTTCGGCAAGATAAAAATGCCGGAGAACGTCGCCGAGCGTATCTACTATACCGTACCCGACAACAAAGAGTCGATTGTCACCATCGGCAAAGACAAAGAGGCGACAAGCACATCGGTTATGGTATTTTACAAACATGACCCCATGCCCAAAACACTGAAAGCTACGGTTGCCGGAATCATCGACGAATACCTGAAAAGCGTAACCTCCCTCATGTTAAATGCCAGACTGGAAGAAATCGCCGAGATGCCCGATGCACCGTTCTTAAGTGCCAGCACCTACGATGACGATTTCTTCGTATCCAAAACCAAAAATGCCTTTACCGGTCAGGCCCGCAGTAAAGAAGGAGGTTCGGCCGAAGCGCTCGAAGCATTGCTGAAAGAAATAGAACGGGTAAACCAGCACGGATTTACAGCCACAGAGTATGACCGGGCCAAAGCCAACCTGTTAAGTTACCTCGAACAAATCTACAACGAAAAAGACAAAGCGAAAAACAGCAGTTACGTACAGGAATATGTCAGTCATTTTACCGAAGGAGGTGCAATTCCGGGCATTGAAAATGAATACCTGCTTTACCGTCAGTTCGCCGAAGGCATTACCCTCGAACAGGTAAATGACTATATCCAGAATCTGATTGGCGAGGAGAATATCGTTATCGCCATTACCGGTCCGGAGAAGGACGGAGTTGCCTATCCGACGGCAGAAGAGATAATCGCCATACAGCAGAAGGTATCGGGAGAAGAGCTGGCTGCTTATGAAGACAACACTTCGGACGAACCGCTATTGCCGGCACTCCCCGTTCCGGGAAAAATAGAGGCCGAATCTTTTGACAAAACTTTCGGTACGACCGTATGGACGCTCTCCAACGGAGCGAAAGTCGTACTGAAACCTACGGATTTCAAAAACGACCAAATCCTCCTAAGTGCGGTAAGTCACGGTGGAAAAAGTCTGTACGGAAACAACGACCTCATCGACCTTGCCGCTTTTAATCCGGTTATCGGGTTGAGTAAAACGGGAGCTTTCAGCAATATCGAATTACAAAAAATGCTGGCCGGGAAACAGGTGGCATCGAGTATCGGATTAGGGGAATATACCGAAAGCATCGGCGGCTCATCCACCCCCAAAGACATGGAAACGATGCTACAACTGGTTTACCTGAATTTCACCGATATAAACAAAGATGACGATGCTTTCCTGTCGTGGAAACAACGAAGCCAAGCGGCCATGAAAAACAAGGAAGCCAATCCGGCATCGGCATTCAGCGATTCGCTGAACGTAGCTATCTGGAACAACGACCCCCGCATGCGAAGCCTGAAAGCGGAGGATGTCGATAAAATCGACTATGACCGCATTCTGTCGATATGGAAAGAACGGTTCGGCGATGCTTCGGATTTTACATTTATCTTTGTGGGCAACATCAACCCCGACACGATTCGGCCTTTAATCGAACAATACATCGCCTCCCTCCCCTCGACATACAGCAAAGAGAAGAGCGGAAAAGCGAAAATCCAGATTCGCAAAGGCAAATATGTCAACGATTTCGAACGGAAGATGGAAACACCCAAATCCACCGTATTCTGCCTCTATTCGGGCAAACATAAATACAACTACGAGGATGTTATCAAACTCAGCATGTTCGACCAGATTATGGATATCGTATATACCAGTACCATCCGGGAAGAGGAGGGCGGAACTTACGGCGTATCGACCCAGTCGAGTCTGTCGAAAGAACGTGGAGAATGGATGTTCCTGTTCGGGTTCGACACCAATCCGGAAATGCAGGACAAACTCCGGAAAAGAGCGGTCGATGAACTGATGAAGGTAGTGACTGAAGGGCCGTCGGCCGAAAATGTAAACAAGGTCAAAGAATATATGCTGAAAAAACAGACCGAAGATATCCGGGAAAACAAATACTGGATGAGCAAACTGAACACGTATGTTCTGTACGGAACGGATGAAATGCACCCGACAGCCGAACTTATCCGGAAACAGACTCCCGAATCCATCAAAAAGCTGACAAAGAAAATATTCAATCCCAAAAACTACATACAGGTAAGTATGAAAGGGATAACAGAATAACCGATGAGTGAATTTTCCATACAAACAATTTAAACTTCAGAATCATGATCAGTAAAAAAATCGAAGAGGCGCTGAACGCCCAAATCAATGCCGAGTTCTGGTCGGCTTACCTCTATTTGTCCATGTCGACCAATTTCGCCGTGAAAGGCAATCCCGGTTTTGCCAACTGGTTCAACATCCAGTTCAAAGAAGAACAGGACCATGCCCAGATATTTATCAAATATCTGCTGTCGAGAGGCGGTAAAGTGACGCTGGCTCCTATCGCCGAAGTAAAAACCGAATGGGCCAGCCCGCTGGATGCTTACCAAGACACGCTGGAACACGAAAAGAAAGTAACGGCCATGATTAACAACCTGTATGCTCTGGCTGTTTCGGAAAACGACTACGCCACCCAAAGCATGCTGAAATGGTTTATCGACGAACAGGTCGAAGAAGAAGAAACCGCACAGGGACTTATCGACAGCCTGACGATGATAAAGGACAACGGATTCGGCATCTACATGCTCGACAAGGAATTGAGTGCCCGCACTTATTCCCAAGCATCGCCTCTGGCCGAAAAATGATATTTCAGCCTATTTGCAACAAAGAGAATCTGCGCCGGCGCAGATTCTCTTTGTTTTTATTTGTAAAGAATAAAATCCGAACGATAGGTATGTATCAACTAAAATTTGTATTTTTGTAAAGCTAAAACAGCTTTTTATGGAAAGTACATTCGTTACGATTATAGAGATTATCGGGACTATGGCTTTTGCCATCAGCGGCATCCGGCTGGCTTCGGCCAAAAAGTTCGACTGGTTCGGGGCTTACGTCGTGGGACTGGCCACTGCGATTGGCGGCGGAACGCTGAGGGATGTACTGCTGGCACTGCCGGTATTCTGGATGCAAGACAGCATCTATCTGGTCGTGACAGCCTTATCGCTGCTGTTTGTCATCTGTTTCGGGAAATATCTGATTCGGCTGCAACATACTTTTTTCATTTTCGACACCATCGGTCTGGCTCTGTTCGTCGTGGTAGGCATACAAAAGACTTTGATGACGGGTTATCCGTTCTGGGTGGCGATTATCATGGGGACCATCACCGGCGCATTCGGCGGGATTATCCGGGATATTCTCATCAATGAAGAGCCGCTGATTTTCCGAAAAGATATTTATGCAATGGCCTGCATCGTAGGCGGCATATTCTATTGGCTGAGCCATACAGCTGGGCTCAACAGTGTGGCTACCCAGTCCATATCGGCCTTTACGGTAATCGTTATCCGGATAATGGCCGTACAATACCATTGGAGCCTTCCGGCCCTGAAAGCCGAAGAGGAATACAAAAGCCTGTCCAACTCTAAGGATATATGAATCACACCATCCCCGCCCCAATTAACCGTTACCGCATGAAAGTCAGTGTTGTCATCCCCTGTTACAACGAAGAAGCCGTACTGGAAACAGCATACCGGCGTTTTTCCCATGTTTTTGCCCCGTCTGCATACGACTACGAACTCATTATGATTAATGACGGGAGCCAAGACCGTACATTTGAAATCTTGTCGTCTCTGGCTCAAGCGGACAAACACGTAAAGGTTATCTCTTTTTCCCGCAATTTCGGTCACCAGAATGCAGTGACTGCCGGATTGCACTGCTGCACCGGCGATATCGCCGTCATTATCGACGCCGATTTGCAGGACCCTCCTGAAGTCATTCCCCAAATGATAGAGGTATACCTGCAAGAGGGCTGCAATGTCGTATATGCGGTACGGAACAAACGCAAGGGGGAATCGCTGTTCAAACTGCTTTCGGCCAAATTGTATTACCGGACCCTGAACTGGCTTTCGGAATATTCATTCCCGGTCGATACCGGCGATTTCAGACTTATCGACCGGAAAGTGCTGGATACATTCCGGCTATTTCCCGAAAAACACAAATATCTGCGCGGCCTGTTCAGCTGGATGGGATTCAAGCAAACGCCATTTTACTACGACCGGGACGAACGGTATGCGGGAAACACCAAATATACTCTTCGCAAAATGATAAGACTGGCCTCAAACGGGATTTTCGGTTTTTCCAAAAAACCGTTGAAAATAGCCATTTCTTTGGGTTCTGTATCGATTCTGATTGCCTTAATGATGGTCTTGTGGATTTTTTATCTGCAAATTTTCGCTCATGACCATGTCGTACAGGGTTGGTCTTCGACCGTTATCACCATTTTGTTCTTAGGCGGGATACAACTGCTTACCATCGGCATACTGGGAGAGTATATCGGCAATATATTCGATGAGACCAAGAACCGTCCGGAATATATTATTCAGGAAAAAATCAATTTTGACGAACCCTCTTAAAAAATTAGTTGCATGAAACTGAGTTCAAGAAGTACTTTGCTGCTTTTGCTGCTGCTGATTTCAGCATTTACCCTCCTCCCCTTTCTGGGTCTTACCGATTACCATACCAAAGGGGAGCCGAGAGAAGCCATCGTCGCCGTATCGATGTTGCAGAGCGACAACTGGATTCTGCCCACCAACAATGGAGAGGACATCGCCTACAAACCGCCTATGTTCCATTGGGCAATCGCCTTGTCATCCCTTTGCCGGGAGAAGTTACCGAATATACCTCCCGCCTGCCGTCGGCATTGGCCGCCATAGTTATCGCATTGGCCACATTCCTGTTCTATTCCCGAAAAAGGAGCAACAACACGGCATTTCTTGCCGCTCTGCTGTTTCTCTCCTGTTTCGAGGTACACCGAGCGGCAATGGCATCACGGGTCGATATGGTATTGACCGTATTCATCGTGACGGCTCTTTATCAACTCTATTTCTGGGCTGAAAAGGGAATGAAAGGTATTCCGGTAACTGCCGCCATTTTAATGGGTGCCGCCACGTTAACCAAAGGTCCGGTAGGGATTATTCTGCCCTGTGCGGTAACCGCAGTCTATCTGCTTATCCGGAAACAGAAATTAGGAGCCATAATATGGAAATTCGCCGGTATCACCTTATTGTCCTGTCTGCTTCCGGCAGTATGGTACTGGCTGGCCTATCAACAGGGCGGCAGCTCCTTTCTCGACCTTGTCTTAGAGGAAAATTTAGGACGTTTTTTAGGAAAAATGTCTTATGAATCTCACGAAGAACCGTTTCTTTATTATATATATACTACCCTGTCCGGGTTCCTGCCCTGGTCGGTTTTGGTAATCGTTTCGCTGTTTATGTTTTCCTGGTCCCGCCCCCGCAAACGGATAGCCGACTATTGGAAACAGTGTAAAACTTGTATAACGGAAATGGAAGATATCCGGCTGTTCTCGCTGCTTTCTTTTGCCGTCATCTTCATATTCTATTGTATTCCCAAAAGCAAACGGACGGTATATCTGCTGCCCATCTATCCTTTTCTCTGTTACTTTCTGGCCGAATATATGTTCTGGCTGTTGAAAAACCGGAAAAAAGCGTGGCGCATTTTCAGTATATTCCTGTCGGTTATAACCGGATTGCTGCTTATTGTTTTTATGGCTCTCCGGCTCCGGTGGATTACGCCGGAAATGTTCCCGGAAAAATTCATCGCCAAATCGGGATATTACATTGAAGCCCTGAACCGCCCGTTGAATATGTTCGGAATATTGTGTGTACTCGCATTGATATGTCTTTTGTACCAAATCTGGAAAAGCCGGAAAGTCATGGTATACAACAACCGGTATGTATATACTACGGTAGCGCTCTTTTTCGGAGTGCAACTATTGCTGGATGCACTCATCCTGCCTGATGTGCTGAATGCCAAATCGATGCGGCCATTCGCCGAAAAGGTAAAAGCCGAGATTCCGGAGGGAAAGATATATTCGTATATTTCGACACCGATGATGCGGTTTTTCGTTGTCAACTTTTACACGGGCAACCGGGTCGTAAATTTTGAAACGGAACAACCCGATTCGGGATACCTGTTGGTGGGGCAAAACGATTTCGGCCATATTTCCGCTCAATATGGCGACGAGTTCGTATTTGATGAAGTGATGAAAACCGACCGGAAAGGCAACGATGTAAAAGACATCATTTATCTGTACCGGTTCCGGAAAACGAGATAAAACACTCCTCATCGGGAGACACAACGGATAAAAGCCAAAAAGAAACAGCGTTGAAAATAAAATCAACGCTGTTTCTTTTATTGACAAATAAGTTGTGCCAGATTTTCCGGGTCGAAATTGCGGGCAATAATCTCTCCATCGGGATTAATCAGATAATTGCCAAAACCCTGTCGGAGACGAAAATCACGAAAAATAGCGGATTTCTCTCCGTCGCTGTCGTAATAGTGCGTACTTTCGTCCAAGCCGTCGAGCCGAACCGACTCTCTGTAAACATTTTCATTCGTATCGTACGATATCGATACCAAACGGACATTTTCCTGATTTTCCAATCTGTCGATTGCCGCCTGCATCCGGATATCGGACACTCGGGAAAGGGCGTCATAACCGGCCCAGAAACTCAATACGACAAATTTTCCTTTTTCCGCTTTCAAATCAAAAGATTTTCCGGAGGTGCCGTCCTCTTCTATTCGGAACGCCGGAGCGGTCTGCCCCACCTTTACCCCCTCTTTGCCCCTATTGGCAAACGAAAGCATCAAAAACAAGAAAAGTACTGCACATACTGACTTTACATTTTTCATACTAAAGTCTTATAGTTCGTACTAAATCCGGCGCATCGACCTCCCGGCAACCCGCCAGACCCCACTGATTTTCAGCAGTAAACTGCAACATACGGAAGCACTCTTCCACACCGTTACAGTCCGTTAAAGTGAGACAAAGGTACAACTTCTTCACATTCCCGCCAAATCATTTTTACATTTATTTACATTTCGACGCCTGACGTCTCCGTCACGATTTCTCTTTTTTAACTTTATTTACCGAAAAATCAGCTTCTCTTGCCTGATATAAAAAACGGTCTGCATCTCCGAATAATCTAATTTTTGCGTATATTTGTTCGTTTAAATACAGTAATAACATGACGCCCAAAACAGAGATTATTCTTATCAATATTTCCGGCGAAGACAAGCCGGGAGTCACTTCGGCTCTGACCGAGATTCTCGGCCGGTACGATGCGTTCATTCTCGACATCGGACAGGCCGACATTCACCATACGCTTTCACTGGGTATACTTTTCAGAACGACAGAAGACAAGGCCGGTGACATCATGAAAGATCTGCTGTTCAAAGCGTATGAGCTGGATGTCAATATCCGGTTCTCGCCCATCAGCCAGAAAGAATACAGCAGCTGGGTGGGACTGCAAGGCAAAAACCGCTATATCATTACGATTCTCGGCCGGGAAATTACGGCGAAACAAATCGCTTCGGTAACCCGTATCGTTGCCGAACAGGGACTCAATATCGACGGGATTCAGCGGCTTACCGGACGCATTCCGCTGGACGAAAATTCTCGCAGCACCAAATCCTGCATCGAATTGTCGGTACGCGGCACCCCGAAAGACAAAGACGCCATGCAATCGAGCTTCATGCAATTGTCGACCGATCTGGGGATGGATATATCTCTACAGCAAGACAATATGTTCCGACGTTGCCGTCGGCTGATTTGTTTCGACATGGACTCGACTCTGATTGAAACGGAAGTTATCGATGAACTTGCCATGCGGGCCGGTGTGGGCGAAGAGGTCAAAGCCATTACCGAAGCGGCGATGCGGGGAGAGATAGATTTTTGTGAAAGTTTCAAGAAACGGGTGCAGTTGTTAAAAGGCCTCGATGAATCGGTCATGGAGGAAATCGCCAACTCGCTGCCGATTACCGAAGGGGTCGACCATCTGATGGAAGTGCTGAAAACAGCCGGATTCAAAATCGCTATTTTGTCGGGCGGATTCACCTATTTCGGAAACCATCTGAAAAAGAAATACGGCATCGATTATGTATATGCCAACGAGCTGGAAATAGAAGACGGCAAACTGACGGGCCGATACATCGGAGATATCGTCGACGGAAAACGGAAAGCCGAACTGTTGCGGCTGATTGCCCAAGTAGAGAATGTGGACATCGCCCAGACCATTGCGGTAGGAGACGGCGCAAACGACCTGCCGATGCTGAACATGGCCGGACTGGGTATTGCATACCATGCCAAGCCGAAAGTAAAGGAGAATGCCAGCCAGTCAATATCGACAATCGGGCTGGACGGCGTACTGTACTTTATCGGATTCAAAGATTCTTATTTCGGCAGATAA
Organism: Coprobacter sp.; assembly: GCA_022511245.1. Lineage (GTDB taxonomy): Bacteria > Bacteroidota > Bacteroidia > Bacteroidales > Coprobacteraceae > Coprobacter. Next base: position 12,625 of record JAFLRV010000051.1, read on the forward strand.
CGGCCGGATAACCCCTCTATCCCTTCGTGCGGAACACCGAAAACATTTCGATGTTCCGCATTGTTTATATCCCGGCTCCAACGACTGCAAACATATGAAACGCTTCAGACTTCTGCCGGCTCTGTTTTTTCTTCTTTTGCACCCAGCGATTCCGCATGCTCAAACGGTAGGGCTGGTATTGAGCGGAGGCGGGGCCAAAGGAATCGCCCACATCGGGGTCATTCAGGCGTTGGAGGAAAACGGCATACCGATAGACTATGTGGCCGGGACTTCTATGGGTGCCATCGTAGGGGCCCTGTATGCGATGGGATATACTCCGGAGGAGATGATGGCGTTAATCAAATCGGCCGACTTTGCGGCGTGGTCGACCGGAACAATGGAAGAGGATTACATC